>NZ_VIGC02000001.1 GCF_006569185.2 Litorilinea aerophila | reverse complement strand
TCTGGCGTAAATAGCACGGCAGAGCGGCACTACCTCTGGTGGAGACGATCGGCGAAGCCGCGGGCCAGAGGCCCGATCGGCGAAGCCGCAGGCCAGAGGCCTGATCGGCGAATTTCTGCCGGGATTTTCTAGATCGGCTGTTGGATACCAACGTATGGATAGCGACAACTCCGTTTTCGGCCATGGTGTAGGTGGTTTGGCCATCGCTAGCTGCCGGCAATTTGCGAGCCGTCGGATCGCAAATTGTGAACGGCACTCAACCGACAACGCAGGGGACGCCTGGCCCTGTGCCGGTGCTTCCCTGCCCGTCTATCGAGCTGGCATGGAACCACAAGCCCTGATTCTCAAAGGCCAGGGAGGCCAACCACCTTATGAACAACCATCTTACCCAATCGATCACGACGCCAGAGACCCCGTCTCTGTTAGTACAAAACGGGACCCATTCCACCCGATGGAACAACCGCCTGAGCAAACGGGTCCAGGCGGTCCCGCCATCGGGAATTCGCCGCTACTTCGACATTGCGGCCACCATGGACGACGTCATCAGCCTGGGCATCGGCGAGCCGGACTTTGTGACGCCGGCGCCCATCCTGCAGGGGGGCATCGCCAGCCTGCAGAAGGGGCACACGGCCTATACCTCCAACGCCGGCATGCTGGAACTGCGGGAGGCCATCGTCCGCAAGCTGGGCGCGCTCTACGGCGCACCGGCCTATGACCCCGAACGGGAGGTGCTGATCACCGTCGGCGTCAGCGAGGCCATGTCCCTGATCATGCAGGCCATCCTGGACCCCGGCGACGAAGTGATCGTGCCCCAGCCCTGCTTTGTGAGCTACACCGCCAGCGTGCTGCTGGCCGGCGGCACCGTCGTCGACATCCCCACCTGTGCAGCCGACGATTTTCAGGTCCGGCCCGAGGCCATCGAGGCAGCCATCACGCCCCGCACCAAGGCCCTGCTGATCGGCTTCCCCAACAACCCCACCGGCGCGGTGATGGATCGGGAAGGGCTGCTGGCCATCGCCCGCATCGCCGAGCGCCACGACCTGATCGTTATCTCCGACGAGATTTACGACCGGCTGGTCTATAGCGGCCACCAGCACGTCATGTTCGCCACCCTCCCCGGCATGGCCGAACGCACCGTCCACCTGGGTGGCATGAGCAAGGACTACGCCATGACCGGCTGGCGCATCGGCTACGCCCTGGGACCGGCGGACCTGATCGGCGCCATGCGCAAGATCCACCAATATCTCATCATGTCGGCCCCCACCATGGGGCAGGAGGCGGCCCTGGTGGCCCTGACTGACCCCCGGGTGGAGGAGTACGTGCAGGAGATGGTGGCCAGTTACGACGCCCGGCGGCGCTTCATCGTCCAGGGGCTCAACGAAATTGGGCTGGATTGTTTCGAGCCCAAGGGAGCGTTCTACGCGTTTCCCAGCGTGAAGCGGACGGGGATGGACGAGTACGAATTTGCCGAGCGGCTGCTGCTGGAGGAGCACGTGGCCGTCATTCCGGGCAGCGCCTTTGGCGTAGGCGGCGAGGGACATGTGCGCTGCGCCTACGCGGCCAGCATGGAAAACATCGAAAAAGCCCTGGAGCGGATGTATCGCTTCATGCGGCGCCACGGCTGAGGCCACGGCGGCGGGTCACCCGGGAACTCCGCTGGCGGCGTGCTTCCTCAGGAAAAAGTATGCCGGGACACGCCCAGGCGGGCCAGCTCTTCATCCAGGATTAGCTTGAAGACCTCCAGATGGGCGACAGGCTGCTGCAAATTGAGGGTGGTGATGCGCCGGTTTAGCTCCAGAATCTCCGCTTCCCAGATGGCGACCTGTCGTTCCCACCGCTGCCGGAGGTAGGTCCGCTCTGCGCCGCCTGGCCGGGCCTCGGCCTGCACTTCCGCCACCTGCTGGCGCAGTTGGACGCGCCAGGATTCAATTTTGCGCAGAACTTCCTGGCGCTCGCCGATCCAGGCGGGCGCCAGGTTGTTGTTTTGCAACAACTGATAGGCCAGCTGCTGATCTTCCGGCACGAAGGGATTGCGGCGCAGATTCAGGCGTTTGCCCCGACCGGGCAGGTTGTCGAAGGCGCCGTCCCGCATGGCCTCTTCGATGCGCTGCCCCACCAGATCCTGCCATTCGCCCAGGGGACGCACGGCCCGCTGCCGTCCGCCGGTCGTGGCCGGCTCTTCGGGCTGCTCCTGGCGCTTCTCCAGATATTCGGAGGCCTTTTCCCGGGCCTTCCGCAGGCGTTCTTCCACCCGTTCCGGACGCTCTTGTTTCGGGTTGGGGAGCATCGGGTCTAGCGGTTTTTTCATCCTACCCCCTCATCTGGCAATGGCAACTTTTCCCCGCCCTGGCGAATTTCTGGCGCGGTATTTGCGCTTGTGCCAAACCTTCGTTGGCCATTGTAGCAGGCCCCCTGCCGCTTGCCAATGGCTGAACGGCTGAGGCACAGGGTTTCCCCGGGTAGACCGCCTACTTTTCATGTGACCCATTCAAGGCTACAATATGCCCGATTTCGGTGTACCAAACCCGATTGAGGTCACTTTCAATGAACTGGCTGGTCAGGCCACTTTGGAACAGCAAGGAAGGGCGTCTGCGTGCCGGCTGGCGGGTCCTCCTCTACATCGCCCTCTGGCTTGTGGGGCCTGCCCTGGCCCATCTCTGGGTGGGGCGCCCCCTGGCGGAATGGCTTTGGTGGCTCTTCCCCCAACTGACCATCTTTCCGGAGCGGGTACTCTTTTCCCTGCTGACCCTCGCCACCATGCTGGTGGGCACCTGGCTGATGGTCCGCTATGTGGACCATCGCCCCCTGCGGGACTTGGGACTGGGCCTGGACCGGCACTGGTGGTGCGATCTCTGCTTTGGCCTGATCCTGGGGGCGGGGCTGATGCTGTTTGTCTTTACCGTGGAGTGGCTGGCCGGGTGGGTTACCGTCCGGGCCCTTTTCTGGTCGGCGCCGGGGTCTGGCCCCTTTTTGCTGGCCATCTTCGGCCCCCTGGTGGTGTTCGTGGTGGTGGGCATCAGCGAAGAGTTGTTGACCCGGGGATACCAGATGCGGAATCTGGCAGAAGGGCTCTACCTTCCCCCGCTCTCGCCCCGGCTGGCGTTGCTGGCCGCCTGGCTGCTCTCTTCCCTCTTCTTCGGCCTGCTCCACATTCGCAACCCCAACAGCTCCTGGATCAGCACCTCCTACCTGGTGCTGGCCGGCCTGCTCTTCGGTCTGGGCACCATGCTCACGGGCCGGCTGGGTTTGCCCATCGGGCTCCACATCACCTGGAACTTCTTTCAGGGCAACGTCTTCGGCTTTCCAGTGAGCGGCAACAACTATGCCAGCGTGACCTTCATCGCCATCGAACAGCAGGGGCCCATCCTGTGGACGGGCGGCGCCTTCGGCCCAGAGGCCGGTTTGATCGGCATCGTGGCCCTGTTGTTGGGCGGCGTGGCCACCGTGATCTGGGTGCGCCACCGTTACAGGGTGTTACGGCTCTGCGATCACTGGGCGATCTATCGCCCATGGCGCACCCGGCCGGTGGCGCTGGATCCCCTGCGCCCCACGCCCTGAGGCTGCCATGGCCCTGGTCAACCCAGGCAGAACTCAGCCAGAGCGAACTGGTGGAGAAATAACTCAATGGTTTTCGGCAGGTTTTCGGTGTGGCGGGGGCCATCGCCCCCTCAACCGGAAACAGCCCAAACCCGCTAGAAAGCACATGGGACGATGACAAGCAAACTTTGGGGAGGACGTTTTACTGGCTCAACCGATCCGCTGATGGAAGCGTTCAACGCCTCCATCCCCTTCGACCGGCGCCTGTGGCGGGCGGACATCCAGGGCAGCCAGGCCTATGCCCGGGCCCTGGCCCGGGCCGGGCTCATCACGGAGGACGAGGCCCGGCAGATCGTAGCGGGCCTGGACCAGGTGGCGTCCGAGTGGGCCGAGGGCCGGTTCCAGCTCCAGCCCACCGATGAAGACATCCACACGGCCAACGAGCGACGCCTGACGGAGCTCATCGGCCCGGTGGCGGGCAAACTGCACACCGGCCGCAGCCGCAACGATCAGGTGGCCACCGATGTGCGCCTGTGGCTACGGGAGGAGATCGACCGGCTCCAGGAGCATCTGCGCGCGCTGATCGCCGTCACCGTGGAGCGGGCCGCCGCCGAAATCGACTGGCTGATGCCCGGCTACACCCATCTCCAGCCGGCTCAGCCGGTGCGCTGGAGCCACTGGCTCCTGAGCCATGCCTGGGCCTGGCAGCGGGACGCGTCCCGCCTGGCCGACCTGGCCGTTCGGGTCAATCTGTTGCCCCTGGGCAGCGGTGCCCTGGCCGGCAACCCCTTTTCCATCGACCGCCGCCAGCTCGCCGAGGACTTGGGCTTCGCGGGGATCACGCCCAACAGCCTGGACGGTGTGAGCGACCGGGACTTCATCGTGGAGTTTTTGAGTTGGGCCGCCCTGACCATGGTCCACCTGAGCCGCCTGGCCGAGGACCTGATCATCTACAGCAGCCGGGAATTCGGCTTCGTCACCCTGGCGGACGCCTACAGCACGGGCAGCAGCCTCATGCCCCAAAAGAAGAACCCCGACGCCCTGGAGCTTCTGCGGGGCAAGACAGGGCGGGTGGTGGGCGCCCTGAACAGCCTGCTGGTGGTGCTCAAAGGCCTCCCCAGCACCTACAACAAAGATCTACAGGAGGACAAAGAGCCCCTTTTCGACACGGTGGACACGTTGCAAGCCTGCCTGCAGATCGCCTGTGGCGTCCTCTCGACCCTGGAAGCCCACCCAGAGCGTATGGCTGCGGCGCTGGTGCCGGAGATGCTGGCCACCGACCTGGCCGAGTACCTGGTTCGCCGGGGTGTTCCCTTCCGGGAGACCCACCACATCGCGGGAGCAGCCGTGCAGCTGGCCGAGCAACGGGGAGTGCCCCTTTCCGCACTGACCGTGGAGGACCTGAAGGGCCTGCACCCCGCCTTCCAGGAGGACGTGGCCCAGGTGTGGGACTATGAGGCCAGTGTGGAGCGCCGGGATGTGGAAGGAGGCACCAGCCGGCGGGCTGTCCAGGCCCAGATCCAGCAGTTGCGGCAGTGGCTGCAGGGGTAGGGCAGACGGCGGTGCCGGCTGTCTCCCGCTCTGGGACTGGATGAGGCGCCATGGGCAACTGAGGAAGCATGCCGAGATTTTGGCAAAATGGTTTGACAAGCCCTTTAAACTTTGCTAGGATTGCGTTCTAGTGGATCCCGGCAGCGATCTGCCGGCTGTTCAGAGAGCAACTCACAGAATCTGCTTCTGACCGGTTTGAACACGCCCAGATTACCCCGCGTGGTTCTTACCAGCCTGCAGGCGATTCAACCGCTTCGCTTGGACGTGGCTACGGAAGCGCAGTATTTACGATACTTGCCTCAAGATCGTCTACCTGCTGGATATCGGCTTGATTGAAGAGGGCTTCTTCCCCCAACGCCGGTCGCCGGCCGACCCTTTCCCATGGCCAGCAATGACTGGGTGGCGGGAATCCGGTGAACCGGCCTCTGTCGCCGCCCGAGGCAGACACTGGATCCATCGACAACTTTTGCGGAGGAGCGTAACTTCATGGCAACGTTGCTAGAAGTGAAGAACCTGAAGACCCAGTTCTTCACCCAGGATGGCGTCGTCCACGCGGTCAACGGCATCTCCTACACAGTGAACAAAGGGGAGACCGTGGCCATCGTGGGCGAGTCCGGGAGTGGCAAAAGCGTGGGGGTGATGTCCCTGATTCGCCTCATCCCCCAGCCGCCGGGCAAAATCGTCGACGGCGAGGTCTGGTTTGATGGCCAGGACCTGCTGAAGCTGAGCGAAGAAGAGCTGCGCCAGATCCGCGGCAATCGCATTGCCATGATCTTCCAGGACCCCATGACCTCTCTGAACCCGGTGCTGACCATTGGTCGTCAGATTACCGAGGCCCTGGAACTGCATCTGCGCATGAGCCGGGAGCAGGCCCGTCGGCGGGCTGTGGAGCTGCTGGAAATGGTGGGCATCCCTGGGGCGGAGTCTCGATTGGATGACTACCCCCACCAGTTCTCGGGCGGTATGCGGCAGCGGGTGATGATCGCCATGGGGCTGAGCTGCAACCCCCAACTCCTCATCGCCGACGAGCCCACCACCGCGCTGGATGTGACCATCCAGGCCCAAATCGTGGATCTGGTCACCCGCCTGAAGAAGGAACTGGGCATGGCCATCATCTGGATCACCCACGATCTGGGCGTGGTGGCTGGCATGGCAGAACGGGTCATCGTCATGTATTCGGGCTTCATCATTGAGGAAGCCCCGGTAGACGAGATCTACACCAGGCCCCGCCATCCCTACACCCTCGGGCTCCTGCGCTCCATCCCCCGCCTGGACCTGGGCCGCCAAAAGAGATTGATACCCATCGAAGGGCTTCCCCCGGACCTGTTGGAGCTGCCCAACCAGTGCCCGTTCGCACCTCGTTGTTCTTTTGTCATGGACAAATGCTGGCAGGAAAATCCTCCGCTGGAAGAGGTGGGACCGGGCCACAAGGCAGCCTGTTGGGCCGACATCTCAGATGTGAAAGTGCAAGTCATCGAAAATGAGGAGACGGCGTAAATGAGCAACGGCAACGGCGTCGGTAAAGGCGAGCCTTTGTTGACCGTCAAAGACTTAAAAATGCACTTCCCCATCACCCGGGGGATTATCTTTCAGCGTCAGGTCGGTGCCATCAAGGCCGTGGATGGCATCAGCTTCCAGATGTATCGGGGTGAAACCCTGGGCCTGGTGGGCGAATCGGGCTGTGGCAAATCCACCACTGGCCGGGCCATTCTCCAGCTCTACCGGCCCACGGGCGGCCAGGTCATCTTCGAGGGCAAAGACTTGACCGCCACCAAGGGCGAAGAATTGCGCCGCATGCGACGCCGCATGCAAATGATCTTCCAGGATCCCTACGCCTCGCTGAACCCCCGCATGACCGTGGGCAGCATCGTCGGTGAACCCCTGGAGGTCCACGGCATTGGCAGCTCCAGGAAAGAACGCCAGGAACGGGTCCAGGAGCTGTTGAAGATCGTGGGGCTAAACCCCTATTTCGTCAACCGCTATCCCCACGAGTTCTCCGGCGGCCAGCGCCAGCGCATCGGCGTGGCCCGGGCCCTGGCGGTCAACCCGGCGTTCATCGTCTGCGATGAGCCCATCTCGGCGCTGGATGTTTCCATCCAGGCCCAGATCATCAACCTGCTGGAAGATCTGCAGGATGAACTGAACCTGACCTACCTCTTCATCGCCCACGACCTGTCGGTGGTACGCCACATCTCCGACCGGATCGCGGTGATGTACCTGGGCAAAATTGTGGAGCTGGCGGACCGGGACGAGCTGTACGAGAACCCCTTGCATCCCTACACCCAGGCACTCCTGTCGGCCGTCCCTATTCCTGACCCGGCCATCGAACGGCGGCGCAAGCGCATCATCCTGGAGGGGGATGTACCCAGCCCGGCCAATCCGCCTAAGGGCTGCAACTTCTGCACCCGTTGTCCCCGGGTGATGGACATCTGCCGGGAAAAAGAGCCTGCCTTCACTGATCTGGGCAACAACCACTACGTGGCCTGCTTCCTCTATGACGAAGTAAAACCGGTCGAAGAAGCAGCCTGATCCCAACCAGATCTTGAATCAGGCACAATGAATGGGCATTGTGCCGCCAGCGTCACAGCGTCGTGTCGGACTGGATAACGTTTTACGGGAAAAGTGCAACTTGTATCCGCTCACGAACATGTACTGCGTTCCTGCGCAGACAGCGAAGGAGAACAAGCTGCGCTTTTCTTTTGGAAAATTTTTTCTCGTTGATACCGGGGCCAGGGGCCGGTCGACGGATCTGGCCGGCCGTTGTCCCAGACAGACGGCGTGGCAAGTGCGCCCCCCCATGCACCTGTCTTGACAATCCCGGGACATCTGTCACTGGCATCACCTGGCCCGTTGGCGTACTTTCTGTTCTATCTGTTTTGTTAGACTGACCCATAAGGAGACAGCGTATGTATCCAAGATACAGAATTTGGCTCTGGTTCAGCCTGCTGGCACTGGTGACCCTGGTCGCCGGGGCCTGTGTGGCGCCCCAGACGACAGCACCACCTGCCGAGGCACCGGCCCAGGAAGCCCCGGCCGCCCCAGCCGATGAGGAAATCGTCCTGGACACCGTCTTCGGCACAGAGCCCCCCACCCTGGACCCGGCCCTGGCCACCGACAGCCAATCCATCTGGTCCATCCGTCAGATGTTCGTCGGCCTGACCGGCTTCGACGAGCAGGCCCAGGTGGTACCGTCCCTGGCTACCGAGTGGAGCGCCTCCGAGGATGGCCTGGTCTGGACCTATACCATGCGGGATGACGTCCACTGGGTGCGGCTCAACCCGGACACAGGCGAATTCGAGGACCTGGGGCCGGTCACTGCCCATGACGTGGAATACGGCGTCAAGCGGACCCTGGACCCCAACACGGCGTCGGATTATGCCTACGTACTCTACATCATCCAGGGGGCGGAAGAGTTCAACACGGCGGATCCCAACGCCGAGAACTTTGAAGAGCTGCGGGATGCCGTCGGCGTGCGGGCCATCGACGACACCACGGTGGAATTCACCCTGACGGCGCCTGCCGGCTACTTCCCCTCCATCACCGGCCTGTGGGTCACTTTCCCGCAGCCCCAGGAAGCCATCGAGGCCAACCCGGATGGCTGGGCCGACGCCGGCAGCATCGTCACCAATGGCCCGTACACCCTGGCCCAGTGGGACCATGGCGCCTACATTCGTCTGGTGAAGAACCCCCTGTGGGTGGATGCCGACAACGTTCAGATCGAGGCCATCCAGGGCCCCATCATCGAGTCCGCCTCCACGGCCATGGCCATGTACGAGGCCAACGAGATCGACATGATGGCCGATCCGGGCTGGCCCCCGCCGCTGCCGGACATGGACCGCATCAAGGCGGACCCGGAACTGAGCCAGCAGCTCTTCATTGCGCCTCGCCTGTGCACCTACTACTACGGCTTCGTCAACACCAAGCCGCCCTTCGACAATCCCCTGGTGCGCAAGGCCTTCGCCGCGGCCATCGACCGCAAGAGCCTGATCAACAACCTGACCAAGGGTGAAGAGCGTCCCGCCCACAGCTTTGCCCCGCCGGGCGTCTTCGGCAACGTGGCTGACGACATGAGCATTGGCGGCTGGATGGTCCAGGATGACTACGCGGCCCAGCTGGCGCAGGCCCAGGAGTGGCTGGCCGAGGCCGGCTATCCAGAAGGAGCGGGCATCAACGTCACCCTGATGCACAACACCTCGGAAGCCCATGCCCAGATCGCCCAGGCCATCCAGGCCATGTGGGCCGAGGCATTCCCCCAGGCCACCGTCACCATCGAGAACCAGGAGTGGCAGGTCTACCTGAAGACCCTGGTCCCGGATGCTCCGGACGAGGAAAAGCCGGAGATCTATCGCCTGGGCTGGTGCGCCGACTACCCGGACCAGAACAACTGGGTCAACGAGGTCTTTAACTCCAAGTCCGGCCAGAACTACGCCAAGTACAACAACCCCGAGTTCGACGCAGTGGTGGAGCAGGCGGCGCGGGAGAGCGATCCAGCGGTTCGCCAGGAGCTCTACAAAGAGGCCGAGCGGCTGCTGATCGATCAAGACACAGCCATCTCCCCCATCTACTACTACACCTATGTCCGGCTCTACAAGCCGTGGCTGACCAAGGTGGTCATCAGCCCGGTAACCGGTGATCCGGTAGCCGAGTGGGAAATCGACTGGGAGGCCAAGAAGGCCGCACGAGGCCAGTAAGTCTTTCCACCAAATCGGGTGGTGCCGGGCATACCCGGTACCACCCGATTCCCATTGGCCCTCCCGTAGTAGGGCGATCTGCGGGTCGCCCACCCGGGTCCATGTGATTGAATCTGGCGAGTGAGATTTCGACCATGTACCGTTACATTATCCGGCGCATTATCTGGTCCATCCCGGTGCTACTGCTGTTGACTTTCACCGTTTTTGCGCTGATGCGCATCATCCCGGGTGGTCCCTTTGACTTTGCCGGCGACAAAGCATTACCGAGAGCTGTTACCGAAAATCTGGAGCGACGCCACCACCTGGACTGGCCACTTTTGTGGCAGTTTACGTCCTACCTGCTGGGCGACGATGTGGCCGGCTTCATCTGCGAAGGCATGCCCGTCATCCCCGGCTGCGACGCCGTGTTGCAAAGCTACCAGCTGGGTGTATCCCGGGGCCTGATCCGGGGCGACCTGGGTATCTCCATGCGACAGCGGGGGCGAAGCATCAACGAAATCGTGGGGGAATCCTTCCCCATTTCCCTCCAGTTGGGCATCCTCTCCATGGGGCTGGCCTTGATCATCGGCATCCCTCTGGGAACGCTGGCCGCGCTGCGTCAGAACACGTGGCTGGACTACACCAGCAGTTTCTTCGCCATTATCGGCCTGTCCATTCCCAACCTGGTCTTGGGCCCCCTGCTGATCTGGATCTTCGCGCTGAAGCTGAACTGGTTCCCCGTCTCCACCTGGGGCGCCAAGCCGCCCTTCCTGCTGGGCTTCATACCCATCCCCGACCTGAAGTTCTGGGCCCATGCCACCCTGCCCACCATTGCCCTGGGCACTGCCCTCTCAGCCAGCATCGCCCGGCTGACCCGGGCCAGTCTGCTCCAGGTGATCCGGGAAGATTACATCCGCACGGCCCGGGCCAAAGGGCTGGCGGAGAACGTGGTGGTGGTCCGCCACGCCCTGAAAAACAGCCTGATCCCGGTGGTGACCATCCTGGGGCCGCTGACCATCGCCGTGGTGACGGGTTCCTTTGTCACCGAATTCATCTTTGGGATTCCGGGCATGGGCAAGCACTTCATCACCAGCATCGGCAACCGGGATTACCCGCTGATCACCGGCGTCACAGTGGTCTATGCCACCTTGTTGGTGGTAGCCAACCTGGTGGTGGACATTCTGTACGCCTGGCTGGATCCTCGCATCCGGTACGATTGACGGTTCGCCCTATGAGCCTTTGACGCGCAAGAGGAGCAAGTCTTTTGGCTGTCGCAGAACAGAGCTTAAAACCGAACGTGGCTGCGCTGCAGGGCAAGTCCCGCAGCCCATGGAGCGATGCCTGGCGCAGCCTTCTCCATAACCGGGCGGCCACCATCGCAGGGGCCTTCATCATCCTGTTGACCCTGCTGGCCCTGCTGGCCGACTACATCAACCCCTACACCCTGCAAGGCTTCAGCGCCGAGCTGGCCCGCACCAACCAGCCCGCCTACGCCAAACAGACCCTGCAGGACAACAACGCGCCACCGGGCGCGCTTTCCAAGAACCCGAACCTGGAAGGATTTGTCTACGTCCTGGGGGCTGACCAGCTGGGCCGGGATCTTCTGACCCGCACCTTGTATGGGACCCGCATCTCCCTGGCGGTGGCTGTGGTGGCTGCCACGGTGAGCCTGGTCATCGGCCTCACCTACGGCCTCATCTCTGGCTATGCCGGGGGACGCATCGACGAATTGATGATGCGCATCGTGGACTTTCTCTACGGTCTGCCCATCATCATCGTCGTGATCCTGATGCAGGTCTACTTCAAGGCGGTGGCCCGCCGTGGGGATGCCACGGGCTTCGTGGGCTTTATCCTGGACATCAACCAGGCCCTGGGCGGGTTGCTCTTCGTCTTCATCGCCATCGGCGCGCTGAACTGGATCGGCATGGCCCGGATCGCCCGGGGGCAGACCCTGGCCTACAAGGAAAAGGAATTTGTGGAAGCAGCCCGGGCCATCGGCGACCGGCCGCACCACATCCTTTTCCGCCACCTCCTGCCCAACATTTTGGGTCCCTGTATCGTCCAGGAAACCCTGCAGATCCCGGGCTACATTCTGACCGAGGCGTTTCTGAGCTTCATTGGCCTGGGCGTGGACGCGCCCACACCTAGCTGGGGCATCATGCTCAACGAGGGGTATCAGTCCATCCGCTCGTCACCCCACATCACCTTTGTGCCGGCGGTGGCGCTGACGCTGACGGTCCTGGCTTTTAACTTCCTGGGAGATGGGCTGCGGGATGCGTTCGATCCCCGACAGCGGAGTGAATGAGGCAGAAGCCTCGTGACTGAGCACGCCCGGAGGGATTCGAACCCCCGACACCTGGTTCCGAAGACCAGTGCTCTATCCGCTGAGCTACGGGCGCATAGATGATCAGCCTCAAGTGTAGCACCATTGGCTTTTTTCGTCCAGAAAAATGGGCGGCTGGATACATTCCGTGTAGGTCCAGTTCCGTCAGCTTCCATGGCGCTGGCGGAACTGGACCAGGTAGGTGCGCAGGGCATCCTCTGGGTTGATGCCATGTTGGCGGGCAAAGGCCACCAGCGCCCACAGCCGCTCGCCCACCGCCTGGGCGTCGGGATTGGGGCTGAAGAGGGCTGCCACTTCGGATGCCACCGTGTCCGGGGCCAGTAGCCCGGCCCGCTCGGCCCGGGACTGGAGCTTGCGGGCCTTTTCCAGGGCGGGCAGGTGGGCCGGGATGCCGTCCAGGGGCCCGCTGCGGATTTCGCCCCTGGCGGCCCGCTCCGCCGCCTTGATCTGCTCCCAGTTGGTCAACACCTGATCCACCGCATCCACCCCGGCGTCGCCCAGGACGGTGTCGCCGAAGACGTGGGGATGGCGGCGAATCAGCTTCTCCAGCAGGGGACGGATCACGTCGGCCATCTTAAAGCGGCCCTCCTCTGTAGCGATCTGCACCATCATGGTGGCCACCAGCAGCACATCGCCCAACTCCTCGGCGATATGGGCGCCATTCTCCTCGCCCGCTGCCTCCATGTCGATGGCCTCCAATACCTCGGCACATTCCCCCAACAGGTCCTGGCGCAGGCTCTCCAGGGTCTGTTCCTGATCCCAGGGGCAGCCCTCCGGCGCCCGCAGGTGGGCCACGATCTCCTGCAGGGCGGTAAAACTCCCGTGATGGAGAGGCGGCAGGTAGAGGCTGGTCAGATGGTCGAAATCCTCGTGCTGGTCCAGGGCATGGAGGGGCATGGTGGCGGTCCGCTGCTCCCGGGTGCCGGCCCGGTAGATCAGGGTCACCGGATGATCGTCGGGGTAGGCATTCATCAGGGTCAGCTTCACGTCGGAAGCCAGCCAGCGGGCATAGATCTGCCCCACCAGGAGCGGCAGGCCTACCTCCACCTGGGGATGGTGCTGCCGGGCCAAGATCATGGCATCCACCACCTGGCCGCCATCCATGATGTCCACGCCGACGGCCGCCAGGGAGGGGACGACGAAACTTTCCGCGCCCAGAACCTGGACCGAGCGTCCCTGTTCCTGGGCCGCAGCCAGAATGCGGGGCGTGGTGGCTTCACCAACCCAGGGATGGCCCGGCACCGCGTAGACCACGCGCTCGCCCGGACGGGCTGCGGACAGCACCCGTTCCACGATGGCCGAGTAAATGTCCGCAAAGTCCTCGTGGGTCTCGTAGAGGTCGTCGCAGCTTTCCAAAGAAAAGTGGGCTGCCAGGAAATCGACACAGGGATGCTGACGGGTCCGCAGCAGGATCCGGGCGGCCTGCTGCAGGGCCTGCCACCCTGCCAGGGTGAGACCACCTGGATCACCGGGGCCCAGCCCCAGGATGGTGATCTCAGCCTGGGTGAATTCCGGCAACGCCGGGCCAGTTGGTGAGGTGAATGGTGACGGCATTGACTGCTCCTTTCCGCCTGTACTAGGATCTCCCTGAATTTTTACCCCATCCCCAGCCCTTTGCCAATTTCCAGCCTTAGCCAGGTCCGCTTTCCCCTTCCACTCCCTTTGCAGATCCGAGCCACAGATTTCGCGGCTGGCGACAGCGGGCCTCCGTGCCCGCCTGCTGTCGCTGTCGATCCAGCTACCCACGGCGGGCCAGAGACCCGCCCTACACACGTATTGCACCCAATCCGGACAGGTGAGGGACGGCGACGCCTGCGCAGTATGTAGGGGCGAATCATGATTCGCCTTGCCTACGACAGGGTACCGGTTTCGTAGGGGCGGGCCGCCGTGCCCGCCCGCTGTCGCCAGCCGCGAAAGGACCCGGTTTGTAGGTCCTTGCTATCTGTGAAATCTGTGTCATATGAGACAGTCCGGCCCCGTGGAATTTGGACATTCCATCAATTGCCAGTACTCTACTACGGCAGCGGCGCGCTGTCGCCGGGACGTATCCCGATGGAAGATGAACAGACAAGTGAGTGGCGGACTGACGTGACAACCCGGTTGCCCCAGTGGTATCATCAGGCCACCCGGCCCCGAGAAGTGCAGCGTATCGGGCCGGACGGCAAACACTACACCATTTCAGTCATCGTGCCCACCCGCAATGAAGCGGCCAACCTCCTGCCGGTGCTGGTGCGGGCAGCCCCCCACGCCGACGAGCTGCTGGTGGTGGACGGCCACAGCAGCGATGGAACCCGGGAAATCGCCCAGGCCTGCGGCGCCCGGGTCATCCTGGACGACGGACGGGGCAAAGGGGCGGCCATCCGCTGTGGCATTCGGGAAGCCCGGGGAGATATCCTGGTCTTCATGGACGCGGACGGCTCCCACAACCCGGATGACATTCCAGCCCTGATCCAGCCCATTGTCGAAGGCCGGGCCGACCACGTCTCTGGCTCACGCATGCTGGGCGGCAGCGATGAACTTCACGCCACTATCCACCAATTTGTCCGCCTCTTTGGCAGCCAGGTCATCACCCTGAGCATCAACTACACCCAGAACGTGCGCCTGACCGACTGTCAGAACGGGTTTCGGGCCCTGCGCCGGGAAGTCGCCCTGGACCTGGATCTGCAGGAGGACATCACCACCATCGAGCAGGAGATGATCATCAAAACCCTGCGCCGGGGCTATCGCCTGGTGGAGGTGGCCACCCACGAGTATGTGCGCGCCAACGGCGAATCCAACTTCCGGGTCATCGACGTGTGGCAGCGCTATCTCTACAGCCTGTTCTACTACCTCTTCGTGTGGCGTCCGCCCAAGCACAACGGACGGGCACCCGCGCCCCGCTCCCAGCCATAAACCACCATGGCCGGTTCCCAATCCATGCGTCCAACCATGCCGCCCACGCCACCCCAATCTGGCCGGGGGATCGGTGTGCTCCTGGCGATCTTTGTGCTGCTGGCCGGCTGGACCAGTGTGGTGGTTCCCCCCTTTGAGACGCCAGATGAGATCTGGCATTTCGCCTTCATCCACCACCTGGCCACTGGCCAGGGGCTGCCCGTTTCCGAGCCCAACACCCAGGCCCTCTGGCGACAACAGGGCGTCCAGGCGCCGGGGTACTACCTGGTGGCCGCGGCCTTGACCAGTTGGATAGACCAGAGCGACTTCCCCGCGATCTATCGGCGGGCCAATCCCCACGCCGCCATCGGCCGGCCGGACGCAGAGGCCAATCGCAATTACCTGATTCACCACCGGGATGAGGAATGGCCCTGGCGAGGGGCCATCCTGGCCCTGCATCTGGCTCGATTTTTCTCGGTGGCCCTGGGCGCGGTCACCATATGGGCCGTCTATCGAACCCTTGCCCTGCTCCTGGATGGCCGGCAGGCTCTGTTGGGTGCCGCCCTGGTGGCTTTCATCCCCCAGTTTGTTTTCATCAGCGCCGCTGCCAGCAACGACGGGGCCGTTAACGCGCTGGCAGCCCTGGTCCTTTGGCGGCTGACCAGCCTCATCATCGCTCCCATTCCCGGCGGAGAAAGGGCCATCCCCCGTCGAGAGCTGGCCGTCCTGGGCGTTCTGCTGGGGCTGGCCGTGCTCAGCAAGTTGAGCGTGTTGGGCCTGTTGGGGTTGACGGCCCTGGCCGTGATCGGCCTGAGCTGGCGGGCGCGCTCCTGGCGTCTCTTTTGGGAAGGCGCCTGGTGGACGGCGGCGCCAGCCCTGGCCATCGGCGGCTGGTGGTATGTGCGCAACTGGCAACTCTACGGCGATCCCCTGGCCTGGAACATTTGGCAGGCCAACATCCTGCTCCGGGTGGAGCCGGCCGACTGGCGCACCATCTTCGGGGAGCTGGAAAGCCTGGAACGTTCCTTCTGGGGCCTGTTCGGCTGGTTCAATGTCCCCTACCCGGCGCCGGTCTATCTGCTGTTCCGAGGGCTGGAACTGCTGATCGCTGGTGGACTCCTGTGGGCGGCTATCGGGCGCTGGCGACGGGGCATCCGGCTAAGGGAGCGGGATTGGGCCATGCTCCTGCTGGGGCTGTGGGGGGTGGTACTCCTGATCTCCTGGCTGCGCTTCATGCGCATTGCGCCAGCGGCCCAGGGGCGGTACTTCTTTCCCGCAGCGCCGACCCTGGCCCTGGGCATGGTCATCGGTCTGGGACGCTGGCCGCTCCCGGGACTGGGCTGGGGAGTGGCGACGCTCCTGGCCGGCTTGAGCCTGCTCACGCCGCCACTGGTCATCGCGCCGGCCTACCGGCCGCCTCCTGCCCAGGCGCACCTGGCCGCAGAGTTGACGCCCATCACGGCACGGCTGGGGGATGCCTTCATCGTACAGGGCGTGGCCACCCAGCCCGACCGGCTCCTGCCGGGCCAGACCGCGACGGTGACCGTGGCGTGGAAGGCCCGCCAGGTCCCCGCCGAGGATTACTCCATTTTTGTTCATCTGGTGGATGAGGACGGCCTGATCGTGGCCCAGTATGACACCATGCCCGGCGGCGGCCTCTACCCCACCAGCCAGTGGCATCCAGGGGAACTCCGGGTGGAGCGATACCTGGTCCGGATCCCCCCCACGGCCTACACGCCCAACCAGGCCCACTGGGCCATCGGCATGTACCTTCCGGGGGATTCGGCCACGGGCGTCACAGCCGGCCATCGTCTGCCAGTGCAGGTGGAGGCCGCTTCACCCGACCTGCAGGCGACAGCCGTTGATGATGCGCTCCGTTTTGGCCGGGTGGAAATCGCCACGCCGCCTGGCCTCACGCCCAATCCCCTGGAGATTGCCTTCGATGACAACATCACCCTGGCGGGCTACACCCTATCCCGGCGTCGCCTGCGCCCTGGTGAGCCCCTGACCGTGACCCTGTACTGGCGGGCCCGGGGGCCCATCCACGGCGACTACACCACCTTCGTCCATCTGCTGGATGTCGGCGGCCAGATGCACGGCGGCCACGACGGCCGTCCGGTGTCCCCCACCCAGGCGTGGTCGCCGGGCCAGGTGGTGGAGGATATCCATGAGCTGGTGGTCTCTCCCCAGGCGCCGCCCGGCATCTACCAGTTGGAGCTGGGCCTGTACACCTGGCCGGATCTGGACCGCCTTTCTTTGCTGGCCAGTCCTGGGGCCGAAGGGGCCGACCGCTTCCTGCTGGGCCCCATCCAGGTGGAAGAAGCCCGAAGGGATTAGCTTTTCTATCGCCCCCGGCTCTGCAGGAAGGCCTCCAGAAGCCCCACCAGGAGAAATGTCACCAGGACGAAAACCACGTCCAGAAACTGGAAGAAGGCCAGGAGGGCCAGCGCCAAAACGGCCACGGCCAGCAACACGCCCTGACGCAACGCCACGCCCGGTGCCGGCCTGGCACGCCTGCTGCGGACGCCGGCCAGGGTGGGCCAGCGGCTGTGGAGCGCCAGCGCGATGAGGCTGGCCAGGCCGCCACTGAGCAGAAAAAGGCCCAGGAAGAAGAGGGTCACAGCCGGGATATTCAAGCGATTGTCGGCCAGGGTAGGCGGCACCGACCCCAGCAGATAGGCGAGCAGGCTGCCGCCGACCATCAAAGCCAGGGCCGCCCAGGCCACAGCAGCCAGACGCGAAGGAACCATGCCCCCAGTGTATCACCGGTGTTCCCATGGACCAAGCAGAGAGCTCACTTTGGAGGCGTACTGCCTGTTGGAGCCCACAGCGGCGAGTCAGCTTTGCGCCGCCGTCCGCCGGTAGCGGGGACGTATGGTATAATCCCTTCTGGCTGGCGCTCTCCGCGCGTTCTGGCGTAGCTTCGATGGCCCCGAATGGCAGAGGGAATGGGAGCGTCCGGCCGTTCCAATTGACCATTCACAGAGGAGTTTTCAGGCAACCATGAGTCCCAAAAAACGTTACAGCCGCAACGAAAAGATCTTTTACGCGTTGAGCCTGCTGATCGTCATCAGCATGGTGCTCAGCCTCATCTACGTGGCCATCACCCCCGGCAGCTTCTAAACCGTCGTGGGCACGCGACTTTCCGGCATCCAATCCCAGCGTGGCCACCGGGCTCTCACCGCCGACGAGCGGCAGGGCATCCTCTACGTGGTCATCGCCGTCTTCTTCTTCAGCACCAGCCCGGTGTTGGTCCGCTGGGCGGCGGCCAGCCTGAGCAGCTATGAGATCACGGCTGGCCGCATGCTCTGCGCAGGCGGGGTGGTGTTGCTGTTGGCCTGGCGCCTCCGCCAGCGGTTGCCCGGCCGCCAGGACTGGCCCCGCTTCGCCGGGTACGGCCTGATCGCCGCGCTGCACTTTGGCTTTTACATTGCCTCCCTGGAATACACCACCATCGCCCACAGCCTGGCCATCGTCTACACGGCGCCCATCTTTGTAGCCCTCTTTTCCTGGCTCTTTCTCAACGAACGCCTCAACCGGCGCCAATGGGGCGGGACGTTGCTCACCGTGGCAGGTGTGGCCTTTCTGACCGGCTTCGAGCCCACCTTCGATCGCCGCATGTGGATCGGCGATCTGCTGGCCCTGGGCAGCGCCATCTGCTTCGGGCTATACAGCGTGGCCGGCCGCAGCCAGCGGGATCGCTATCCCCTCTTTGCCTATGCCGGCACGGTCTACGCCCTGGCCGGACTGTGGTTGCTGCCGGCGGCCACCCTCCACTTCACGCCCGGTGGCTATACCTGGCAGGCGGTGGCCAGTGTGGTGGCCCTGGGCCTCTTCCCCCTGGGGCTGGGCCATACCCTGTACAACGCGGCCCTGCGTCGAGTGCCGGCCACGGCCGCCAACCTCATCGCCACCCAGGAGGTCACCGGCGGGATCTTGCTGGGCGTTCTCCTGCTCCACGAGATCCCCAGCATGACGAGCATCTTGGGCGTGCTGATCACCCTGGCGGGCATTGTGCTGGTGATCCTATGAACCACCGACGCCTGGAGCTTTTTCCGGAAACGACCACGGTCATCACCCCGGACGATGGCCTGCCCACCCTGGCCGTCGCCGGCTGTAATCTGGCAGAGCTGGCCGACCGCTACGGCACACCCCTCTACGTGTTGGACCAGACCACCATGGATCGAGCGGCCGCCGCTTATGGGGCAGCCCTGAAGGCCCACTACCCCGGCCCCAGCGGCATCACCTTTGCCGGAAAGGCGTTGCTCTGCCTGGCGGTGGCCCAGTGGGTGCAGCGCCAGGGCCTCTGGCTGGATTGTACGGGCGCGGGCGAGTTACACATCGCCGGGGCGGCCGGCGTGGCACGGGAGCGTCTGCTGGTTCACGGCGTCAACAAGAGCCAGGAGGACCTGGCCATGGCCCTGGCCCGGGCGGGTGTGGTGGTGGTGGACAACCTGACCGAGCTGACCCGCATTGTCACCCTGGCCCGGCAGGCTACGTCCCCCCTGCCCGACCTGTGGCTGCGGGTTCGCCCGGGCGTGGCGGTGGAGACCCATGCCTATCGCCAGACCGGACAGGAAGACAGCAAATTTGGCATGGACGGCGATGAGGTGATGGAGGCGGTGGCGCTGTGCCAGCGCCATGGCCTTCCCCTGACGGGCATCCACTTTCACCAGGGTTCCCAATTCCGGGATCCGGCCCCCATTGGCCCGGCCCTGGAGCGGGTGCTGGATCTGGTGGACCTGCTCCGAGAGCGACAGGGGTGGACGCCCCAGGTGATCTGTCCGGGGGGCGGTTGGGGCGTGGCCTACCACGAGGACGAGCTGCCCCATCCGGCCATCGTTGATTACGTGGCCTTCATCGCCCAGGCGCTGGTCCATGGCTGTCAGAAGCGTTCCCTGCCACTGCCCCGGCTTCACCTGGAGCCAGGCCGCAGTCTGGTGGCCCGGGCCGGCGTGGCCGTCTATCGGGTGGGAACGGTCAAGCGAACGGCCCACCGCCGCTGGCTGCTCCTGGACGGCGGCATGGCCGACAATCCCCGGCCCGCCCTTTACGGCGCGCGCTACTCGGCGCTGCCGGTCCAGGAGCCCTGGCGGCCGCCGGCGGACCTCGCCTGGCTGGCCGGCCCCTATTGCGAGAGCGGGGATGTCCTGATTGAAGGCTTGCCCCTGCCAGAGCTGGCCCCGGGCGAGCTGGTGGCGGTGCCGGTCAGCGGCGCCTACCACCTGGCCATGGGCAGCAACTACAACGGCGCCCGGCGCCCGGCCGTGGTGTGGGTGCACCAGGGCCAGGCCCATTTGATCCAGCGGCGTGAAAGCCTGGAGGATCTACTCCGCAGGGATCTTCCCCTCCCGTAGACGACTGGGGGAGGGGACAGCCTTGGGAAAAGGGTACTTTGAACGCAAAGGCGCAAGGAGGCAACAGCGGTTGGGGCCGAGTCTTTCCGGGCAGGGCTGGCGAGGAGACAGGCCCACTTGTTCCCAAATGATGAGGAGGGAATATATGGCAACCCGATCCCGCACCATTTCCTATGGCAAATGCTTCCTATGCGGCAAACCATTTGCCAAAAACACCATCTCCCGCCATTTGAAGAAGTGTGTCCACGAGCATGACAGCAGCCCGGACCGCCCGGTACGTCTCTTCCATCTTTCCGTCCAGGGGCGCTATGCCCCCGCGTACTGGATGCATCTGGAGATCCCGGCCAGTACGACTCTGGCGAAGCTGGACAACTTCTTACGGGCCACCTGGCTGGAATGCTGCGGCCATTTGAGTGCCTTCACCATCGATAACGTCTCCTATGAATTGGACACCGGCATGGTGGATGCCATGTGGAAGGACATCTTTGGCGCCGCCCGCCCCACCGCAAGCATGAAAACCAGGCTGGACAGGGTGCTCTCGGTGGGCAAGACCTTTCTCTATGAATACGACTTCGGCACCACTACAGAACTACAGCTCAAGGTCGTGGGTGAACGGAAGGGCAGCCCGCCCCAGAAAGAGGTGCGGGTGTTGGCCCGCAATTATGCGCCGGTCTACCCCTGCATCAAGTGCCAGCAGCCGGGAAGGTGGTTGAACGTCTGGAGTGGAGGATACGAGACCTACTGCGATACCCATGCAAAGAAGCACAAAGATTGGGACGAGGCTTTTCTACCGGTGGTCAACTCACCCCGGGTGGGGGAGTGTGGTTACATCGGCCCTCGGGACGAGTCGCTCTTGTTTGAAGAGATCGCACCTGAACGCTGAGGATACGTCCGGCATTTACATTTAAAGGTTTGAGGGAGAGCCCCAGGATCCCATCTGAAGAGAGGCAGCATCCATGGATGCCCGCCCTGGGGCAAAATGGGGTGGGATATGAAATGACAAGAGGAGAGCCGGTCCTGGACATCCCTGGACCGGCCGGGCAGATCTTTACTTGGTCACGATGCGGTCATCGTTGACCCGTAACAGCTCCCGAACCACGTCGTCGATGCGCCGTTTGTACCGCAGGAGCTCCCGGCGACACTCCACTTCGGCCGGTGTTTCGGCCTTGAAGGAGCGCAGCGCCTCTTCCAACTCCGTATCAATGACCAGCTTGTGGCGGTTGATGGGATTGCCGCGCAAATACTCGCGCATTTGGTTGGCAATGACCGTGTCGTAGTGAATCAAATCGTTGTGCAAATCGACCAGGCGATCCGATGCGATGGCAGGCACCGGCATGGACCGCAATGTTTCCCAGGCTCGGTTTAGCTTACGTCGATACACGTTTCTCTAATCCAGTGGTTGCTGATCCAGTGGTATGACAACCCCGAGTCAATCCTGACAAAAATCCATCGATAGTCTCGGCTGGGGAGAAAGCTGCTGGATTTCTGCCAGGGTACTTACGCCAGAGTGTGCGAGGCATCAACGACGGATGGGCCTTGGCGTGAGTGTAAAGCAGTCGGCCTTGCGAAGAGCTCCTCTTTTAAAGTGCCAGACAAATTCTGCATCGGACGGATCAACACCAACGTCCGAAAGCACTTTCATGAAACAGCCTTCGACCTTCATTATAACAGGCGAGGGCCCCAACCTTAAAATGGCCGGGGCCCTCGAAAGCGCCCTTGACATTCAACTACAGATGACACAGATAGGGGCGAAAAAATCTGTGTTCATCTGTGAAACCCATGGCTCCCCATTCACGCCCCTTCTGCCAGCTGCAAGAAACGACCGAAGGCCTCCTCCCAGCCGGCGACCGGCCCCGGCTCGAAGCGTTCCTGGGCCACCGAGGCCGCAATGGCGCTCCGCCCTTCGGCCACGTTGGCCAGGTGACCGGCGGCGATGGCCTGGACCATAACGTTGCCCAACGCCGTGGCCTCCACCGGCCCCGTCACCACCGGCCGCTGGCAGGCATCCGCGGCAAACTGGCTGAGCAGCCGGTTCTGGCTGCCGCCTCCCACGATGCGTACTACCTCCAGACGACGTCCCGTCAACTGCTCCAGGGCGTCCAACACCCAGCGATAGCGCAGGGCCAGGCTTTCCAGGCAACAGCGCACCACGCTGCCCACATCCTCGGGTACCGGCTGCCCGCTGCGCCGGCAGTAGCGCCGGATGGCCTCCACCATGTTGTCCGGGTTCAGGAAGTCGGGCGCATCCGGATCCACCAGGGAGCGGAAGGGGGGCGCCTGTTCGGCCAGGGCCAGGAGCTCCTCCCAACTGTACTCCCGGCCTTCCCGCTGCCACTGACGGCGACACTCCTGCAACAGCCACAGGCCGGCGATATTCTTGAGCAGGCGGATGGTGCCAGCCACGCCGCCCTCGTTGGTGAAGTTGAGCGCCCGGGCGGTGGGGGTGATGATGGGCTCTGGGATCTCCACCCCCATCAGGCTCCAGGTGCCGCTGCTGATGTAGACGCTGCGCTCGTCCAGGCCGGGGATGGCCGCCACCGCGCTGGCCGTGTCGTGGCTGCCGGGCGCAATGACCGGCACCGGTCCCTGCAGGCCTGTCTCTGCCAGCACGTCCGGCACCACCGAACCCAGCACGGTACCCGGCTCTACGATGGGGGGCAGGATCTGGGTGGGCAGGCGCAGCCGCGCGGCCAGCCCGGTGGCCCAACGCCGCTCCACCGCGTGGAGGAGCTGGCTGGTGGAGGCGATGGTGTACTCGGCCACCCGCTCTCCCGTCAGCCAGTAGTGGAACAGATCCGGCATCATCAGGAGGGTCTCCGCCTGGTCCAGCAGAGGGTCCCCGTGGTGCCGCATGCTGAAGAGCTGGAAGAGGGTGTTGATCTGCATGAACTGGATGCCGGTCTGCTGGAAAATTTCGTCGCTGGGGACCGTGGCGAAGGCCACTTCGGGGATGCCGTTGGTGCGGGCATCCCGGTAGTGGACCGGATTGCCCAGCAGATGGCCGTGGGCATCCAACAGCGCGAAGTCCACGCCCCAGGTGTCGATCCCCACGCCGGCCGGCGCCTCATGGAAGCGGGCGGCATAGCGGGCCAGACCCTGCTGGATCTCCTGCCATAGGCCCAGGGCATTCCAGTACTGGCGGCCTCGAACCTGAACCGGCCCGTTGGCGAAGCGATGTAACTCCTGCAGGTGAAATCGGCGGCCATCCCATTCGGCCAGCAAGACCCGTCCGTTGGATGCACCCAGATCTACAGCCAGAAATTTCGCCGTCGCAGCCATGTCTCCTTCTCGCTTTCTGTGTTGCACAGGGTGCGTGCCCTGCTACACCAGTTCCAGGGGAATGCCGGCCGCCTCCAGCGCGGCCTGATCCTCCGGGGCCAGTCCACTGTCCACCAGCAGGCAATCGATCTCCTCCGGCAGGACCGAACTGGCGATATAGACGTTGCCGAATTTGGAGTGATCCACCAGGGCGATCACCTTCTGCGCGGCCTGGGCCATGGCCCGTTTCAACTGGGCCTCCCGCAGGTCCGACTCCATCAACCCGTGCTCCAGGGTAAAGCCCCGGCAACTCAAAAAGGCCAGGTCCACATGCAGCCGGCGCAGCAGTTCCGGCGTGAGCAGATCCACCAGGCTGCTGGACTGCCGGCGCAGGATGCCGCCCACCACAATCGTGGTGACATCGGGGGCGAAGCTCAGCTCCAGGGCAGCGTAGAGCCCGTTGGTGACTACGGTCAGCCCCTGCACCTGGCGCAGCAGGCGGGTCATCTGAAAGACGGTGCTGCTGCCATCCAGGAAGATGGTGGCGCCGGGGCGGATGAACTGGGCCGCCCGGGCAGCTATGCGCCGCTTCTCCTCCAGGCAGATCTGCTGGCGGGCAGCAAAACGGAGCTCCAGCTGCCCTCTCCCGGAAAAGACCGCGCCGCCCCGTACCCGGGTCAGGTAGCCCTGGTCCTCCAGTTGCTGCAAATCCTTGCGGATGGTGACATCCGAGACCCCCAGCCGCGCGCTCAGGTCGGCAACGGTCACCTCATCCTGCTGGCGCAGCTCCTGGATGATCCGTTCCCGCCGGGCTTCGCTGGAGAGGGTACCGGCTGAGCCGCCATCCGCCTCATTTTTACTCCGCTGCTGTTCCGCCATGGGCTGTTTCCCCTTCTTGCCCCTCATTGTGCTCCAGAGAGCCCTGTGTTGGTGAGCTGACGACGGCGGTAATGCTCATCCAACCGGTTGTCGATCCGCTCGGCCTGGTGATCCGGCAGGAAATTCGGCCCCCCCAGGGCATAGGTTCCCACGATGATGCGGGCCCATTTGTCGGCCATCAGGGTGATGTTCAGCGCCTCCTGGGCAGTCTGACCCAGGGCCACCAACCCATGGTTGACCATGAGCAGCAGCTTGGGAGGATGCCCATGCTCGTCCTGGTAGCGCCGCAGTTCGGCGCGCACCGCGTGGGCCAGTTGGAACCCCGGGTCCACGTAGGGAACCACGGCCGGGTGGCGGCCACAGACCACGATGCCATCCGGAAAGAGATGGTGCAAAAAGGGCGCAGCGCCCTGCTGGCTACACAGGATCTGGTTGACGGCCACCGCATGGGTATGGGCCACCCAGCGGGCTCCCCCTTCGGCCAGACAGAGGGCATGGAGAAAGGTCTCCACCGAAGGCCGCCGATACTTGGGGTCCACCCGGGCGGCCTGCAGCCCCTCGTTGACGGCCACGTCATCCATCTGGGGCGCATCCAACAGGGACAACACCGCATCCAGTCGCACCCGGCTGAACCCCTCCTCGGTGATGTTGGCCAGCTGGCTGCCAGAAGCTTTCACCCAAAAGGTGCCGTCGCCACAGCTTGCGCCGGTGTTGCCTTCCCCTAGGATCACCAGTTGTCGTTCTTCTCGCCCCAGTTCATGGGAGAGCCAGATCAGTTGTTGCAAAATCGATTCATCCGCCATGATCACCCATTCGCTTCCTCGATTTGAAACATCGTTTCCAGGTCCGAAAAGCCCTGGGCCCGCCAACGGGCCAGTTGCTGTTGTCCTTCCCCAATCAGGTCCAGGATGGGTCGGACCTGATCCGCCGGCGCAACATCCCCCCACAGGGTCGACAGCGCCGTGGCAGCCGCTGCCCCGGGTGCCCACAGGGCCAGGGCGGCGGCCGCGCCCAGGGCATAGCGCCGGGGCATGATGCCGGCGGCCAACGCCCGGCGCATGGTGCCGATCAGCCGGTCGTCCCAGCCCAGCTTGCGGGCCGGATCCCGGGCCACCCGGGCCACACTATCCCGCAGATGGGGGTTCAGGATGCGCTCCAGCAAATCCTCTGTCGCTGCGGCCCAATCGTCCGGCGCCAGAAGCCCCGGCACCGGGCCATGTCGGGCCCGCAGAGCCGGCCCCGACTCATGCAGCAGGGCGGCCCGCAAAAAGGGTACCATGCCAGGCCGTTCCCGCAATTCTGCCATGCGGGTCAGGCCACAGGCGGCGCCGAGATAGGCCGCCAGCGCGTGGACCGCATTGTGGCCGTACAGCTTGGCCTCCTGGTAGGGGATGAGGTTCGCCTGCTCTTCAAATGCCGCCAGCCCCCGCACAAAAGGCTGGCCGTCCCCAAAGTCAACCGGGGAGATGTAGATCCGGTTGAACGCCTCCACCAGGAAAGCCTGCGGGCTGTTGGGCGTGACGGGCGCCAACCCGGCCAGATCCCCGGTGACGCCACACATCTTGCCGATGACCGTGTCCACGAAGCGGACCGGCCGGCAGAGGGCGGCCTGTTCCAGGGGCAACACGGCCGAGCGAACCCGGGCTTCCAACAGGGAGGCCGCCCCTTGGGGGTGGTTCTCCGCGGCGTAGATCACCGCCCGGGGCCCACCCTGCCGCGCCTTGCGTCGCAGGCCCAAGGCCAGCAGTCGATGGGGGCTGGCCGGGCCGGCGCCGGCGTAGTAGGCCACGCCGGGCAACGCGGTGGCCAGCTCTTCCGCCCCGGCGATGGCCTCCACCAGGGCTTCCCGGTGGGCGGGCAGCTGCGGGTTGTAGATCTCCACCGGCCCCACCTGGACCTGCTCGATGCCGTGGGCGTGGGCGATGTTGAGGTGGTAGTATCCACCTGCTTCCCGCACGGCAGCCACCAACTCCGGCCGAATCTCTGCCACCACCAGGCGGCCAAAGGCGCCGGAGGCCCAGGCCTCGTAGAGGAAGAGGCCGGCCTGGATGGCCCCAAAGCCCAAGCCGACGAAGGTTCGGGCACCGCGCAGGGACATGGCACGCCCTCCCGTCTGTGGACCTCAGTGCATCTCCTGGCCACCGGTGACGTTGATGGCCTGGCCGGTCATGTAGCTGGACTGATCCGAGGCCAGGAAGACCACCACGTTGCACACGTCCTGGTAGGTGCAGGGACGCTTCATGGGCACCTGGTCGATGTAGCGCTGGCGCACTTCCTCTTCGCTGATGCCCAGCCGCTCCGCGTACTGCTTGTACAGGGAGTTCACCCATAAGGGCGAATCCAGCAGGTTGCCCGGGCAGACCGCGTTGACCCGCACGCCAAATTCGGCCAGCTCCAGGGCGATGCTCTGGGTCAGGCCGATGCCGCCGAATTTACTGGCGGCGTAGGCCGAGTTCTTGAAGCTGCCCCGCTTGCCGGACTTGGAGTTGATCTGGATGATGACGCCGCTGCGCTGGGCCTTCATGACCCGGGCGGCGTGCTTGGCACAGAGGAAATAGCCCACCAGGTTCACGTCGATCACCTTGCGCCAGCGCTCCAGCTCGAATTCCTCCACCGGGCCGGACAAGACGATGCCCGCGTTGGCCACCAAAATGTCCAGGCGGCCGAATTCCTCCAGCGTGCGGTCGATCATGCGGGCGACCTGCTCCTCATCGGTGACGTCCACGGCCACGGCCAGGGTGCGGCGGTCGGTCTCGGCCTGGATCTGGTCGGCCAGGGCCTGGGCACCTTCCAGGTTCAGGTCGGCCACCACCACGTGCGCGCCCTCCTGGGCCAGGCGCTGGCAGATGGCGGCTCCCAATCCCTGGGCGCCGCCGGTGACTACGGCAATGCGATCAAGTAAAGGTTTCGGATCCATGGACTCCACTCACAGCAATTGGCGGAACAATTCTTCCTCGGCTTTCACAGTCCAGGTTTCGCCTTCGGCCAGCCTGGCATAGACTGTGGGCAGACTCTCCTTCAGGGCAGGCAGGGGCGTCAGGGGCAGGGGCTTGTTCAGGTTGGGATAGATGACCACCTTGCCGGGGAAGCGCCCCTCGGCCACGGCCCGCAGCCCGTCGGCCACCCCCTCCAGCCCGGCAATGGCCGCCACCGCTCCGTTGGGCGAGAGGACCCGGCGCTCGGTCAGATCCAGCATGTGGCGCAGGTCTTCGATGGAGGAGCCGCTGGTTCCGGTGAAACGGACGCCCCGGCGGACGATGTCGTTCATGTCGAAGCGGGCCATGGTGCCCCGGGGCAGGCCGGCGAAGACGTTCATCACGCCGCTATCGGCCAGGTGGGGCATGGCCATTTCAATCGCGGCCACGCTGGGCGCCATGACCACAATATCGTCGAAGCCCTGGCCCTGGGTGTCGGCCCGGAGCTGGTCGGCCAGGGCCTCTTCCGAGCCGAAGCTCTCCTGGGAATGGCAGATCAGGGTCACGCCGGCCTTGTGCGCCGGACCGCGGAACTTTTCTTCCACCGCGCGCAGCCGGGCCAGGTGCAGGTTGGTGGCCACGATGGTGGCCGGGCGTTCGGCTATTTCCAGCGCCCGCTGCAGGTGCATGTGGCCCATGGGGCCGCCGGCGCCTAAAACCCAGAGCCGGCCGCCCGGTTTGAGCTGGGTGCGGATGGGCGTGTAGGCGGCGGAGAGGTCCGGGGTTGGGGTGCCGACCACGGCCAGGTGGTCGTAGTGAAGGCGGCCGATGTCCAGGGAGACAGGCCGGGGGATGGGCTCCGACGCCACCACGTTGAAGACGCCGCCCCGGGCCAGCCGGGCGAAGGCCCGCTCGATCAGCTCCGGATCGGGGCCCAGGACCACAATGTCGTCAAAGGCTTCGGCCGCATCGGCCTCGATGATGGCCACGCCGTTCGCTTCAGCCCACTGGCGCGCCTGCGCGGCGAACTCGGGATCCCGGACGTCCACAGCCACCTGGGCCGGTCGCCAGTCGGCAGCCCGTCCCAGGCGGACTCCGCGCCCGTCGCCCACCAGCCAGACCCGGCCGCCCTCCTGCCATTGGGTGCGGTAGACCACGTTGTAGGAGGCCTCCACGCAGGCCCACGGCTCGTTGAGCGCAGCCTCTGCGTAGCCGGTGGTAGGCTTCACCGGGATCAGGTAGTTGCCGCCGTCGCCGTTGAGCACCCGCTGGTCAATGACGTTGTACTGGGAAAAGCCGCCCTGGATCTCGTAGCCGTAGGCATAGCCCACGCCGTTGACGTAAATGTCGGCCTGGACGATGAAGCGATCCCCCACGTGGTACTCGTCCTGCAACGCCTCGCCCACGCCTACCACGGTCAGGCTGACCTCGTGGCCCAACACCACCGGATCCTCGGCCATGTTGCGGTAGATGCGGGGATGGTTCTGGCCGGCCCGGATCACTTTGATGTCGGAGAAGCAGATGCCGCAGGCGTCGTGGCGTACCAGCAGTTCATCTGGTCCGGGCACGGGCATGGGCACTTCGATCATCTGGCCATTGCGCCCCAGGTTCTCGAAGCCGGCGCCATAGAGGGGCCAGAGACGGTTGCGATCCGGCAGAGGCCCGCTGGCCCGCTTGTATGCGTTCAATTTGTCAGACATTCGCCGTTACTCCTGAAAAGGTTGACTCGTGTTGCCCGAAGCGCCAGATGACGCCGGCGGGTCCAGGTCAGGTGGCCAGCTGCTGCAACAGCTCTCGGGGGGTCATTTCCGGCGTGATCCCTGCCAGCTGGCGTCGTCCGGCCTCGCCAGGCTCGACGGCGCGCCCGACCTGGGTGTAAAAGGCGTTGCGCTCCCGGCGGCCGGGGAGCTGATCCCGGGCCCAGGCACTCTGATAGCCCAGGCCCAGCAGGCGCTGCAGCACCGTGTGGCCATAGATGAAATAGGCGCCGTCCAGGAAGGCCTGGCGCACCGGTGCCAGGGCCGGTGCGTCAAAATCGTCCACCAGCTTTTGGCCGTAGCTATTCATTTCCGTGCCCACGTTTAGGGGCAGATCCATTTCCTGGGCCAGTTCCACCACCCGGTAGAGGTTTTGCACCTTCACCTGGCGTTCGTCCGGATCCGCGATGTTCCAGTTGCGGTCGGGGATGATGTTCAGGGCCACCGCCCCCTTGTCCACCAGCAAGGCCAGGAGCTCGTCCATGCGCTGCTCGCCAGAGGTGGTGCCGTCCAGCCAGGCGGCGCAGGGCAGGGCGTCACAGGCCAGGATCAGCCGGTGGAGCTTGTCGATGGGCGGGAAGGTGTCGTGGCCCGGCTGGACATAGCCGACGCCACCCCGCTTCATGAGTTTGGAGCGGATCTGATTCTGAAAGGCTGGGGCATCTGCCATCAGACGGGCCACTCGTTCGGCAGGCAGATCCAGCCGATCCGCCCAGAAGCGCTGGCGGGCTGCCTCGTCGGGGTAGTGCCGTTCCGCCTGGCGGACATAAGCCACCACGATGTGACGCTCGGTGGCGTTGCCCTTGGGCGTGAGGGGCAGTACATCCCGCTCGTAGTCCACCTGGACCGGATCCAGGTAGGCGTTGACCCGCTGGATGAGGCCCTGGTTACGCTGGGCCGACTGGGTGCGCAGCTCGTCCAGGATGGCCGCGGCTTCCGGAGAGACGTCGGTGGTGGTGAAGCCGATGCCCATGTGGTAGAGGACACCAGGCTCTCCGGGCGAGTTCATCTCATGTTGGGCAAATTCGGGCAGGTAGACCCGGGTTTCGATGCCGGCGCTCCCCCGCACGCCAGTCAGGGCGCAGGCGTCCAGGAATTCATCCACGCCGTCGAGCACGTCGAAGTCCACAATGCCCATCAGCTTGAAGCCCTGCTGGCGGCCCAGCCAGGCCAGGGAAGTGGGCGAGTGGCCGTAGGCGTTGAAGGAGAAAAAGGTGTGGCAGTGCATGTTGGCCACTTCAGCCGGCGGCCGGGGCGGTTGGGGCTGCAGGGCCAGGAGTCGCTCCAGGGCCTGGCGTCGCACGGCCGGATCGAAGTCGTTGAGCTGTTCTTGCAGGAGGTCAAGTTCTGTCGTCTGGGTCATCACCAACCCCTATCGCTAGCTGCACGTTGGAGGCGAGCAGCAGCTACTGATAGCCACCACTGGTGGCTGTAATTCCCCGCTCCTTGCGGATTTTTTCTTCATACCCGCTGGCCCAGTAGGCGGCCAGGGGGTCTACGGGCACGCCCATCTCCTCCCGCACCTGGGCCAGCAGGGGCCGCACATCGGTGCGGTAGGCCTCGGTCAAGAGGTGGTGCGCGGCCAGGACATCGCCGGCGGCCCGGGCTTCGGCCAGTTGCTGTCGGGGCACCAGCTGCGCCTTGGCGTAGGCCTCCTGGCAGTTGAGCACCGACAGGATCATGGGTGCCATCTTTCCTTCCACGTTGTGGGACTGGTCGATCATGTAGGCCACGTTGCGGGCGGTCTCCCGCAGGTGGGGCTCACTGCTCTGCTCCGCATCCACCAGCTCGTTGTAAATCAGGAAGAGCTCGTAGGGGTTGACGCTCCCCACAATCAGGTCGTCGTCCGCGTACTTGCGATTGTTGAAGTGGAAGCCGCCCAGCTTCCCTTCGTCCAGCAAGAAGGCCACGATCTGCTCGATGTTGACGCCCTGGGCGTGGTGGCCCAGATCCACCAACACCTGGGCCTGGTCGCCCAGCTTGAGGGACCAGGCGTAGGCTGTGCCCCAGTCCGGAATGTCGGTGCTGTAGAAGGCGGGCTCGAAAAACTTGTACTCAATGAGCATACGGCCGCCGGCGGGCAGGTGCTGGTACACCGTTTCCAGGGCCTGCTCAAAGCGGCGCTTGCGCTCCCGCAGGCTGTCCTGCCCTGCGTAGTTGGTGCCGTCGGCGAACCAGAGGCTGAGGATGTCGCTGTGGACCTTGGTCATGATCTCACAGCATTCCAGGACGTGGTCCAGCGCCTGCTCCCGGACGGCCGGGTCCGGGTTGCCGAAGGAGCCCAGGCGGTACTCGTCGTCCTGGAAGACGTTGGGGTTGACGGCGCCGATGCGGATGCCCTGCTCTTCCGCGTACTGGCGCATGGCGTCGTAGTCGCCGTCCTCGGGCTTGTCCCAGGGGATGTGGATGGCCACCGTGGGCGCGATGCCGGTCATCTTGTGGACCATGGCGGCGTCATCCAGCTTCTGGCGGGTGGTCACCGCGGCGCCTGGCCAGGGAAAGGCCTTGAAACGGGTACCGCTGTTGGCGTAGCCCCAGCTAGGGGTCTCGATGTGGTGGTTCTTGATGGCCTCTTTGACGCGCTCCACGTCGATGCCCTGGGCCGTGAGCCGCTCGGCCAGCAGCTCGTAGGCAGCATGATGGTCTTGCATAGGGTGCTCTCCTCCTCAGAGCAGCCGGCGGGATCTCCCGCCGGCTGCCGTCCATCGGTGGTTAGAAGTTGAAGTCGTCGATGTTTTCCGCGGTGTAGATGAAGGGATCGCCCAGCAGAATCTGGCTGCCCTGGACCTGCAGGGTGCCCAGGCGGCCGGCCTCGAACTCGGTGTCACCCGGCTTGAGGGTCCCGTCGATCACGGCACGCACGGCGTAGATGGTGGCGTAGCCCAGATCCACCGGGTTCCACAGAACCACATCCTTGACACACCCCTCCTTGACGTAGGAGCGCATGACGTTGGGGGTGCTCAGGCCCACCACCGCCACCTGGCCACATTTCCCCGCCTGCTTGACGGCCTCGGCCGCGCCGGGGAAGGCCACCGAGCTCAGGCCGAAGACACCGGCCAGATCCGGATAGGCCAGCAGCAGGTCATTGGTCACGGAGAAGGCCAGGTTCTGGTCTTCCTCGCTGGGGCGGATGTCCACGAACTCCAGGTTGGGATAGTTGGCATCCCGATACTTGGTCATCTCCTCGATCCAGGCGTTCTGGTTGGGCGCGGTCAGGCTGCTGGTGACGATGGCCACCTGGGCGTCCTCACCCACCTGGGCCACCATGGACTCCACCAGCGCCTTGCCGATGGCCTCGAAGGTGGCCTGGTTCACGAAGAACTGGCGGGCCTGGGGCTCGGCGTCCGCGTCATAGCCGATGACCCGGATACCCTGGGAGAGGGCCTTCTCCAGGACGGGTGCAATGGCGACGGGGTCATTGCTGGCGAAGACGATGGCATCCGCGCCCTGGGTGATGAAGTTCTCGATAAACTCAATCTGGCGGTCCACCCGCCCCTCGGTGGGGCCATCCTGGGTTACGGTGACGTTGCCCAGCTCTTCGGCCGCCTCCTGCATGCCCTTGTAAGTGGCGTTGAAGTAGTCGATGCCGATGAGCTTGGGAATGTCGTAGACCTGGATGGGCTGGCCGGCCAGGTCCGGCGCGTTCACCGTCCAGCCGCCGTCCCAACCTTCCGGCAGCTCCACGTCGGTGACCACAGTGGCCTCTTCCGCGTGCTCCTCGGCGGTCGGTTCAGCGGTGGCCTCCTCGTGGGCTTCCTCGGTGGCGGCCGGTTCCGGCTGGGATGGTGCCGCGCCCGGCTGGGCCGGCGCCGGACAGGCAGTCAGTACCAGGGCCAGTGCCAGAAGCAGGCCCACCAGGGCGTACAGTTTGGTGTGTCGCATTGTTAACCTCCTCGTTGAACTCGTTCACGACAGGCGAAAAATATCCATCAGCGGCAGCGGGCGCCTGCCGAGCAGGCTCGCTGCCAACCGAAGGCATCCCTAACGAGCGTCCCCCTTCTCCCCCCGCAAGACCCGGTTCAGGAAGACGGCCAGGATCAGGGTGGCACCGATGACCACCACGGTGGCATCCCCCCGCACGCCAGCCAGGCTCAGGCCGTTGCGCAAGAGAGCGATGATAACCAGCCCCAGGATGGTGCCCAGGATGGACCCCTGGCCACCATAGATGCTGGTGCCGCCCAGCACCACCGCGGCGATGACATCCAGCTCCAGGCCGGTGCCGGCGTCGGCCCGGGTGGTAGTCACCCGGCTGACGAAGATGAAGGCGGCCAGGCTGGCCATGAAGCCGCTGAAGGTGTAGATGGCCATCAACATCCGGGCCACGGGGATACCGGAAAAGAGGGACGCCTCGGCGTTGTGGCCGATGGCGTAGATGTAGCGTCCCCAGGGCGTGCGGGCCAGAAAAATGGCCACCACCACGGTAAAGAGGATCAGCACCACAAACTGGGTGGGCAGAGGGCCGATGCTGCCCTGGCCGAAGAACTCGAACCAGTCCGGATAGCCGCTGATGGGGCGGGCCTGGCTGATGCCCAGGGCCATGCCCCGGTAGATGGCCAGGGTGGCCAGGGTGGCAATGAGGGGGGGCACCTTGATGTGGGCCACCAGCCAGCCGTTCAACAGGCCGGCCACCACGCCGGTCACCAGGCAGATGACGATGGCCACAGGCAGGGGAAAGCCCCAGACCTGCCAGGCAAATCCCAGCATGACCGCGCTCCAGCCAAAGATGCTCCCCACCGAGAGGTCGATCCCGGCGCTGATGATGATGAGGGTCATGGGCAGGGCCATCAGGCCAATCTCAGCGAAGAACCGGGTCAGGTTGAGGAGATTGCCCGCGGTCAGGAAGCGGTCGCTGAGCCGGGAAAGGACCAGCACAATGACCAGCAGAATGACCAGCAGGATACTCTCCTGGCTGATCCAGGTGCGGGAAAGTTTCCCCGGCCTGGCGGTGGGCAGGGCCGTTTCGGCCATGGCAGGTTCTTTGACCATTGGATCGCTCATAGTTCACCCAGACGTCGTTTGCGCACAATATCAAAGACCACGGCCAACAGGATCAAGGTCCCCTGCACCGCCTGGAACCAGTAGGCGCTCACCCGCAAGAAGACCAGCCCGCTGCCGATGACATTGAGCAGGAGCACGCCCAGCAGCGCGCCCCACACCGTGCCGCTGCCGCCCATGATGCTAACGCCTCCCACCACCGCCGCGGTGATGACCAGAAGCTCGAAGCCGACGCCGCTGTTGGTCTGGATGGCGCTGAAGCGTGTGGCAAAGATGAGGGCGGCCACGCCGATGAGGGTCCCGTTGAGGATGAAGCTGGCCATCTGAATCCGCTTCACCGGAATGCCGGTCAGGCGGGCGGCTTCCCGGTTGGCCCCCACGGCATAGAAGTAGCGCCCCAAGGGGGCATAGCGCAGCCAGAGGGCGGCAGCCAATACCACCACCGCCGCCACCAGGATGGGCACCGGAATTCCAGCCAGCCGCGCCTGGCCGATGTAGAATCCTGGCGGCAGATTGCGGATCCAGGATCCGCCGGTGACCAGCACCACCGCGCCCCGCAGGATGCTCAGCATGCCCAGGGTGACGATGATGGAGGGAATCCCGCCCCACACCACCAGCGCGCCGTTGATAAAGCCGATCACCGTCCCACTCAGGACAATGGCAGCCAGGGCCACCGGGATGGGCACACCCGCCTGGGCCAGCAGCCCGCCCACCACCGCGCATACGGCCAGCATGGAGCCCACCGAAATGTCGATTCCGCCGGCCACGATGACCAGGGTCATGCCCACCACGGCCACGGCCACGTGGCTGCTGTCCAACAGGATGGAGAGCACATTCCGCGACTGTAGGAAGTCGGGGCGAATGAATGATAAAACAGCGATCAGGACTATCAGAAAGATGGCCAACACCGTTTCCTGGGTGAATCGTTCCAGGGAAAACCAGCCCACGGTGTCCGGCCGGACATCTGCACGTTGTCGAATCATGGCGCACTACCTGCACTCTCGGCTACCGGGCGATCCGAAATCGCCCAGGCAATGATTTTCTCCTGGGTAGCTTCGGCCCGGGGGAACTCGGCCACGATGCGGCCCCGGCGCATGACCAGCACCCGGTCGCTCATGCCCAAAATTTCCGGCAGCTCGCTGGAGATCATGATGATGCCGATCCCCTGGCTGGCCAGCTCGCTCATCAGACGGTGGATCTCGGCCTTGGCGCCCACGTCGATGCCCCGGGTGGGCTCATCCAGGATCAGCACCTGGGGCCGACAGAGAAGCCATTTGGCCAGCACCACCTTCTGTTGATTCCCGCCCGACAGATTGGCGACCCGTTGGTGAATGCTGGGCGTACGCACCTGGAGCTTCTCCACCACCTCCTGCACCAGACGCTCTTCCTGGCGCACCCGCACGAAGCCAAAACGGGCCAGCTGGGTGAGGATGGCCAGGCTGCTGTTCTCCTTGACCGTCATGGGCAAAATCAGGCCCAGGCGCTGCCGGTCTTCGGAGACATAGGCGATGCCCATCTGCATGGCGGCCTGGGGCGAGCCGATGCGCACCGGCCGGCCATTGATCCGGATCTCGCCGGCATCCGGTGGGTGGACGCCAAAGAGGATCTGGGCCAGGTCGCTGCGCCCGGACCCCACCAGACCACTCAACCCCAGGATCTCTCCCTGATGGAGCGTCAGGTTGATGTCCTCCACCACGCCTGCCCGGGTCAACCCCTGCACCTCCAGGATGGGTTCGCCCCTGGGAACCTCCACCTTGGGGAAGAGGGTGTCCAGGCTACGGCCCACCATCATGCTGATCAACCGGGCCGGGGTGGCATCAGCCACATCCAGGGTGTCCACATACTTGCCGTCCCGCAGTACCGTGACCCGGTCGGCCAGCTCGAAGACCTCCTCCAGGCGGTGGCTGATGTAGATGATCCCCACCCCCTGCTCCCGCAGTCGCCGCACGATCTGGAAGAGGGTCTCGACGTCCCGGGCGGTGAGGGCGGCGGTGGGCTCGTCCATGATGAGGACCCGAGCCTGTTGACTCAGGGCCTTGGCAATTTCCACCCGCTGCCGGTTGCCCACGGTCAGTTGCCCCACCTTGCGCCCCACGTCGATCTCCACCTCCATGGCCTGGAAGATGGCTTCGGCCTCCCGGGCCATGCGCTTCCAGTCCACCCTGCCCAGGGCCCCCCGTGGGTGGCGCCCCATGAAGATGTTCTCGGCCACGGTCAGCTCGGGGTAGAGGCTGGTTTCCTGATAGATCACCGCCACGCCCAGCTCGGCCGCGGTGCGCGGGCTGTCGATGGTCACCGGGCGGCCCTGGAAGAAGATTTCTCCCTGGTCGGGCTGGTAGGCGCCGGCGATGAGCTTGATCAGGGTGGATTTGCCGGCACCGTTTTCGCCCAACAGGGCGTGGACCTCGCCGGCGCGCACATCGAACTGGACATGGTCCAGGGCCACCACGCCAGGAAAGGTCTTGGTAATGTTGCGCAGGCTGAGGAGTGGCTGCGAACGAGAATCGTTCATCCGATAGCAAACCCCAATGTTGTTTTAGAAAGCGATTGCAGGTTGAAGAGATGTTACAGAGACAACACGTGGACCTGGGGCAGCAGTGTCTCCACCTGTTGTCGTGTGCAGACGGCGGTGCCTTCGTTCATCACCACGGCAGCGGCAGCAGCCGTGCCCAGCGCCAGGGCTTCATCCCACGGCTTCCCCTGGCTGCGAGCCAACAGGATGCCCGCGCTGACGGCATCCCCGGCGCCGGCCGGGCTGACCACCGGCACATCCAGCGCCGGCACGTGGTAGCGGCCCTGGTGGGTGAAGGCCACCAAACCCTGGCTCCCCAGGGTCACCACCAGGGCCTGGGTGGCCAGGATGGGCCACTGCCCCGCCAGCAAACGGGCTAGTGCCTCCAGGCGAGCAGGAAAATCGGCGGCCTGCTCCTTCGTCATCAGCGCCTGACGCCATGCCCCCACCTCCGGCACAAGCTCGGCCAGCTCCCGCAGGTTGACCTTGAGGATATCCGGCTGGCTGGCGACGCCGGCCCGAAGCCCTGGCCCGGACGCGTCCAGCAGGGTCACCAGGCCATGGCGGCGACCAGCGAGGATCAACGTCCTGTAGCTGTCCGCCGGGAGGCCCGGCGGGATGCTGCCGGCGCAGGCCACCCCCCAGGCGGCGGGCGCCAGTGCCTCCAGGCGGGCCACCACCTGGGTCAGATGGGCCGGCTCGCCCACCAGCGTGGGCGCCAGAATGGTGGACTGGCGGCCGGTGGCCTGCTCCGTCAGGAGGCAGGCCATCCGGGTGTGGCCATGAGCCGGCACGAAGTCGCAGGGAAGTTGCCGCTCTGCCAACAGGGCGGCCAAAATCTGGCCGCTGTAGCCGGCGTTGAGGGCGATGGCCCGGGTCACGCCGCCCAACTCCTGAACGATCAGGGAGACGTCGATCCCCTTGCCGCTGGGCGAAACCACTTCCCGCTCCGCCCGGACCACATCCCCCAGGGCAAAATCCTGGATGAACAGAACCCGGTCGATGGTGGGGTTCAGGGTGACCGTCAGAATCATGGACCGCTACGGCCTCAACTCCAGGTTGCAGGCCCGGGCCCACAGCAACGTCTGGGCGCTCCACTCCAGCCGCTCCAGGGTGTCGTAGGCGTCGTCCAGGTCTCGGCCTACGGTTACCACCCCGTGCCAGGCCAGGATCAGGCCCAGGCCATTTTTGGCCAGGGTTTCTGCCCGGGGCTGAAGCTTGGCCACCACGGCATCCGCCAGCTCCTGGCTGTGGGAGGGCAGGTTGGGGACCACCTCGACCGGGTCGAATTTTTCCGTGTACTGGTTGGTGGGCGTGACCGGTTTGCCCGCCGCCGCGAAGACATTCAGGTAGCGGGGGTGGGCGTGGATCACGCCGTTGATCTGGGGAAAGTGGCGGTAACAGCCGAAATGCATCCGACTTTCCCGGCTCACCAGGGCCGGATCCCCCTCCAAAATATTGAAATCCCGGTCGAAGACCAGGATCATCTCCTCCCGCAGCTTCCAGCGGTGCTTGCTGCCTAGATACCGGGGTGTGATATAGATGTGATCGCCCACACGACAGCTCAAGTTGCCGCCTGCACTGTTGGTCAGGTGGCGCTCGTAGAGAAGGCCGGCAATCTCGACCATCTTGCTGCGGGGATCGACAGAATCATGCATGGTTTAGCCTCTTGTCGGCGTACAGTTTGTGGGCGCGCGTCAGGCGCACGTAGGAGGTTAATGCTGTACATGGCGCACGCGGATGTCGGTGCACGCAGGCTACTGGAGCCGTCTGGACGTATCCCGGTCGCAATTCGGTCCCGTCGTGGGCCCAAAGCTGCACGCCCACCCGAAACCGATCCAGCGGGGGAAACATGGATTTCCAGCCGGGAACCGGGCAGATAATGGAAGATTCGATATCGGAAGTAAATCGTAAGACATTAGTAAATTTATCACAATATTACATCTTTTGCAACCCACCTGAGTTTCAACTTTGCCTTAATTTCAAAAGCCTTCGACAAGAAATCTGTCCGATCGTTTGCCATTGGTTTGGGGCAATGTTATACTCAAGCCAGCTTCACCGCACCAGACAGGACCGGACGTGCAGAGGAGTCGCGGTTTCGGCTGCCTGAGGTTGGGCCCTCGCGGGGCCACTCGTTGATCGACCCTTTCCCGGAACCAACGGCACCTCAAGACAGATTGACCCGTACCGATTTACCAGACAGATTTACCAGGCAAATTTACGAAGAGATTGCAAAAGGACCATGGTTGAAAAGCGGCTGATCCTGGCCCATGACCTGGGCACTACCGGCAACAAAGCCAGTCTCTTCGACAGGGACGGCTCTCTGCTGGGTAGTGCCTTCCATGCTTATCCCACCGCCTATCCTCGCCCCAACTGGGCTGAACAAGATCCGCAGGAGTGGTGGCAGGCCCTCTGCCAGACCACCCAACGCCTGCTGGCCGAGGCGGGTGCAAAGCCCGAAGCGGTGGCCGCCGTCAGCTTCAGCGGCCACATGATGGGCTGCCTGCCGGTGGATCAGGCCGGCCATCCCCTCCGCTCCTGCATCATCTGGGCCGATCAACGGGCCCAGGATGAGGCCCACCACATGGCCGCGCTCCTGGGCGCGGACACCATCTATCAGGTCACCGGCCATCGGGTCAGCCCGGCCTATACCGGGGCCAAAATCTTGTGGATTCGGCACCACCAGCCCGAGATCTTTCAGGCCACGGCGACCTTCCTGCAGCCCAAGGATTACCTGGCCTTTCGCCTGACAGGACAGCGGGCGACAGACTACTCGGACGCTTCGGGAACGTTGCTCTTCGACCTGGAAGAGCGCTGCTGGAACGAAGCCTGGCTGGCACAGTTGGAGATCCCGCCCGACACCTTGCCTCCCCTCTACCCGTCTACCGCCATCATCGGCCATGTCACCCCGGAGGCAGCCCAAGCCACGGGCCTGGCCGAGGGCACGCCGGTGGTCATCGGCGGCGGCGATGGCGCCTGTGCGGGCGTGGGCGCAGGGGTGGTGGAGCCCGGGGCCGCCTATGCCTACATCGGCTCGTCGGCCTGGATCAGCGTCAGCACCCCACGCCCCATCCTGGATCCTCAACAGCGCACCTTTACCTTTCACCATCTCCACCCGGAACGCTACTGCCCCATGGGCACCATGCAGGCCGCGGGCGGCGCCCGGGACTGGGCCTGGCAGCGACTTGCGGGAGAGTCGGATCAGCTGGACAGGTTGGCAGCCCAAGCCCCTGTCGGCGCCGATGGAGTTCTTTTCCTTCCCCACCTGTTGGGCGAACGCAGCCCCTTTTGGAACCCCCAGGCCCGGGGCGCCTTTGTGGGCCTGACCATGGGCCACGGGGAGGCTGAGATGGCCCGGGCCGTCCTGGAGGGCGTCGCCTTCAACCTGCGCCTGATTTTTGATGCGCTGCGGCCCCAGCTTCCCCACGTTTCAGCCCTCCGCCTCATTGGCGGGGGCAGCCGGAGTGGGCTGTGGTGCCAAATCCTGGCCAACTGCCTGAACTTGCCCGTTCAGACCCTGTCCCTCAAGAGTGAGGCCACCAGTTGGGGGGCAGCCGTGGCCGGGGGCGTGGCTGTGGGCCTGTTTGACTGGTCCATGGCGGCGGCCCATAGCCAGGTGGTGGAGACCTTCCATCCACAGCCAGAAGCGGTGCCGCTCTATGACGGGCTGGTCCAAATCTACACAGATGCCTACAGGGCATTGGCGCCCATTCACGCCCGGCTCGCCGCCTTCCAGAAGGACCGACCAGAATAGGACACGATATCAACACGGCGACCCATCGTCGAACCATCGCCGGGAGATAGGCGGACGTCAACAGGACTTGATAGAAAACAGACGAGGTTAGCTCCCATGCCACCCTATAAAAACGTACTGATGGACATGGACGGCGTACTGGTCAAAGGGCGCACGGCCATCCCAGGTGCCGGCGATTTCATCGCCCATCTGAACGAGACGGGCATCCCCTACCTGGTGCTCACCAACAACCCCCTCTACACGCCCCGGGACCTGGCCCATCGCCTCCACACCGCGGGCCTGGAAGTCCCCGCCGAACGAATCTTTACCTCGGCCATGGCGACGGCCCGCTTTCTCCATGCCCAGCGTCCCAGGGGAAAGGCCTTTGTCATCGGCGAAAGTGGCCTCACCCAGGCCCTCCACGACATCGAGTATGTGCTCACCGACTACGAGCCGGACTACGTGGTGCTGGGAGAGACCCACAGCTACAACCTCAACCACATCACCAAGGCCATCCGCCTGATTCTGGACGGCGCCCGCTTTGTGGCCACCAACCCCGATCCGGCCGGCCCGTCAGAGCAAGGCATCGTGCCTGCCTGTGGCGCCATGGCTGCGCTTATCGAGAAGGTAACAGGTGTCAGCCCGTTTTTCATCGGCAAGCCCAACCCCTTGATGATGCGTACGGCTTTGAATTACCTGGGCGCCCATTCCGAGGAGACGGTCATGATCGGCGACCGGATGGACACTGACATCGTGGCGGGCCTCAGCAGCGGCATGGACACCATCCTGGTGCTAACAGGGGTCACCCAAAGGGAAGACGTAGACCGCTTTCCCTATCAGCCATCCCGGGTGGTGGCGTCGATCGCCGGGGTCGACCTGGCGGCTTTTCAAGGGGCATGACAGGGACATCACATCGGACACGACAGGATTCTAGGCCCAAGGGAAACGTAGAGAAACGGCTGAAAGGTCCACGGCCAGCCCCACCACCCCGGAAAAGATAAGCCTTCAACAGAACGTAGGAGCGATAAAGATACCATGGCAACTCCAGTAGTGATGCCCAAACAGGGGCAATCGGTGGAAAGCTGCATTATTGTCGAGTGGAAAAAAGAAGAAGGCGATCCTGTCCAGGAAGGCGACGTGCTCTGCGAAGTGGAGACAGACAAGGCGGTGATGGAGGTGGAAAGCCCCGTTTCCGGGACGCTCCTGGCCCGTTTCTACCCGGAAGGAGAATTGGTTCCTGTCCTGACCAACATCGCAGCCATCGGCACACCTGGCGAAGACATCAGCCACCTGCGCCCCCAGGAAGGGGGTTCGGCAAGCCAGACAGAGGCCGCCCCTCCTGCCCCTTCAGAAGAAGCACCAGTTCAAGAAGCCCCGGCGGAAGGGATGGATCAGGCATCCGCCGCTCCCGCTGCCCCTCCCCAAGCCATCTCGCCCCGGGCTCGCAACCTGGCCGCCCGGCGCCAGATTGACCTGACCGGCGTGCAGGGTACCGGCCCTGGCGGGCGCATCATCGAACGGGATGTGGAAGCGGCCCTGGCCGCCCAGCCCCGCCTGAGCCCCGTGGCCAAGGCCATGGTGGAGACGGGCGGCTACCGAGCGCCTGGCCGGGGTACCGGTCCCGGCGGCAGGGTGATGTCCAGGGACCTGGAGGCCGTGGTGTCCCCCGCACCGTCCCCGGCAGCGGCCGGTGCCGAGGACGACGTGCTGGAACGGATCCCGGTACGGGGCATTCGCAAAGTGATTGCCGAGCGGATGCTCCACTCCCTGCAGAGCACCGCCCAGTTGACCCTCCATGCCTCAGCCGATGCCCGGGCCCTGCTGGCCTATCGGCGACGGCTCAAGGAGAGCGAACCGGCGTTGGAACTGCAAGGGGTGACCATCAACGATCTGGTCCTCTTCGCCGTTTCCCGGGTTTTGCTCCAATTCCCCGACCTCAACGCCTGGTACGATGGCGAGACCATCACCCGCTACCGGGCTGTGCACCTGGGTTTCGCCGTGGATACGCCCCGAGGGCTCATGGTGCCGGTCATTCGTCGGGCCCATGTTCTCTCCCTGCGAGAGCTGAGCCGGGCCAGCAAGCGCCTCTCCACCGCCTGCCAGGAAGGTTCCATCACGCCGGATGAGCTGAACGGCGGGACCTTCACGGTGACCAATCTGGGCAGTTTGGGCATCGAACGCTTCACCCCCATCCTCAATCCCCCCCAGGTGGCCATTCTGGGCGTCGGCAGTATCGAGCTGAAAGCGGTGGAAGTGGAGGGCGAGGTCCAGTTCATTCCCCATCTGGGCCTGTCGTTAACGTTGAACCACCAGGCCGTGGACGGGGCCCCGGGCGCCCGCTTCCTGCAGGCACTGGCTCGAGGCATCGCCGGGCTGGAAACCTTGCTGGCCCTGTAGGAGCAGCATCCTTTCTGCTGGAGGACCATCTGGGACTTCTCTGCAAAAAGGGCATTTTTTAACGCAAAGGCGCAAGGACACAAAGAAACACAGGAGAGCATGGTCGAATCGGCGTTCATCTGCGTGGGTCAGCGTCCTATTTGGCCTTTTCGCAGCAGAACCATCTGTGGTTTCGACAGCAGGAAATTGGAAATCAAACAGGCACGCGAAGTGATTTGTGGGCAGAAATTACGAGTAGAGGGAACCCATGACCAAAGCAATTACCATTGATCCGGCCGAAGTGCGTAAACCAGGCGTCCTCCGTGCACCGGAGATACCGATCAACGCCTACGTGTCCGACCCCAAAGCTGAGGCCGAGAAGTATGGCTCTGAAAACCTGGTACGCATGTACCGGGACATGGTCTTCATCCGCGAGTTCGAGACCATGTTGGATCGCATCAAACGGGAAGGCAACTACCACGGCATCGAGTACAATCACCGGGGGCCTGCCCACCTATCCATCGGCCAGGAGTCGGCGGCGGTTGGCCAATGCTACCACCTCACGCCGGACGATTTCATCTTTGGTTCCCATCGCAGCCATGGGGAGATCCTGGCCAAGAGCTTCTCGGCCATCCAGAAGCTGGACGAGGTGGAGCTGCTGAGCATCATGGAGTCGTACATGGGCGGCGCCGCCCTGCGGGTGGTGGAGGGCCTGGGCAACGGCCACGGCGATGTCAGGGATTTGGCCATCAACTACGTCCTCTACGGCGCCATGGCCGAGATCTTCGGCCGGGAAAACGGCTTCAACAAGGGGATGGGCGGCTCCATGCACGCCTTTTTCCCACCCTTCGGCGTGATGCCCAATAACGCCATCGTAGGCGGTTCGGCCGACATCGCCACCGGCGCCGCCCTCTTCAAGCGCATCAACCGGCGCCCCGGCATCGTGATCGCCAACATCGGGGACGCCTCCATGGGCTGTGGGCCCGTCTGGGAGGCCATGATGCTGGCGGCCATGGACCAGTATCGTACCCTGTGGGATCCGGAAATCGGGGGTGCGCCGCCCATGCTCTTCAACTTTGTCAACAACTTCTACGGCATGGGTGGCCAGCCCAAGGGCGAAACCATGGGCTTTGAAATCCTGGCCCGGGTGGGCCTGGGCGTCAACCCGGAAGCCATGCACGCCGAACGGATCGACGGCTACAATCCGCTGGCTGTGGCCGACGCCATCGAGCGCAAGCGCAAGATCCTGGAGGAAGGGCGTGGCCCGGTGCTGTTGGATACGGTCACCTACCGTTTCTCCGGCCATTCTCCTTCAGATGCCTCCGCGTACCGTACCAAGGAAGAGATCGATCTCTGGATGCAGCAGGACGCGCTTCAGGGCTTTCGGCACTACCTGTTGGAGTATGGCCACGCCGACGAGGGCCAGCTGGATGCCTACCACGAAGAGATCGTGGAACGGCTGGTGCACATCCTGCCAGCGGCCATTTCGGACGAGATTTCTCCCCGCATCAGCGTACAAAGTGACGCTATCGGCGAGCTCATGTTCTCGAACCAGGTGCGGGACCGGTTGGCAGAGGGCACACCGGAGGTACTGCTGCCCAAGGAGGAGACCCGGCTCAAGGTGTTGCAGGCCAAAAGCCGTTTTGGCCTGGATGAGAACGGCCGGCCCCTGCCCAAGCTGCGCTGCCTCACCTACGCTGAAGCCCTCTTCGAGGCCATGATCCACCGCTTCTACGAGGACCCCACCATGATCGCCTTTGGCGAGGAAAACCGGGATTGGGGCGGCGCCTTTGGCGTGTACCGGGGCCTGACCGAATGTCTGCCCTACCATCGTCTCTTCAACACCCCCATCTCTGAGGCGGCTATCGTGGGGGCAGCGGTGGGCTATGCCATCAGCGGCGGCCGGGTGGTGGCCGAGCTCATGTACTGTGACTTCATGGGGCGGGCTGGCGATGAGATCTTCAACCAGATGGCCAAATGGCAGGGCATGTCCGGTGGGCTGCTGACCATGCCCATGGTGCTGCGGGTCTCGGTGGGCTCCAAATATGGCGCCCAGCACTCCCAGGATTGGAGCTCCCTGGTGGCCCACATTCCAGGGCTCAAGGTCATGTTCCCGGCTACCCCGTACGACGCCAAGGGCATGTTAAACCTGGCCCTGCGAGGCACCGATCCGGTGGTCTTCTTCGAGAGCCAGCGCCTCTACCCGGAGCCGGAAATCCTGGTGCCGGGCGGTGTACCGGTGGAGTATTACGAGGTGGAGATGGGTGAGCCGGCCATCCGGCGAGAGGGTACCGACCTCACCATTGTGACCATCGGCGCTACCCTCTACCGGGCCCTGGAGGCGGCCGATGAGCTGGCCGAGCGCTACGATCTCTCAGCGGAGGTGATTGACGCCCGCTTCATCAATCCGTTGAACTACGAGAAAATCGTGGACTCGGTCAAGAAGACGGGGAAGGTGGTGCTGGCCTCTGACGCCTGTGAACGGGGATCGTTCCTGCACACCATGGCCTCCAACATCAGCCAACTGGCCTTTGACTATCTGGATGGGCCGGTGGCTGTGGTGGGCGCCCGGAATTGGATCACGCCGCCGGCCGAGCTGGAGGAAGCTTTCTTTCCCCAGAAGGAGTGGATCATCGACACCATCCACGAGCGCATCCTGCCCCTGCCCGGCCACCAGGTCACCACGGCCCAGGCCACGGCGGAAATCCTCCGGCGCAACCGGCTGGGCATCTGACCCCAATCACCCACAGTTGCACCCAATAAAAACAGAGGGGGCGGCCCGTATCGGGCCGCCCCCTCTGTTTCACGTGAAACATTGGTCAGGCACGAATTAGAGATAGTCCCGCAGTTTGCGGCTGCGGCTGGGATGGCGCAGCCGGCTCAAGGCCTGGGCTTCAATCTGGCGGATGCGCTCTCGGGTGACACCGAACTTCTTACCCACCTCTTCCAGGGTGTAGCAGTAGCCATCCACCAGGCCGAAGCGAAGCTGGAGGATGCGCACCTCCCGGGGGGTGAGGCTCTGGAAGATTTCGTCGATCACCTCCCGCAGGAGCTGCTGGCCGGCAGCCTCGCCGGGCGCATCGGCGTCCTCATCCTCAATGAAGTCGCCCAGATAGCTGTCCTCTTCCTCACCCACGGGCATCTCCAGGCTCAAGGGGCGCTGGCTCACCCGCATGATGTGTTCCACCTTGCGGGGCGTCACACCCAGCTCGTCGGCGATCTCCTCAGTGGTAGGATCCCGGCCCAGCTCCTGGACCAGCTGCCGGCTGGTACGGGTCAGACGGTTGATCTGCTCGTACATGTGTACCGGCACCCGGATGGTGCGCCCCTGATCGGCGATGGCCCGGGTTACCGCCTGGCGGATCCACCAGGTGGCATAGGTGCTGAACTTATAGCCCCGGCGATAGTCGAACTTCTTGACCGCCCGGATGAGGCCGATGTTGCCCTCCTGGATCAGGTCCAGGAAGGGGACACCACGGCCCACATATTTCTTGGCCACGCTGACCACCAGACGGCTGTTGGCCTTGATCAGGTGCTCCTGGGCCGCCTGCCCATCCCGGACATACCAGAGCAGCCGCTCCCGCTCCTCCCAGTCGTCGACGCCCTGGGCCAGGGCCTTGCGTGCCTCCCGGCCCTTTTCCATGCGCTTGGCCAGGGCCACTTCTTCCTCCGCGGTGAGCAGGGGGACCCGGCCAATCTCCTTGAGGTAGAGGCTGATGGAATCGTCGATCTCGATCTGGCTCAGGTCAAACGCGTCATCCTCACCGGCATCGCCATCGCCATCGCTCAGGTCGTCCGGCTCATCCTCGCGCGCCTGACCCACTTCGATCCCCTGCTCAAAGAGGGCCGCGAAGATATCCTCCAGCTGATCCATGTTGTTCTCGGCCTCGGGCATGACCTGCAGGACATCGTCATAGGTGACGTATCCCTGGGTGCGCCCCAGATTGAGCAAATACTCCAGGGCTGCCTCGGGGCTGAGCGCAGAAAGCTCCTCACCGGCCTCCGCCACGTCGTCCAGCCCCAGGTCCGCTTCGTCGCCCAGGCGCCTGACCTCCTCATCGGCGTCCAGATCCGCCTCCGAGGTCAGCGCGGAGTCCAGCTCCATCTCGTCATCTACAGAGACATTGAGTCGTCTTTGCTTGGCCATTGCTGTTTTTATTTCCCCCATTTAGCAATCAGACAGGTCGTTGCACAAGCCACAATTCAAGCCCCGAACAAGAGATAATAAAGGGATTCCAACGAAAATGTGGTGGCAACAATTCCAAACAGAGTACGATGATGATTTTTCGCAGTAAATACAGCTATCCACTTCCCACTAACATCCCCTAAAGGGGGCACCTCCTACTTGAAGAACGAATCTGAGCCGAAATAGTTTCCCTCTCCAACCGACTGGATTGCCATCCGATCTGGCTCGTACAGTCTGGCGTAAATACCACGGCAGAACTTCGGCGGCGCTACCGCTGGTAGAAACCATCGGCGAATTTCTACCGGGATTTACTAAAGAGAATCTACCGGCTCCTTGAAATCCCAGATGCCATCCCGCCGGGCATAGCCGGTTCCACAGGAACGGCAGAAAAGGCGATCCTCCTGGGTCAGGACAAAGTTCCCTTCCATGCCACAGAATGGGCAGGCCAGGAGGTCGTTGACGGCCTGGACGCCAGCATACCGGGGGGCTTCGGCCCCCTGGGGACGCACCTGGACGAAGACACTGGGCGACAGGGGATAACGCCCACCTACGGTAAAAAGCAGCCGATCCAGACGGGCCAGGGACCTGGCAGGCACCCAGCGTTTGAGCCAGGGAACCCGGAAATGGGAGACAGCCAGCTGACGCGCCGGAACCAGCCGGGCGCGCGCAAATTGCTCCCACATCCAGGCAGGATGAAAGTCGAAATTCAGCTTTACAAACTCCACCGGGCTGGGGTCCATGGGTGACCAGCGCTGTCGGCCGGTCAGCCAGCGCAACAGGGCCTTCAGATGACGCTTGTTGGCATACTCCAGGACGGCCACACTCTCCCGATGGAGTACCCGGTAAATCTGGGCCAGGGCACGGGGCACATCGGCCAGGTGGTGCATGACCCGAACCATCACCAGGGCATCAGCCACCCCGCTGGCCAGCGGCAGCTGGTACAGGTTGCCGGCCACGAAGAGAAAGCGGGGATCGTGTCCCCACCGCCGAACCGCCTCCTGTAGCAAGGTACGGCTGTAATCGAACAGGATCACCTGGTCATAGCCCAGGTAGAGGTCCGCAAGCCGGCCAAACCCGGCCCCCACCTCCACCAACCGGCCACCCGACGATGGTAGGAGGGCCTGGAGGGCGAGGCGCTCAACCGCGTCCTCGTATTCCCGCCCCTGGCCTTCCCAAAACTCAGTCCGATAGGGGCTGCCCTCATAATCCATCACGGGGGGATTGACCTGGGCCCCGGCGCCCGATCCCTCAAACACGCCCATCATCCTCACCGGTAACGTTACCAGTCCCTGGGGCCACCACTTCCCCATGGTCATCAGCCGCGCCCCTGCTTGCCGGGGATGTTTCACGTGAAACACCCCACAGCATCCTGGTGCCGGCACAACCCCTGCCGTCCCTCGCTATCACCGAATGCATCCATCCTGTGGCAGGCAGGACACACCTGGGGAGTGGCCCTGGCTGATAAAAAAAGGGCGGGAGGGAGCCTCCCACCTCGGCAACTTTCAGTCGTATTATATCAGCTTCAACCATCAATTTCAACACCCAATTTAGCTTCAATCAACATGTTTTGTTGACAGACTGACCTTTGGTCGTCCTGTTCCCAGGGAACAGCGCCTGCCGCCACCTTAATGGTACCGTCACCATCCAGCGGGCTTTGCCCACGGGATTGGGGCGTACGCGGCCGTAAAAGGAAGGCTTCAGCCCGGCTGATGAAGCGTTGAAGTCCCTACACCGTGAGGCAAGTGGCCGGTAGGGTGTCGGCGAGCGACGCTCAGCGGAATTCATCGCCGTTGATGGTAAACTCATCGTCGATGGCTTCCGGCGGGAGATGCCCAATGTCGTTGACAAAGACAGCCTTCCAGATGTCTCCCTCCCGCACCAACATGGTGATGGCGCAGTTGTGGGGATCCCAGCGCCGCCAATCCTCAGGACCATCCCCGATCCAGTTGGCCAGGGCGTTGCAGATGATGCCGCCATGGGTCACCACCAGGATCACCTGGCCTGGATGACGCTTAGCCAGGCGCTCCACCACGGCTGTGGCCCGTCGGTTGAAGGAACGGGGGGATTCCCCTTGGGGCGGAGCAAAGTCTGGATCCTGCGCCCACCGCCCCCAGAGATCCTCAACCTCCCGTAACTCCTGGAAGCTGCGTCCTTCCCACGCCCCCAGATCAAACTCCCGTAAATCCGCCTCCACCTCCGGATCCTGCCCTAACGCCCGGGCAATGGCGGCCGCGGTGCTCTGGGCCCGGGGCAGGGGAGACACATAAAAAGCCTGGATGGGATAGCGGCGGGCCAACTCCACCACGCGCCGGGCCGTGGCAGCCACCTGCATCTCGCCCCGCGGGGTCAACGGCGCGTCCATGGAGCCGTGCCACACCCGCTGCACATTCCCTTCCGTCTCCCCATGCCGAACCAGAAAGACGATGGTTCGGCGCCGATGGGCCCCTGGGCCCTGGGCTACCTGTTGATCTGCCATGACCTTCCCTTCTATGCGCGTTTGAAGATGGATTGCCAATCGATGAATTCTAAACCATCAAACAAAATGGCCGGTTATTGACACCGACCCGGCGACATGTTAAACTTCCAAAATCATGAAGACTGGCATGATTGGGTCCAAAACCACTCAAAAACAGCTTCGCTCCAGGCGCCGCCTGTCTGTTGCCGGATGAATAATCTGGAACTTTGCGCGCGGACGTCCACGGTACACCAAAGCAAAGCTCTCCAGATGGAGAGCTTTTTTATTTGAAGGCAGAGCTCCCTCTCTGCTGCCAGCGACATGGAGGAACAACGCCCAACATGTACAGAGCAGGAATCGCCGGTGCCACCGGGTACACCGGCATCGAACTGGTTCAACTGATCCACCGCCATCCCCAGATGGAAGTGGGCTGGATCACCAGCCAGAGCAGCCCCGGCAAGCGCCTTTCCGACGTCCATGCCGTCCCCTGGGATTACCCCCTGATCACCCTGGAGGAAGCGCTGGAGCGGGCCGACGAGGTGGATGTGGTCTTCCTGTGTCTGCCCCACGCCGCCTCCATTGAGCCGGTACGCGCGGTCAAGGCCACTGGGGTGCGGGTGATCGATCTGAGCGCCGACTTCCGCCTGAAAGATGCCCGGGCCTATGAACGCTGGTATGGCGTCCCCCACACCGCGCCGGACCTGCTGACGGAGTTCGTCTACGGCCTGTGCGAGATCAACCGCGCCCAGATCCGGAACGCCCAGCTCATCGCCAACCCCGGCTGCTACCCCACCAGCGTCAACCTGGCCCTCTATCCCCTGGCCAAGGCTGGCTGGCTGAGCCCCCTGGTCATTGTGGACAGCAAGAGCGGCGTCAGCGGCGCAGGGCGGCAGACCAAGCTTCTGTACAGCTTCACAGAAGCCAACGAGAACATGACACCCTACAACATCGGCCATCGCCACCGTCACATCGCCGAAATGGAGCTGATCCTGAACGGCGCTCGCGCCAATGGCCAGCCCTATCGCTTCCTCTTCTCGCCCCACCTGTTGCCCGTAAATCGAGGCATCCTCAGCACCATCTACGTAACGGTGCCAGAAGGGGTGACCGAGGCAGATATCCGCCAGCTCTACCACGAGACCTACGCCGGCGAACCGTTCATCCACCTGCTGCCGCCCGGCCAGATTGCCACCCTGCGCCATACGGTCCACAGCAACCGCTGCGCCATCAGCATTACGCCGGCCGACCCAGACCGACCCGATGGTACAGAATACATCATCGTGGCCACTCTGGACAACCTGGTGAAGGGGGCGAGCGGACAGGCCATCCAGAATTTCAACATCGCCGTGGGCCTGGACGAGACGTTGGGGTTGCTCTGAGGCCCGGCCGTAACGGTTGGCATGGGTCTGGCTCTCGGACCGGCTCGGGCAGAAACAGGCCGGCGTAGATGAAAGCGGGATTGAAGCGAATGAAACCCTTGGTGCACAACAGCAACGCAAACCCAGAGGATGTGGACGAGAAGTACATCGTCGTGGTCAAGGTGGGGGGCAACGAACTGGACGACGACGCCTTCCTGGAGGGGCTGGTCCTGGCCGTGCGCCGCATCCTGGAGGCCGGCCATTTCCCGGTGATCGTCCACGGCGGCGGCAAGACCATTGCCCAGTACCAGCAGCGCCTGGGGCTGGAACCCCGCTTCCTGGAAGGCCTGCGGATCACCGACGAAGCCAGCATGGACGTGGCTGAAATGGTGCTCAGCGGACTCATGAACAAGCGGGTGGTCCGGGCTCTGGTGAACGCAGGCATCCGCGCGGCGGGCATCAGCGGCGTGGACGATGGCACCATCTACGTGGAAAAGATGTGGCACCCCCTGGGCGATTTGGGTCGGGTGGGCGACATTCAGGACGTGGATCCCTACCTGCTCCGCAGCCTGATCGCGGCCAACATCGTCCCGGTGGTGAGCCCCATCAGCTTTGGTGCGCTGGACGGCCTGAGCTACAACGTCAACGCGGATCACGCGGCCACGGCCATTGCCGCCAAACTGGGCGCCATCAAGCTGATCTTCGTGAGCAACGTGCCCGGCGTTCTGGTGGCGGGCCGGGTGGTCCGGGCCATCACCGCGGATCAGGCCGAGCAGTGGATCGCGGAGGGCATCATCACAGGCGGCATGATCCCCAAAGTGCGCAGCGCCATCGGCGCGGTCCACGGCGGAGTGGCCCAGGCGGTCATCACCAACCTGGCCGGCATCCAGGAGGACGGCGGCACAGGCATCATCGGGGCCCAGTAGGTGGGCCGGCCAACCCAAAGGTCCTGCGGCCGCTGCCCGGCCGTGGGGTCCAACTCGACCAAAGGAGAAGGTCATGGATAAGCAAGAAATCATCGAGATGGAACAATCCTACGTCCTCGGCGTCTACAGCCGGCCCCCTTTTGTGCTGGAACGGGGGGAGGGCTGCACCCTGTACGACACCGACGGCAAGGCCTACCTGGATTGCGTCTCCGGGATCGCGGTGAACGCCCTGGGCTACGGGGATGCCGGGATCAACCAGGCCATCGCCGAGGCCGCGGCCACGGGCATCCTGCACGTGAGTAACCTCTACCACACGGCACCCCACGCCCGGCTGGCCAAGCTCCTCTGCGAGACCAGCTTTGCGGATAAGGTGCACTTCAGCCTGAGCGGGGCTGATGCCAACGAAGGAGCCTTCAAGTTTGCCCGCCGCTACGCCCGGGAGAAGGGGCACCAGGACAAGTATCACATCCTGGCCTTCAGCAACGCCTTCCATGGCCGACTGTTCGGCAGCCTGGCGGCGACCCCTCGTCCCAAATACCAGGAGCCCTTCGAGCCCCTGATGCCAGGCGTCCGCTTTGCCGAATTCAACAACCTGGAGAGCGCCCGAGCCCAGATGGACGAACAGGTCTGCGCTATCATCGTGGAGCCCATCCAGGGCGAGGGGGGCATCCACCCGGCCACGCCGGAATTTCTGCGGGGATTGCGGGCCCTGGCGGATGAGTACGACGCACTGCTCATCTACGACGAGGTCCAGTGCGGCGTGGGGCGCACCGGCACCCTCTGGGCCTACCAGGGCTACGCCGACGGCGACGAGGCGGCCGTGGCGCCGGACATCCTGACGGCGGCCAAGCCCCTGGCTGGCGGCCTGCCCATTGGCGCCATCCTCATGCGCCAAAAGGTGGCCGATGCCATGCACAAGGGGGACCACGCCAGCACCTTTGCCGGCAACCCCTTCACCACCCACGTGGCCCACCACGTGGTCAGCCGCATCGCCGATCCCCAATTCCTGGCTGGGGTGCAGCGCAAGGGGAAACTGTTCGTGGACCTGCTGGAAGAGCTGAACAGCCCCCACATCCAGGAGATCCGGGGCAAAGGGCTCCTCATCGGCGTGGAGATGGACATGGATGTGACGCCCCTCATCAGTCAGGCCTATGAAGAAGGGTTGATCCTGGTCAACGCCGGCCCCACCGTCCTCCGCTTCATCCCGCCCCTGATCATCAGCGAAGCCGAGATCCAGCGGGCAGTGGAGACAGTGGGCAAGCTGTTACAGCGCCTGTAGGCAGGCGCTACCCCGGTGGAGGAGAAGGCTGGCCCGGTGGCCGGTCTGGATGGTCGGAGGAAGAACCTCCAGAGGACAGCGGGAGAAATGCCCATCACTGTGCGCCCTGCACAAGAACATGAAGTGGAAGCCATTGCCGCGCTGGTCAATCACTTTGCCGCGCGCAATCTGATGTTGCCCCGGAGCGAAGCCGCCATCCGCCATACTCTGGCAGACTGGCTGGTGGCCGTGGATGAAGCGCAGAGGGACCGGGTGGTGGGCTGCGGCTCCCTGGTCCCCCTCACCGAAACATTGGTGGAGATCCGCTCCCTGGCCATCCATGAGGAGTACCAGGGGCAGGGCATCGGCGCACAGTTGGTCAACCGGCTCATCGCCCTGGCCCGGGAGCGGGAATACGAACAGATCTGTGCATTGACCTTGCAGGAGAAATTTTTCCTGCGGCTGGGCTTTCAACTGGTGGACCGCTGGAGCATCAGTCCGAAAGTGTGGCAGGCCTGTATCTACTGCCCCAAATTCCACCGCTGCGACGAGGTCGCCGTCTTAATGGACCTGGTCCAGCCCCGTGCGCCGGCTAAAGAGCCGCCCCAACGATTGCCGGCCTGGAACAACCTGCTTAAGTGGGGGGAGTGGCAGCCCCTGCGGCTGGCATATCAGCAAAAGTCAGGGGAGAGCCGGGAACAGGAGCAGGAAGTGCGCAGAGGCTAACGGGAGAAAACCACAGATGGCACAGATGAACATAGATTTTTATCCAACCCCATCTGTGTCCCCCATCTGTGTCCTCTGTGGACCGAATCAAAATTGCAGGTCATAGTGCCTAGAGGCTATGAGTCTATTTTCGGTCGGAATTGGTTGGAATCGGAATTGGTTGGAAAAAGGAGTTACAACATCGTGAATGCACTGCTTGTCCTGGAAGATGGCACCATTTTTCAAGGGCAGGGTTTTGGCGCCGCGACCACAGTTGTGGGCGAGGTCGTCTTCAATACCAGCCTCACCGGCTATCAGGAGGTGATCACCGATCCCTCCTACCGGGGGCAGATGGTCTGTATGACCGTCTCCCACGTGGGCAATACCGGGATCAACCCGGAAGATGTGGAAAGCGACCGCCCTCAGATCACGGCCTTCATCGTGCGGGAGGTGAGCCCCGTAGTCTCCAACTGGCGAGCCAATGAGACTCTGCCAGATTACCTGGCCCGCCACGGGATCCCGGGGATCAGCCAGGTGGACACCCGGGCCCTCACCCGCCGCATCCGAGAAAAAGGTGTGCTCCACGCCGCCCTCAGCACCGACGGCCAGCATTCGGCGGAAGAGTTGCTGGCCATGGCCCGAAGCTGGGAAGGGCTGGACGGCCGGGATCTGGTGCAGGAGGTCACCTGCCAGGAGCCGTACAACTGGGTGGATGGCACCCGCTCCGAGTGGACACCGGTGCCCGCCGGCAAGGAGATCGCGGATCCCCGCCACGGCCAGGCCAGCAGCGATGCGCCCCTGGTGGTGGCCTACGATTTCGGCATCAAGCACAACATTCTGCGCCGCCTGACCAGCCACGGCCTGCGGGTCACGGTGGTACCGGCCCACACACCAGCCAGTACGGTCCTGGCCATGAAGCCCGACGGCATCTTCCTGAGCAATGGGCCCGGCGATCCGGCGGCTGTGACCTACGCGGCCCAGGCGGTGAAGGAGCTGCTGGAGAGCAACCTGCCCACCTTCGGCATCTGCCTGGGACACCAGATCATCGGCCTGGCCCTGGGAGGCCAGACCTACAAGCTCAAGTTTGGCCACCACGGAAGCAACCAACCCGTGAGTGACGTGGATTCCACCAACGTCCAAATCACGGCCCAGAACCACAACTACGCCCTGCAGGAGGAAGGTCTGCCGGAGAACGTGGAGATCACCCACCGCAATCTGAACGATCAGACGGTGGAAGGGTTGCGGCTGAAAGACAAACCCGTCTTCTGCGTCCAGTACCATCCCGAGGCAAGCCCCGGACCCCATGATGCGGACCTGCTCTTTGCTCGCTTTGCCCGGCTGGTGAAAGAACACGCCGGCAAGGCGTAAAGGATGACCATGCACGTGGATTTGGGCCTGATTGGCCTGGGCCATGTGGGCCAACAGGTGTTGCGCATCCTGGAGACGCGGGGAGATCGCCTGCAGCGCCGCTACGGGGTGCACTTGCGGGTGGTCTGTGTGGCCGACAGCAGCGGGGTGGCGGTTAACCCGGCCGGCTACGACCCGGCCGAAGTACGGCATTGGAAAGAAGCTGGCGGCCAGGTGGCCGGGCTGACCGGGTTCCGACCCGGTCAGCGCCCGGCCCAGGCGCTGGTCGAAGGTCCATGCCAGATGGTGCTGGAAGCCACGCCGGTCAACTTGCAGGACGGCGAACCAGGCCTGGGCGTGGTCCGGAGTGCCCTGGCCCAGGGCATCCATGTGGTGCTGGCCAACAAGGGGCCGCTGGTCCTGGCCTACCAGGAATTGCACCGGCTGGCCGCGGCCCACGGCGCCGGCCTGGCCTTCAGCGCCACGGTGTGTGGCGGCCTGCCGGTCATCAACACCGGCCAGCGGGACCTGATCGGGGCCGAGATTCTCGCCCTGCGGGGCATCTTCAACAGCACCAGCAACTTCATCTTGAGCGAGATGGCCGCCGGGCGAGCCTTCGACGAAGCCCTGGCAGAGGCACAACGCCGTGGCATCGCCGAGGCGGATCCGTCCCTGGATGTGGAGGGCTGGGACACGGCCAACAAGCTGGTCATCCTCGCCAACAGCGTCTTGGGGATTCCGGCCACCCTCCAGGAAATCTCGGTCACGGGGATCACCGGCATCACCACTCAGGACCTGGAGCAAAGCCAACGTCGGGATCGAACCATCAAACTGGTGGCCCAGGCAATTCGGGAAGAAACTGGATACCGCCTGTCGGTGATGCCCATGGAGCTGGACCAGGATGAGTTCCTGGCCCAGTGCCAAAGCTGGGAGATGGGCATTGAGATCCAGACTGATCTGTACGGCACCCTCTACCAGAAGATCTGGGAGCAAGATCCCCTGCCCACGGCGGCTGCCATGATCCGGGACGCGGTTCACCTGAGCCAGCAATTCATTTCCAGGGCGTAACAGGCTGGTTATCCCGGTTCCTCCGCCAGGGTGACGTCCAGGGTCAACCGCTCCCCGTCCCGCAGCAGCTCCACCCTCACCGTGTCGCCCACCTGAAACTGCTCTTCCAACAAGATTTCCAGCTCTTCCAGGCGGCTGATGGGCTGGCCGGCCACCGCAACCAGGATGTCACCGCCCACGTAAATCCGCTGGTTGCCCAGGATAACCTCCCGCTGGGCCCCGCGCACGCCTGCCCGCTCCAGGGGCGATCCCGGGTAGAGCTGGACGATGAGGAGCCCCTGATTGACGGGAAGGCCCAGCCGCTCGGCCAGCCCTGGGGTGAGGGCATAGGCGTAGCGGATCCCCAGCCAGGGGTGCCGATAGCGCCCCAAGGTAAGCAGATCTGGCAGCAGCCGCCGTATAGTGTCAATGGGCACGGCAAAGCCTACGCCGGCGTTAGTACCGGTGGGGCTGAAAATGGCCGTGTTGATGCCGATGACCCGCCCGCTGCTGTCCAGCAGGGGCCCACCGGAATTGCCCCGGTTGATGGCTGCGTCTGTCTGGATGATGCCGGAAATGGTGCGGCCATCCTGGCCTTCCAGAGTGCGCCCCAGCGCGCTGATGACACCAGTGGTTAGCGTGCGCTCGAATTGGCCGAAGGGGTTGCCGATGGCTATGGCTCGCTGGCCCACCTTCAGGTTGGCCGATGTGCCCAGCTCCACGGGCACCAGCAGCTCAGGCGCCACGTCCACCTGGAGCACGGCGATGTCGTTGCGGGGATCGACACCTACTACTTGGGCCGACACCACCGCGTCGTTGCCAAAGCTGACCTCGATATGTTCCGCGCCGCTGATGACGTGATAGTTGGTCAGGATGTGCCCCTCGGTGTCCAGGACAAAGCCGGAGCCCGCCCCTTCCTCGGGGATGACGTTGAAGAAAAAGCCCCGACGCAGCACCCGGGTGGTGATGTTCACCACCGACGGGGCCACCCGGGCGTAGACGTCGATGACCCGGCGTTCCGCGATGTCAAAGCCTTCGGCGTCGATCAGGGGAATTGCGCCTGCCGGGCTGGCCACGGAAAGGGGGGTCGGCGTGGGCGGTGGCAAGGTGGGTGTGGGGGGTGGCGTGGGCGTGGGGAACAGGGGCAAGCCCTGACAGGCGGCCATCAGCAGTGCTGCTCCTCCCCACAGCCACCACCGTCGTTGCCAAAAGCTCAAGATTCTACCAGCCATCCAGAACCGGGATTTCATTGTTCGCTCCCCCGTACATACTGACCCACCATGTCCCATGGGGCGTTTGAAGACAGAGACTTGCCGCCCCTTGTTACACCGGCATTTTAGCACAGAAGGAGCACATGGGAACCAACGCGGTCGGGCCGAACCCGGTCAGGTTCGGCCCGATTTGGGGATAAGTTGGGGAAAAATGAGGAATTTTGGGTAAAAGTCAAACAAAGTGCAGCTCGACGCTGCTGTTGTGTCAGCTCTGCCGTATCCGCTTACGAGGGCGACGGCAACCGCAGCGGGCGTCGGCGGGAATCGTCGCCCAGGCTGGCCCGGGACGTTGGCCGCAATTCCTGTCCCCGTCGGCGGCTGCCCGCCTGGTAGCTTCCAGATGTCAGGGGACCAGGTGCCGGGGGGGCATGGACGCAGAACTTATAGCCCACGCCTCGTACGGTGACCAGCCGCTGGGGTTGAGAGGGATCTTCCTCTAATTTCTTCCGCAGGCGTCGAATGGCCAGCTCCACCAGGTTGGAGTTGATCCCATCGGCGGATTCGTATCCCCAGACGTTCTCCAACAGATCTTGCTTGCTGACGGGCCGGTTGGCGTTGGCCATCAGGTACTGGAGAAGCCGAAATTCGGTGCGGGTCAGCGAAATCATTCGGCCGGCCACCGAGACCGTGCGTTGTTCGCTGTTGAGACGCACATCGCCAAGCTCAATGACCTGGAAGGCCTGCTCATCCAGCTTGTTGCTGGTACGCCGCAGGATGGCCCGGATGCGGGCTTCCACCTCCTTGAAGGTAAAGGGCTTGGTCACATAGTTGTCGGCCCCCAACTCCAACCCCCGCACGATGTCATCGGGGCGGTTGAGGGCGGTCAGCATCAGGATGGGGACTGCCGATATCTTGCGCAACTGCTTGCAAACGGCAAAGCCATCCAGGTCGGGCATGATCACATCGAGCAGCACCAGATCAAAGTCATGCTGTTCGAACAATTCCAGGGCCTCTCGCCCATTTGCAGCCATCACTACCTGGTACCCCAGACGCTGCAGGGAAATACTCAGCAGGCTGCGTACCATTTTTTCGTCGTCGACGACCAGAACCCGTACCACATCTTCCGTATCTAGACTGCTGGAAGGGAGTTCCGCGTCCTCCTGCACTGGGGGCGGGGCCTGATCCCGCTCACTGCCCTGCGCCTTCTGTCCCATCAGATTCCACTCCCAAACTGTCTTCCAAAGCGCCGCCATATTCTTGTCTGCATGTTTCTGTCTATTCGTGAACCCCAGGTGCAGATATCTATTTCACGCCAGATTGTGGGGCTTCAAGGGGAAATGCACCGTCAAATGGTTCAATCATCGATATTAGCACACTCCGACATTGGACACATCATGCAAAAGCTGTAGATTGGTCACCGATTTGCAGAAGGATTCCGGTGACGCGACTGCAATAAAGAGGCTATCTGCCCAGAGGCCACCGAAAGGCTCCAGGGCAAAGAGGGGAATCTGGATCATCGGTAGATGAAAACTCGGCAGATAAAAACTAAAAACAAAGTGCGAAACGGGTGTATAACGCGTGGTTTGTGCACGAGCGCAGCACGCCTCGCCAGAATCCATGGGGCCATGTTCGTGGGACTGTGGAGCGCCGGTAGATCGAGAAGGCTCCTGGAAATTCGCTCGGAGTTCCAGGAGCCTTCTCAACCGTTTGCTTGTGCCCTTTGTCCAGATGGCTCCAGTATCGTGGGCCATGTGCGCCCGGTGTGGTGTGTCGACCTCATGAGCCAATGTCGTCCAGGGTAGTCAAGCCTTCTTTCAGGGCGTAGAGGGCTGCCTGGGTCCGATTGGCCAGGTGAAGCTTACTGAGGATGTTGCTCACGTGGGTACGCACCGTGCGCTCGCTGATCACCAGCCTGTCGGCGATGTCCTGGTTGGACAGGCCGCGTGCCACCAGGACCAGCACTTCGGCTTCCCGTTCCGTCAACGGCTCATCCGAAGGAGGCAAGGTGGTGGGCCTGTTCAGCTCGCGGATCAACTTGCGGGCAATGGCCGGATGCAGCGAAGATTCCCCATGGTAGACATCCCGGATGGCGTGCACCAGATCGTCCGGCGATGTTTCCTTCAACAGGTAGCCCAGGGCCCCGGCCTTGATGGCGGAGAAGACCTTGTCGTCGTCGGAGAAACTGGTCAGGACGAGGATGCGGGCCTGGGGATTTTCACGTTTGATCTCTTCGATGGCCTCGATGCCCGTCTTGCGGGGCATCATTAAATCCATCAGGATAACATCTGGTTTCATGGCGCGCACCTTCAGCACGGCCTCCACACCATCGGCAGCTTCCGCCACCACCTCGATGTCCGGCACGTCCTCCAGCAGGGCGCATAGCCCCCCGCGCACCACTGTATGATCGTCGGCGATTAACACACGTATAGTCTCAGTCACAACTCCCTCCCAAACCGGCACTTTTCAACAATTTGCCGAAGTTATCCACAGCTTATCCCAACCCCAAACTGTCTGAATGTGGTACCATCCTGTCTGAATCTGCCTTGCACCCATCTGATGACTCCATGGGCAAGCCCCAGTTCTCATAGATGGGCAGTGCCTTTCGGGTTTTCTCTCCGGCAATTCGCGCTGCAGGCCGGGTTTCTGTGGTGCATTCCCCCTTTACTGTGGAAATATCTGGGGATTTTCTATGGATAACCCCTGGCATAAGTATGCGGATAAATCGGGGATAAATTATCCCCACCATTGGCAAGTTATCAACACAATTGGGCTTGGATCATAAGCAGACACTACCTGTAGGGGGTCTCGGTAGTACCGCCGGAAAGTTATCCGTCTTATTCGCGAGTTACTCCCCAAGTTTTCCCCAATAGGGTGGGAGTCTTTACCGACAACCTTCTACTATATCTAGGGGATTTCAGTCCAGCCAGCGCAGATGTAGGGGGGAGAGTGCCTGGCATGTTTACTTATCCCCGTTATCCCCAGCCCATACTATGAATACTAATTCTGATAAGTATTTTTCACAAGAAAAATATGCGATCAACCTTCCCGCTCTTGATGCGTTTTGTCTCCATAACGGAATACATCAAGGACGTCGCATGCCCGGTTCCTCTACGGCCATGGGATGAAGCACATCCAACACAACCGGTTCTTCGTCCAGGGTGTCGACCGCTGCTGGATCCAGGAAGGGCAGGGGATCGGTGAAGCCTCCCCACCCGTCGAAGCGGTTGTAGGGTTGAATCCGAATGGCAAAGTGAAAGAGCACATGGGCCTCCGATTCGGATTCAGCCGCATGGGCCAGGAGCTGCCCACACGGGACTCGCTGGCCGGCTTCAACCACGATTTCCCCCAGCAGGGCGTACAGGGATTCTCCCCACCGGTGTTCCAGCTTCAGGTACCGCCCCAACCCCTCCGCTTCGTAGCTAATCTCGGTCACCCGCCCATCGTCCACAGCCAGCAGGGCCAGCCCGCCGGCCACCGCAAAATCGACGCCCGGGTGTCCCTTGAGGGGGACGCCGTTGTAGCGGTATTGGCCGTAGAACGACGCTGCCTCTCCCCAGCGCTGAACCAATCGCTGGGGATGGGGAAATGGTGAGCTCAAATAGATGCCTTCTGGCTCATAGAGGCCAGACACTAGAGGTTGCTTAATGAATTGGTATGTCATTGGTATGGAACGACCGGCTAGAACGGGCTGGTTCCGTGTCGGTTGGATTTTTTTACACGTCTATTGAAAAATTCGACAAGGTGTTCGTGGATGATTATACTGCTAAAGTTGTAATTTGGATAGCCCTGGGAAGAAGCCTGGAGAGGTACCTGTTTAGTATAGTCGGTTGCGGCATGAAGCGCAAGCAGGCTTTTCTTCCCGGGGGGCAGTGGTAAGTGGTCACGTGGAGCCATGTTCACGGAGGTTGTGGAAGTTTAGCAGCGTTGAATGTCGTGGATATGGAGTGGCGTAACATTTCCGGTGTCGTCTGTTCATGGAGTTCGTGAAGGAGCAGGTAGCCGTGCCAATCTACGAATTTGTCTGTCAAGAATGCGGTTACGAATTTGAACGCATCCAGTCCTTCTCCGACAACAGCCTGCCACGCTGTGGCCAGTGCGACAGCGAGCACGTGCAACGGCGGCTGAGTCCGCCCGCCATCCATTTTAAGGGGAGCGGCTGGTACATCACCGACAGCAAGAACGACAATAAGCGGGCAGACAAGTCCACCGCCAGGGCAAACGGTTCGGGTACCTCCAGCGAAAACGGGACAGGCAGCGACAAGGCCAAGCAGGAGAGCAGCGCCAAGGTGACCGAGCGTTCTGATTCCTGATTTATCCAACGTTTATTCCATGACATGCCCGGGGAGCACACCCTCGTGGATGCATCGGGCTGGCCCGCCGGATTCGCCGGCGGGTTTTTTATTGGTGGCCCAGGCGCACCCGCCTCTGCTCACCCGGCCCTGGCGAATGTGGATATAGGGCGGCCGCCATATGGTAGGCGCAGCTCGTCCCTGCGCATCGGTCGCTGTCCCTTCACTGGCCTGGGGTTGCCCATCGGACGCCCCTGTCCAATGGGCCAACGCCGAAGAGGATGAACGATGCCCGACTATCGTGACTGTGGTCAGCACCTAGTCGGAATCGACTATTTCGTGTACAATGACAGCGTTTGGCCGGGTCAACACGACTCCCGGAGGCGCCTGTCAGTAGATCCCGGCAGAAACTCGCCCATGGCTCCCACCAGAGGGTGCGCGCCCAGAGGGCGTCCAGAATTTCTGCCGTGGCATTGACGCCAGACTGTACCAGTTCCATCATCGAATCGATACATTCAAATTCTTCATCGCCATCATACAAGGAGGGGAGCATGACTGTACCCAAACGTTTTGGCGTGCTGCGCTTTTTCGGCACTCTGCTCAAGGTGTTGGCCTGGATCGTCCTGGTGCTGTCGGTGTTGGGCGCGATTGGGGTCGCCGTGGCCGGCAATATGATGACCAACCTGATAGGAGGTGCAGCCACCGGAGATGCGGGAAATCTGCTCACGGCCGGCGGCGGCATTGTGGGCGGGCTGCTATTGCTGGTCGGAGGCTTGTTCTACTTTCTGGTCTTGTACGTGAGCGGAGAGAGCATCCATCTGCAGCTGGCGGTGGAGGAAAATACCCGTCTCACAGCCGCCCTTTTGCTCAAGATGCACCAGGAAGGCCAGACCGAGTCCACTTCCACCTACGGGGGCGGTGCCGGCTTCGCCAACGAACCGTACGAAAGCTGACGGTTCGCCCGCCGGCCTCATCCATCTGGCCAGCCGGCAACCGAACCAGCTCCCCGATGGTCACCACACAAATGGATGGGCAGTTCAGCGGGGAACGGCCTCCAGCTTGTCGCGCACCAGCGCGACGAGGAACGTTCGTTCCTGTTCCGCATCGAAGAGGATGGTGACCGTGGCCTCCTCTCCATCCCCCTGGAGTCCTGTGATGATCCCTTCGCCGTAGCGTTCGTGGCGGACTCGCTGGTGAAGGGATAGATTCTCCAGGCCCGGACCGGAGGGGGAAGGGACGGGTCTGGTAGACGCTTGGAGGGTCGAGGCCAGTCCAGCCTCCCGATCCCGCCAGCTTTCAGCCAGGTTGGCCATCATCTGCTCCGGTGCCCTGGCCACGCGGCTGCGCAGCTCCGCGGCGCGGGAGCGGGCCTCGGCCAGACGCGGCATCCACCTGGCCTTCTCCGCCTCTTCCCGGTCGCCCTGGGCCATCTGACGGCTCGCCCGGGCCAGGATGCGCAGCAAGTTGTCCATCTGTTTGACCGGATCCTGGGTTGGATCGATGCGGGCCAGGGCGACACCGTGGAGGCGGCAGAGTTCATCCCGGGTCTGGTCCCGTTGCTCATCCTCGAGAACTTCCCAGTCGCTGCGTCGGCGCTGGCCTTTGGCCGTCAAGCCGACAAAACGAATGGCGATCCCGATCTCCGGGTAATATCGATCCAGTTTCAGACGGCGGCGGGTGGCGGGATTGACCAGCCAGTCCGGGCTGATGTTGTCCTCCCCGTGGAAGCCCTCGAACACGCGGGCCAGGATCTCCCGCCAGCCGTTCATGGCCAGGTATAGGTTGTTCATCGATCCCCTTCTACATCCGTTGTATACTGGCGTTTTTGTGCTGGCATGTACTGGGCTCGTGGGCCACATGCCCCGTGCAATTTAGCACACCTGTTCCGTTTTGGCAATCATTTGGCAATCAAAGGCCTCGCTCCGGTGGGGCACCCCTCGTTTCGTCGCCGCCTGGTATCTCCATTCGGTGGGGGGCTGTGCTATAATCCCCGGCCATGAATGGGGAATTGCCAGAGCACGGCGGAACGTCCGCCACAGTGGAAGCAGGGGGGCACTCCTCCCCCGGGACGGCTGTGCGCCGGGGAGGGCAATTGGCCAGCGCCGCGCTGGTGGTGATGGTCTTTTTTGTCCTCAGTCGGGTGGCCGGGTTGGCCCGGGAAATGGTGATCGGTGCCCGTTTCGGCACCAGCGCTGACCTGGACGCATACCTGGCGGCTTTTCGAGTGCCAGACCTCCTTTTTCAGCTGGTCGCCGGGGGGGCGCTGGGCAGCGCCTTCATCCCCACCTTTGCCAGCTACTGGGTTCAAGGTGATGAGGGCGGCGCCTGGCTCCTCTTCAGTCGGGTCCTGAACCTGCTGGTGCTTTGTCTGAGTCTCCTCTCGGCGCTGGCAGCCCTCTTTGCCCTCCCCCTGATGACCCATGTGATCGCTCCTGGTTTTTCCCCCGCCCAACAACAGATGGCGGCCCAGCTCATGCGCTGGATGCTGGTGAGCACCGTGGTGTTCGGCGTCAGCGGACTGGTGATGGGCACCCTGAATGCCACCCAACATTTTCTCCTGCCGGCAGCCGCGCCGCTGTTTTACAACCTGGCCATCATCGCCGGGGCCTGGTGGCTGGCTCCCCATTGGGGGGTCTATGGCCTGGTGGCTGGGGTGGTGGCCGGTGCCTTTGCCCATCTGCTGGTACAGCTGCCGGGCCTCTGGCGGTATCAGGCCCGGTATCGGTGGAGCCTGGGCCTGGCTGATGCCGGGGTCCGGGAGGTCCTGCGGTTGATGGGGCCCCGGGTGTTGGGCTTGCTTTTTGTACAGCTACATTTCCTGGTCAATACCATTCTGGCCAGCAACCTCCAGGCGGGCAGCTTAAGCGCCTTGAACTATGCCTGGTTGCTCATGCTTCTGCCCCAGGGGATCTTTGCCCAGGCCCTGGCCACGGCTGCCTTTCCCACGTTCTCGGCCCAGGTGGCTGCTGGCCGCCGAGATGAGTTGCGGGAAACCTTTGGCCAGATTTTGCGGGTGGTCCTCTTTCTCACCATTCCGGCGGCGGCCGGGCTCTACGTGCTGCGGCAGCCTCTCATCCAGCTGCTGTTGGAGCGGCGGGAGTTTGATGCCCGGAGCACGGCCATGGTGGCCTATGCCCTGCAGTTTTACGCCCTGGGGCTGGTGGCCCACGCGGGCGTGGAGATCGCGGTGCGGGCCTTTTATGCCCTCCACGACACGGCCACGCCCGTCTGGATAGGCGTGGCCGCCATGGTTCTGAACATCGTGTTGAGCCTGTGGTGGGTTCGGTATCTCTCCTACGGGGGCCTGGCCCTGGCCAACAGCACCGCCACGACGCTGGAGTTTCTCTGCCTGCTGGGGCTGCTGCGACGCCGGCTGGGCGGGCTGGCGCTGCGATCTGTGGTGGCTACCCTGGGCCGTTGCGGCGGTGCAACCTTGATCATGGCCGCGGCGGTGGTCGGCTGGCTACGGCTGATGAACAGCCTGGGGCCGGTACTGGGCGTGGGTGTTGCCGGCTGGCTGCCGGCCGTGGGCGGTATGGTGCTGGCCGCGGCGGTCTACCTGGGTGGCAGCCTGGCCCTGGGGAGCGCGGAGCTTTCTCCCCTGTTGCGAATGGTACAGCGCCGCCGTCTGGGGGCCCTGTAGCCTGGGCAGATGCTAACAGAAAACTAATCATCTGCTAACCCCCATCTGGTGCAACTTGTGGTACAGTAGGCACGTATAATTAGGAAAGTTAACTGGGAAAATTGCAGCACCTTTAGGTGACTGATTTTAGGTGACTGATTTCAGCAAGTTCCGGGGGAACAGGAGAAAGAAGTATGTTTTTCTTCGATCCACTTTACCTGCTCTTTGCATTGCCGGCCCTGATTCTGGGCCTCTATGCCCAGATGAAGGTCCAATCCGCCTTTGGGCGCTATTCCCGGGTTCGGGTATCCACCGGGATAACCGGTGCCCGGGCGGCCCGTCGTATTTTGGATGCCAACGGGCTGACCCATGTGACCGTGGAACGGGTCGGCGGGTTCCTGTCGGACCACTATGATCCGCGCACCCGAACCCTGCGGCTGAGCCCGGACGTCTACGACGGTCCGACCCTGGCGGCGGTGGGGGTGGCCGCCCACGAAGCCGGCCATGCCCTGCAGCATCAGCAGAACTACGCGCCGCTCCAGCTGCGCACGGCCATGGTGCCCAGCGTCCAGATCGGGAGCTGGCTGGGGCCCATCCTCTTCGTCATCGGCCTGATCATGTCCGGTGCGGTGGGCCAGAGCATTGCCTGGTTCGGCCTGTTGCTCTTTGGCGCGACAGCCCTGTTCGCCCTGGTGACCCTGCCGGTGGAGTTTGACGCCAGCCGGCGGGCCAAGCAGTTGCTGGTCTCCCAGGGGATTCTGACACCCCAGGAGCTGCAAGGGGTTAACAGCGTGCTGGATGCAGCCGCGCTGACCTACGTGGCGGCGGCGCTGCAGGCCATCATGACCCTGCTCTACTACGCCTCCCTGTTGATGGGGCGTCGGGAGTAAGGTGACATTCAGGAGAAAAACCATGTTTACCCGTTCACCCATTTTCATTCGATTCCAGCACTACGGCCGCCAGATCGCCGACCGGAGCTGGTGGCTGGTGATGGCTCCTGGCCTGGCCCTCATGGCACTGGCCCTGGCCATTCTGATCTGGCCGGAGCTTCTGGCCTATCTGGTTGCCTTTGGCCTGCTCTTCGTGGGCACCAGCCTGACCCTTTGGGGCTGGACCCTGCGCCAGGCCGAACGCCGGGCCCGGCGCTACCGGGAGGAATTCCGGGAACAGCGGACCGTCTACTATGACGTCTACTGATACTGATGATATTGATATGATGTCTCCTGTGGAGAGCCTTTTTCGCTGATACGGCGCCCTGGCATGCGGGGCGCCGTACCCACAACCGCAGAGTCGGCCTGAATCCCACGGGTGGCCCGTCCCTTTGGCGGCCACCCGTCTTTTGTTGGGCTGGTGTTTGCTCTGCCAGGGCAGGCCTGCTTTTTGGGGCGGGGGCTGGGGGTCCGTTTATAATGAACATGTTGTCGTCACGACAGAATGGAGGTGTGCATGACCCAAGTGACCACACAGCTGCAAAAGTTGGCCCAACAGCGCATCTTGTTGCTGGATGGCGCCATGGGGACCATGATCCAGCGCTACCAGTTGGATGAGGCGGCCTTCCGCGGGGACCGTTTTCAGGATCATCCGGTCAGCCTCAAGGGCAACAACGACTTGCTTTGCCTCACCCAGCCGGATATCATCGCCGAGATCCACCACGCCTACCTGGCGGCCGGGGCCGACATCATCGAAACCAACACGTTCAACGCCAACGCCATCTCCCAGGCCGACTATCGAACCGAGGGGCTGGCCTACGAAATTAACCGGGCCGCGGCCGCCATCGCCCGCCAGGTGGCGGACGAATGGACCGCCAGAACGCCCGATAAACCCCGCTTTGTGGCCGGGGCCCTGGGACCCACCAACCGGACCGCCTCCCTCTCCCCGGACGTGAACAATCCCGGCGCCCGGAACGTCACCTTCGACCAGCTCAAGGAGGCGTACCAGGAGCAGGCCCGGGGTCTGCTGGACGGCGGCGTGGATCTGCTGCTGGTGGAGACCATCTTCGACACCCTCAACGCCAAGGCGGCCATCTACGCCATCGATGAGCTGTGCGCGCAGCGGGGCATTCAGGTGCCCATCATGCTCTCGGGCACCATCACCGATGCCAGCGGGCGGACCCTCTCCGGTCAGACCACGGAAGCTTTCTGGTACTCGGTCATGCACGCCAGGCCTTTCAGCGTGGGGCTCAACTGTGCCCTGGGCGCCAAGGAGATGCGCCCGTACATGGAGATCCTCTCCAACATCGCCGACACCCTGGTCAGTTGCTACCCCAACGCGGGGCTGCCCAATGAATTTGGCGAATACGACCAGACGCCCGAGGAGATCGCCGCCTACCTGCGGGAATTCGCCCAGAGTGGATTCATCAACATCGTGGGCGGCTGCTGCGGCACCACGCCGGACCACATTCGGGCCATCGCCGCCGCCGTCTCGGATCTCCCCCCGCGCCAGATCCCGGAGATCGAGCGTTATTCCTGCTTCAGCGGCCTGGAGCCCCTGGTGATCACGCCCTACACCAATTTTGTCAACATCGGCGAGCGCACCAACGTCACCGGCTCGGCCCGCTTCCGCCGCCTCATCATGGAAGGTAACTTCGAGGAGGCCGTGCGGGTGGCTGCCCAGCAGGTGGAAAACGGCGCCCAGATGATCGACGTGAACTTCGATGACGGCATGCTGGACGGCGAGGCCAGCATGGTGCGCTTCCTCAACCTGATCGCCAGCGAGCCCGACATTGCCCGGGTGCCTGTGGTCATTGATTCGTCCAAATGGTCGGTGATCGAGGCCGGCTTGAAGTGTGTCCAGGGCAAGTCGGTGGTCAACTCCATCAGCCTGAAGGAGGGCGAGGAGGTCTTCAAGGAGCAGGCCCGCCAGATCCGGCGCTACGGCGCCGCCGTCATCGTCATGGCCTTCGACGAGCAGGGCCAGGCCGACACGGTGGAGCGCAAGGTGGAGATCTGCACCCGGGCCTACAAGATCCTCACTGAGGAGGTGGGCTTCCCGCCGGAAGATATCATCTTCGACCCCAATATCCTGGCCATCGCCACCGGCATCGAAGAGCACAACGACTACGCCATCAACTTCATCGAGGCCACCCGCATCATCAAGCAGACCCTGCCCGGCTGCAAGGTGAGCGGCGGCGTTAGCAACCTCTCCTTCTCCTTCCGGGGCAACAACGTGGTGCGGGAGGCTATGCATTCCGCCTTCCTCTATCACGCCATCCAGGCCGGCATGGACATGGGCATCGTCAACGCCGGACAACTGGTGGTCTATGAGGAGATTCCCAAAGACTTGTTGGAGATGGTGGAGGATGTGATCTTCAACCGCCGGCCGGACGCCACCGAGCGCCTGGTGGCCTTTGCCGAGACGGTCAAGGGGAATGGCAAGAAGAAGACCGAGGACCTGGCCTGGCGACAACAGCCGGTGGAGAAGCGCCTGGCCCATGCCCTGGTCAAGGGCATCGCCGACTACGTGGAAGAGGACGTGGAAGAGGCCCGGCAACAGTATCCCGACCCCATCCAGGTTATCGAAGGTCCCCTGATGGACGGCATGAACATCGTGGGCGACCTCTTCGGGGCCGGCAAGATGTTCCTGCCCCAGGTGGTCAAGAGCGCCCGGGTCATGAAGAAGGCCGTGGCCTACCTGCTCCCGTACATTGAGGCTTCCCGCCGCCAGAACGGCGACAGCCGGACGGCCGGCAAGGTGGTGCTGGCCACGGTCAAGGGGGATGTCCACGACATCGGCAAGAACATCGTGGGCGTGGTCCTGGCCTGCAACAACTACGAGATCATCGACCTGGGCGTCATGGTACCCGCGGAGAAGATCCTCCAGACGGCCATCGAGCAGAATGCCGACATCGTGGGCCTCAGCGGCCTCATCACCCCGTCCCTGGATGAGATGGTCCACGTGGCCAAGGAGATGACCCGCCTGGGCATGGACAAGCCCCTGCTCATCGGCGGCGCCACCACCTCCCGCATCCACTCCGCGGTCAAGATCGACCCGGCCTACACCGGGCCGGTCATCCACGTGCAGGATGCCTCCCGCAGCGTGGGCGTAGTGGAAAAGCTGCTCAACCCCCAAAGCCGGGACCAGTTCATCCAGGAGATCCAGGCCGAATACGAGCAGTTACGCCGTCACCACCGGAATCGCCAGGCCGGCAAATCTCTCCTGGATCTGGCCACGGCTCGGGCCCGGCGCTTTGCCCCAGATTGGGCCGAGGCCGACATTGTGCGGCCAGCCCAGTTGGGTACCCAGGTCTTTGACTCCATCAACCTGGGCACCCTGGCCGAGAAGATCGACTGGACGCCCTTCTTCCATACCTGGGAGATGAAAGGCGCCTATCCGGCCATCCTCAACGACCCGGCCAAGGGGGCGGAGGCCCGCAAGCTCTTTGCCGATGCCCAGGCCATGCTGGACGACATCATCGCCCACGAGCGTCTGATCGCCCGGGCCGTCATCGGCCTCTTCCCGGCCAACAGTCGGGGCGACGACGTGGTGCTGTATCGCGACGATAGCCGCACCCAGGAGCTAACCACTTTCCACATGCTGCGCCAGCAGACCGACCGGGGCGCCGATCGTCCTTGTTACTGCCTGGCCGACTTTGTGGCACCGGAGGAAGGCGGCGTCCACGACTACATGGGCACCTTTGCCGTGACGGCGGGCATCGGCGTGGACGAGCTGGTGGCCCACTATGAGCGACGCCACGACGACTACAATAGCATCATGGTCAAGGCCCTGGCTGACCGCCTGGCCGAGGCCCTGGCCGAGTGGATGCACGAGGAGGTGCGCAAGCACTTCTGGGGCTACGCGCCGGATGAGAACCTGAGCAACGAGGAGCTCATCAAGGAAAAATATCGGGGCATCCGGCCGGCGCCGGGCTACCCGGCCTGCCCCGACCACACCGAAAAGCGCATCCTCTTCGACCTGCTCCAGGTGGAAGAGCGCATCGACCTGCACCTGACCGAGCACTTCGCCATGATGCCCACGGCCGCGGTCAGCGGCTACTATTTCGCCCACCCCCAGTCCACCTACTTCACCGTGGGCAAGATTGGCAAAGATCAGGTGGAGGATTATGCCCGGCGCAAGGGGATGACGGTGGAAGAGGTGGAGCGCTGGCTCCGCCCCAACCTGGCCTATGAATAATTGTCCTTTTGGAACAGGGGGCCTTTCTGAACTGGCCTTGTGCCGGCAGCGGAAAGGCCCTCAGAAGAGCCCTACCACCCGGCCGGTCTCCAGGTCGATGTCTACCCGCTCGGCCGCGGGGTGGCTGGGCAGGCCGGGCATGGTGCGCATTTCGCCCACCAACGGATAGATGAACCCCGCGCCCACGCTGGCCCGCACCTCCCGGATGGGCAGGGTGAAGCCAGTGGGCGCCCCCTTGACGCTCGGATCCGCGGTCAGGCTCAGGTGGGTCTTGGCCATGCAAATGGGCAGATGGCCGAAGCCGTTGCGCTCATATTCCCGGATCTGCCGCTCTGCCACCCGGTCGTAGGTGACCTCGCCCGCCCCGTAGATCTCCCGGGCGATGGTTTCGATCTTCTCCTTGATGGGCCGCTCCAGCTCATACAAAAAGTGAAAGTCCGACGGCTCGTCCGCCGCTTCGGCCACGGCCCGGGCCAAATCCACCGCGCCGGCGCCCCCTTCGGCCCAGTGGTTGGAGAGCGCACAGCGCACCCCCAGCTCCCGGGCCACGGTGAAGATGGCTTCCACCTCGCTTTCATAGTCGGTGGCGAAGTGGTTGATGCAGATCACCGGCGTCACCCCATGTTTGCGCACGTTTTCAACCTGTTTGCGCAGGTTGGACGCGCCCTGGTAGACATCGTCCGGATTCTCCTGCAGCATCTCCTCGGGCAGGGGGCGGCCCGGCGTCACCCGATACTTGCCCGTGTGCAGCTTCAACGCCCGCACGGTGGCCACCACCACGGCGGCGTCCGGGCGCAGGCCGCTGGTCCGGCACTTGATGTTGAAGAACTTTTCGGCGCCGATGTCCGCGCCAAAGCCGGCTTCGGTGACCAGGAAGTCGGCTGCTTTGATGCCGATCCGATCGGCCAGGACGGAGCTGTTGCCGTGGGCGATGTTGGCAAAGGGGCCCGCGTGGACCAGGGCCGGAGTCCTTTCCAGGGTCTGCAGGAGGTTGGGCTTGATGGCTTCCTTCATGAGTACGGTCATGGCGCCAGCAGCCCGCAGCTCCTCTGCTGTGACCGGTTTTTTGTCGTAGGTATGGCCGATCACAATGCGCCCGAAGCGCTCCCGCATGTCCCGCAGGCTGGTAGTCAGGGCCAGGATGGCCATCACTTCGCTGGCCACGGTGATGTCGAAGCCGGTCTGGCGGGGGCGTCCGTCGCTGCGGGCGCCCAGGCCAGCCACGATGTTGCGCAGCTCCCGGTCGCTCACATCCAGCACCCGCCGCCAGGTGATGCTGTAGGGGTCGATGCCCAGGGCGTTGCCGTGATAGATGTGGTTGTCGATCATGGCGGCCAGCAGGTTGTTGGCCGCGGTGATGGCATGGATGTCGCCGGTCAGGTGGAGGTTGAACTGCTCCATGGGGACCACCTGGCTGTAGCCCCCACCGGCGGCGCCTCCCTTGATGCCGAAGGTCGGCCCTTGGGAAGGCTGGCGGATGGCGATGACGGCCGTCTTGCCCATGTGGTGGAACGCCTGTCCCAGGCCGACCGTCGTGGTGGACTTGCCCTCTCCCAGGGGCGTGGGCGTGACCGCGGTGACCACCACGTAGCGGGCGTTGGGACGATCCTGCAGGCGCTCAATGGCTTCCAGTTTGATCTTGGCCATGTAGTCGCCGTAGAGCTCGATGTCGTCCCGGCCCAGGCCCATCTTTTCAGCGATGGCTTCGATGGGTTCCAGTCTGGCAGCCTGGGCAATTTCAATGTCACTGGGGATGGTTTTTTCAACGGCCATGATGGGTGGATCCTATCTTCTTGGATGGTTTCTGTGGTCGTGTTTTGCTGTTGTCTTTTGAACGGGTTTTGAACAAGGCGCGCCCGGGATCGCCCATGTCGCCCTAAAAATAGGAGACCAGATCCTGGTGGAGATGGGCCAGGTAGGTGCGGGCCAGGGCAGCGGCTTCCTGGGGCATCCTCTCCTGGACGGCCTGGAGAAGCCGGGCCAGCTCAGCCGTCCGGGCATCCAGGGAAGCCTGGAGGGTGTCAGCGGCCAGGTTGGACAGCCGTATGGTGTGGCCGAACTGCCAGGACAGGGTTTCTGCCAGGAACTCGTTGTGGCTGGCTGCGGTCAACAGCTCGTGGAGCTGTTGCTGGTGCCAGAGCCAGTCGGCGATCTGGTCGGTTTTCTCCTGCATGGCCTGGCAGATCTGGACCATGCGTTGAATTTCGGTCGGCGTGGCCCGCTGGGCGGCCAGGCTGGCAGCCAGGCTGAAGAGCTCCAATTGCATCTCAAAGAGCTTGCGCAGGTCGGAGAGGTTGACGTCGGCCACCATGGTGCCCCGGCGGGGCATGATCACCACCAGCTTCTCCCAGGCCAGCCGGCGCAGGGCGTGGCGCACCGGGGTCAGGCCGATGCCCAGGGCGGTGGCCAGGTCCGTCTCGTCCAGCAGGGAAGCGGGGGGCAGTTCCAGGTGGAGGATCTGGTGGCGGATCTGTCGATAGGCCAGTTCGTTCAGGGATTCGTTGGTGCCGCGTTGGCGAGTCGAAGCCGCCAGCAGAGTAGTTGGGAGCATCTGTCCAAATGATTTGAAAGATCCTGGTGTGTGTGACCCTGACATTGGCGTTCACTATATCAAATCCACCTGGAAAGTCAACACGGCTACAATCCGTCACAAACGGGGATTTTTCGATTTTCTTTGCCCCAATGCTACAAATATGGTATACTTTGTTTCGTCATGTTTGAATTGTGCCGTACAACACCTCAACAATCATCGCGACGCCTGTCGGAAATCAGTAGTTTGCTCTGGCACCTGGACATGTGGTGACCAGGTAGATCAGGCACGGTCCTGCTCGGGATCCGCTGTTGCCCGCTGGCCCACGGCCAACACTCCTGCGGGCTTTGTCTCTGCCCATGATTCCGTCCACCATGGTAGTGGTGGATTACCCAGATTCCTGTTCCCGGCAGTGTTACAGGTTGCTGTCCCTGGCTGCTCGTCGTGGCCCTGGTTTCTGGCACTCTGTAAAATTTTATTAATATTTCAGTAACAATCCTGTGCCAATATCAGTAGATGCCAGAGCCGTGCGAAGCGTGGGTCGTGCAAAGCGTGTAAAAGCGTGTAAAGAGGTGGGCAACGAAAAACGCGGAAGCAACGCGAGAAGTCAGGTAGTGAGATTGGATTAGTAAACAAGGAGGTTGACAGACAGATGAAGAAACAGCCAAGAATTCATCCCGCGGTTCTGGATGCGGCCAGCGATCTGCAGAAGGGGAAATTCACCCGCCGCGAGTTTTTGCGCTTTGCGACCCTGCTGGGCACTTCGGTCCCCATGGCCTACGCCCTGGCCGCCTGTGGTCCCGATGCCCAGCCCGGCGCTGCGGGCCCGGCTGCGCCGGCGGCCACCGAGGCGGGCCAGGAAGCGGCCGCCGCCACCGGTGCCATCAAACGGGGCGGCACCCTGCGCAAGGCCATGCAGCTACAGCGCCTGGACCACCCGGCCCGCCTCTCCTGGATCGAGGGCGCCAACGTGGTACGCCAGGTCTGCGAGTATCTGACTGAAACCGGCCCGGACAACATCACCCGCCCCTACCTCCTGGAGCGCTGGGAGGCCAACGACGACGTCACCGAGTGGACCCTCTACCTGCGCCAGGGTGTCACCTTCAACAACGGCGACGAGCTCACTGCGGACGATGTGCTCTTTACCTTCAGCCAGTGGCTGGACCCCGAGGTGGGCTCCTCCATGTTGGGGCTGCTGACCTACCTGGACGGCATGGAGAGCGTGGAGAAGGTGGACGACTACACCATCAAGCTGCACTTGAACTCGCCCAACATCGGTGTGCCGGAGCACCTCTTCCACTATCCCGCCGTGATCCTGCACCGCAATTTCGAGGGCGACATTGTCCGACAGCCGGTGGGGACCGGGGCCTTCCTGCTGGAAGAGTATGCCGAAGGCGAACGGGCTGTCCTGCGGCGGCGGGAAGATTACTGGCGCAACGGCGAGGACGGTCAGCCCCTCCCCTACCTGGACGAGATCATCTACGTCTCCATTGACAAGGACGCGGCTGTGGCCGCCCTCCAGAGTGGCCAGGTGGACTCCATGTACCAGCCCCGTCCCAGCGACTGGCAGGCGTTGCGGGATGTGCCGGGGCTCAGCGTCTACGATGCCAGCACTTCCCAGTGTTATCTGGTGCGCATGCGGGTGGACCTGGAGCCCTGGAACGACAATCGGGTGCGCACTGCCCTCAAACTCTGCCAGGATCGGGAGAAGATCCTCCAGCTCTCCTACTACGGCGAGGGAGATCTCTCCATCGACGCCCATGTGGCGCCAGTGCATCCAGCCTACGCGCCCAAGCCCATTCCCGAATATGACCCGGAAACGGCCCGCTCCCTGTTGGAAGAGTACGCCGCCGAGAAGGGCATTGAACTGCCCCTGCGGGTGACCCTGGCCACCAAGAACGACGAAGCCGAGCCAGAGATCGCCCAGGCGTTGAAGGAGCTGGCCGCGCCTGCCGGCTTCGACATCAGCCTGGACATCACCGAACCCAGCGGCTATTGGGATCGCTGGACCGAGGTAGACCTGGGCATTACTGCCTGGACCCACCGGCCCCTGGCCACCATGGTCCTTCCCCTGGCCTACATCGCCGACGAAGAGGGCAACCCGGTCCCCTGGAACGAGACCCGCTGGACCGATGAGGAGTTCACCCAGCTCCTGCGCCAGGCGGAGGCCACCCTGGATGTGGAGGCTCGCCGGGAGATCATGAGCCAGATCGAGGACATCATGCAGGAGCGAGGCCCCATCGGCAACAGCTACTGGAAGAAGGTCTGGAACATTACCCGGTCGGAGTTCAAAAACGTAACCGCTCACCCCACCAGCTACGACCTGCTCTACGAGGTCTGGAAGGACGCTTAAGGCCTCGCCAGCCGTTTGTCTTGCCCTGGATCCGAGGTCGGCTCCGAGCTGGTCAGGCTCATGCAGGGGGGACAGGGCAGATCCTGTCCCCCCTTCTCTATGGATGGCCATGGAAGCGGATGGCTGCGTCTCCTGGGGAGATGCTGGCCGACCACCCCGGATCGAAGGTTCAGGTTGACGAGACTGTTGGGGTGCTGAAGGAGTAAACATGACACGGTTCATTTTACGGAGCGTGCTGTCGACCATCGTCACCATGTTGTTGGTTTCGATCGTCCTGTTCATGCTCCTGGAAGTGGGCAGCGGTGACATCACCGTCAAGATCCTGGGCGTCTTCGCCACGCCGGAGCAGCGGGCCTCCTACCGCCTGCAGTTGGGCCTGGATCAGCCGGCCTGGCTGCGCTATCTGGACTGGTTGATCGGCAACGACTGGCGCGCCGAGCGGCTGGTGGGCCATGATCTGGTGGCCGTGCCCAACCCCCAGAGCGGCGAGAAGGAGTGGTGGGCCCGGGTGGACGGGGAACTGCTGCGCTGGCGCATGCAGGAGGGCGAGCTGGTGGAGCTGGTGCGCCAGCCGGATGGCTCCAGCGTCCAGCGTCCTGCGCCCGAAGAACGCTGGCAGACCGATGAAGAGGGGCGCCAGATCTTCTGGGGCGTGGACACCAACAACAACGCGGTCAAGTGGGTACGCGGGGAAGGGGCCGTGGTCTACATCCTCACCAAGGCCGGCATGCGCCGGGAAGGGGATGGCCCCCAGCGCTACATCCCCCTGCGCAAGGGGTTGCTGCGGGGCGACCCGGGCATCTCCTTGCAGACGGGGCGACCGGTGGCCGTCACCCTGGGACCCCGGGTGCGGAACACCCTGGTGTTGGCCGGCGTGGCCTTCGTGGTGATCATGCCCCTGGCCCTCTTTTTGGGGATCCTGGCCGGCATCAACGAAGGGAAGCCCCTGGACCGCGTCATCTCCATCGTCAGCCTGGGCGCCACGGCCACCCCAGAGTTCGTCAGCGGCATCTTCCTGATCCTGATCTTCGGCGTGTGGCTGAAAGTCTTGCCCGCGGTGGCCATCTTCCTCAGCCCGGACGCCGTTTTCGAAGATCCCAAGTTGCTGATCCTGCCGGTGCTCACCCTCACGGCCGTGGAGCTGGGCTACGTGATCCGCATGACCCGGGCCAGCATGGTGGAGGTGATGGACTCCCCCTACATCCGGACGGCCATCATCAAAGGGCTGCCCTACTGGCGGGTGGTCCTGCGCCATGCCGTGCGCAACGCGTTGATGGCCCCCATCACGGTCATCATGCTCCACGTCAACTGGCTGGTAGGGGGCCTGGTGGTGGTGGAAGTGATCTTCGGGTACCCGGGGCTGGGCAAGTACATCTACGACGCGGCCATCTTTGGCGATTTCAACGCCGTGGAAGCGGCCGCCATGTTGACCGTGGCCATCGCCGTCGCCACCCGGCTGATAGGCGACCTGGCGTATACCTTCTTGAACCCTCGCATTCGCTACTCGTAGTAAATTCCGGCAGAAGTTCGCCGATGGTTTCCACCAGAGGGAGTGCGCCCAGAGGGCACCCGGAATTTCTGCCGGGATATTGACGCCAGACTGTACCCGGTCTTCTATCGGGACTGGTTCCAGCTGGTGCGGGTGGCGGGATGGGCCCAGGTGGGTGGTCACAGCGAGGCAATGGGTGGAGATAAGACAAAGGGAGAAATTGCAAACGATGTTGGCCGAATCGGGTCTCTGCTATCAACATGCCGTGCAGCGGGGAGACTACAATCGCTACGTCGGCAATTTATTCGGCAAGTACGACAACGTCCGTCTATATTGGGAAGATCAGTTGACGCGCAAGATGTTGCGGCCCCACCTGGCGGAGCTGGTGCAACAGCGCCGCAGCCAGGGCCGCCGCATCCGCATTGTGGATCTGGGCTGTGGCGCGGGTCAGGGCTACGACCTGTTGACCCGCATCAGCCAGAACGAGCAGGATCTGAGCCTGGCCCACCACCGGGTTCTGGAAGAGCAGGATATCGAGTGCTACCTGGGGCTGGACATCAACCCGGCCATGGTAGAAAAGGGGAGCGAGCTCTACGCGGATGTGCCCCACGTCCACTTTCGCCAGGCAGACCTGCGGGAAGGGCTGCCCATCGAGCAGGTGGGAGAGGAGCCGTATGACCTGTACTTTTCCTCTTACGCCTCCCTGTCCCACCTGGATCGCCCCCATCTGCAGCGGCTGCTGGCGGAGATCGCCCGCCACGGGCGGCCCGGCAGCCTGGTGGTCATGGACCTGTTGGGCCGCAATTCTGTGGAGTGGCCCTGCTATTGGGCTGCCCGCAGCGACGCAGAAAAGTTCCAGAATTACACCATGAACTACCTGGCGGATCCCCAGGCCGATGGCGATGAGGGCGCGGTGGTGGAGCATTTCCCCATGCGCTACTGGAACGGCCAGGAGGTGCGGGCGTTGGGCGAGGAGGTGACCCGCCGGACGGGGCGTGGGCTTCAGGTGGTGGGGCTCTTCGATCGCTCCATCCTGGTGGGGCGCCATGTGGACACCCGCCAGTACAACCCCCGCCTGAAACCCCTGCGCCGGGCCGTCAACCGGCTCCACGAGGACTGCATGCGCACCGATCTGGAGGAGCTGATCATCCCGGACGGAAGCTGGCCGACCCATCCTGAGCCGGCGGTGGACGCTTTCCTCAACGAGCTGGCCAGGAGCTGGAATGCCCTGGTGCGCTTCTGCCAGCAGCGCCTCCAGACCCGCCTCTCCCTGGGCGAGCTGGAAGGCTGGGATGAATTCTCGGCCCCGCTCCAGCTGGCCCTGGTGACCATGGACCGGGTCATCAGCAGCGCGGAAGGGCTCTGGCACAGCGATCCCCGGGCCAATATCATCGAGCCCCAGTTGGGCTTCGCCCTGCGCAGCCTGGAATTCGGCCTGCAGAAGGGCATGGGCTGCGGTCACGGGTTGGTGGCCATTCTGAGGTTGACCTGATCAAGGTAGTATAGACTGTCGGCATGACTCAAACAGTCAGGGAGCGCGATTTTTTATGTGTGGCATTGCAGGCATGTGGGGAGACGTGGACGAAACGCTCCTCCAGGCCATGTTGAGCAAGATCGCCCACCGGGGGCCGGATGGCCAGGGAATCGCCCTGGAGTCGAGCCAGGGCGCCCTGGCCCACTGTCGGCTGGCCATTATGGACCCCGCCGGTGGGGATCAGCCCATTTACAACGAAGATCGATCCCGGGTCCTGGTGGCCAACGGCGAGATCTACAACTTTCCTGCCCTGCGGACGGCCCTGTCCAACCGGCATCGCTTCCGCAGCCGCAGCGACAGCGAGGCCATCGTCCACCTGTGGGAAGACGAACGGTCTGACGCGGTGCGGGCACTGGACGGAATGTTCGCCTTCGTGGCCATGGATGACCGGTCCCTCTTCCTGGCCCGGGATCCCATCGGCATCAAGCCCCTGTACTGGGGCATCCATCAGCCAGGGGCGGGCCGGGAGATCCTCTGCTTCGCTTCGGAGGTGAAGTCCCTGGCCAACTGGGTGGACGAAGTGGCGGAAGTGCCGCCGGGCACCTACTACGACTCCGAGACTGGATGGGGCGAATATTATCAGATCCCGGAACCCTCTCCCCTGGAGGACCTCTCTCCAGAGGAGCACGCAGGGCGGCTGCGCGCGGCCCTGGAGCGGGCGGTGACCAAGCGCCTCATGAGCGACGTCCCCGTGGGCGCGTTCCTTTCCGGCGGGTTGGACAGCAGCATCATCGCCGCCCTGGCCCGGCAGCAGGTGGAGGAACTTCACACCTTCTCCGTGGGCATCGAGGGTTCCCCGGATATCGAGGCGGCCCGGCGGGTGGCTCGCCATATCGGCTCCATCCACCACGAATACCTCTACACCGGGGAGGAAGTGCTGGCGCACCTGCCCGCCATCCTCTACCACCTGGAATCTTTCGACCAGGACCTGGTGCGGAGCGCCATCCCCTGCTACTTCTGTGCCCGCCTGGCCTCCGACTATGTCAAGGTGATCCTGACTGGGGAAGGGGCAGATGAACTCTTCGCCGGCTATCGCTACTACAAAGAGATCCAGGATCCAGACCTGTTGCAGGAAGAACTGCGCCGCTCCGTCTCTTCCCTGCACAACATCAACCTGCAGCGGGTAGACCGCATGACCATGTGTCACGGCATCGAAGGCCGGGTACCCTTCCTGGACACGGACCTGATCGCGCTGGCCCAGACCATTCCGCCCCAGCTCAAGCTGAAGACGCTGGCGGATGGCCGCCAGGTGGAGAAGTGGATTTTGCGCCTGGCCTGCCAGGACCTGCTGCCGGACGACATCGTCTGGCGGGACAAGGAGCAGTTCGACGAGGGCAGCGGCACGGTGGATCTGCTCGCCGACCTGCTGCAGCCCCTGCTGGCGGGGCTGGACGTGCCCGCCTATCGAGCCGCCCACGCCGACCTGCCCCTGCGCTCCGCGGAAGAGTGTCTCTATCACAAGTTGCTGGCCGAGGCCTTCCCTCGACCTGAGCCGGTTATGCGGACCGTCGCCCACTGGACGGCGGACCGGCTGGCCGGATAAGGAGGTACGGCGGCTGGCATGTTGAAGTCATCTGGAGTGTAAGCCCATGGCCGTTGCACAACCGGCCGCCGGCAGGATGGCCCGTCCATCCCGCCTGCGGCGTCTTTGGGACAACCTGTCCATCGTCTTCGAATCCCGGGTAGCCACCGTTGGCCTGTCCATCGTGATGTTCTGGCTGCTGGTTGGGGTGGTCTCCCTGTTTTGGACCCCCTACCCGCCCAACGCCACCGAATTCCAGCAGAACCTGCCGCCCAATTCGGTGAACTGGCTGGGCACGGACCACCTGGGGCGGGACATCCTCTCCCGCCTCATGCAGGGGACCCAGGTCATTCTGCTGAAGACCCGTCTGCCGGGTGACACCGACCTGGTCCTGCCGGGTGGGGTCGCCATCTGGGGCGTGTTGGGTTCGCTGGTGGTGGGCTCCATCCTGGGCCTGAACGCGGGCTACCGGGGAGGCTGGTGGGATCAGGGCATCATGCAGGTGTTGGACGCCCTGATCGCCTTCCCCCGCATCGTCCTCTACCTGGTGGCCATCGCCGCCCTGGGCCAGGGCGACCTGGTGGTCATCCTGGCCATCACCGTCACCGGCGCGCCGGGCGTGGCCCGCCTGGTGCGCAGCCTGACCCTGGACATCAAGACCCGGGACTACATTCGCGCTGCCGAAACCCGGGGTGAAAGTCCCTGGTACATCATGTTCCGGGAGATCCTGCCCAACGCGCGGGGGCCCCTGCTGGTGGATGCCATGTTGCGGGTGGGCTATGCCATCTTCGCCATCGGGACCCTGGGCTTCCTGGGGATCGGCCTCCCACCGCCCGACCCGGACTGGGGGAACATGGTCAACGAAGCCCGGCGCAACATCTTTGTAAACCAGTGGGGGGTGATCTGGCCGTCGGTGGCCATCGCCAGCCTGGTGATCGGCCTCAACCTGTTTGCCGACGGCCTGCGGGAAGAGTTGAGCCGCTATCAAAAATAGCATCAAAACGAAGGAGAAGAGATGGCAAATGAACTCGTCAGGCGCGAGAAAAGAGATTCCAAAGCACGTGGGGGCACATCGGCGCCCGTCCTGAAAGTGGAAGATCTGGCCGTGGCCTACAAAGTGCGCCGCGGCGAGGTGGAAGCGGTGCAAAACGTTTCCTTTGAAATTTACCGGGGCGAGTCCTACGGCATTGTCGGCGAGTCCGGCTGTGGCAAGAGCACCGTGGCCTGGTCCATCGTCAACTTCCTGGGCGCCAACGGCTACGTCAAGCGGGGCAGCATCAAGTTCATGGGCCAGGACCTGGTGGGCAAGAGCGGCGAAGAGCTGCGTCGCCTCCGGGGCGACCAGATCGCCATGGTCTACCAGGATCCCATGCAGGCCCTGAACCCGTCCATGCGCATCGGCGACCAGATGACGGAAGTGCTGACCGTCCACCGGAACATGGGCAAAGAGGAGGCCGAGGAGCGCTGCATCCAGATGTTGAAGCGGGTCTATATGCCCGACCCGGAAAACGTGATGCGCCGCTACCCCCACCAGATTTCCGGCGGCCAGCAGCAGCGGGTGGTCATCGGCATGGCCTTGCTCAACAACCCGGCCCTGCTGATCATGGACGAGCCCACCACCGCGCTGGACGTGACGGTGGAGGCGGCTGTGCTGGACCTGATCGCCGAATTGCGCCGGGAATTCGACACGGCCATCATGTACATCACCCACAATTTGGGCGTGGTGGCCCGGGTCTGTGACCGGGTGGGCGTCATGTACGCCGGCGAGATGGTGGAGCGGGCCACGGTGGAAGATCTCTTCGAGGATCCCCAACATCCCTACACCCAGGGGCTGCTCCGCTGTGTACCCAAGCTGGGCACCACCAAGGCCAGCAGCGTCCTCTACCCCATTCCGGGTCGGGTGCCCGCGCCCAACAATCGGCCGGCGGGGTGTGTCTTCGCCCCCCGCTGCGACTACGTCCGGGAGCGCTGTTGGGAAGAGCGGCCCTTGCTGCGGGAGCTGCCCGGTGGCACCTGGGTCCGCTGCCATTTTGCCGAAGAGATCGACCCCAGCACCTGGACACCCCCCGAAGAGATGGAGCTGCCCGCCCTCCGATCCAATGGCGAACCCGGCGAGCCCATCCTGGAAGTGGAAAATTTGAAAAAATATTACCCCGTTCAAGGCCAGTCCTTGAAGGAGATCTTGGGTTTTGGCGAGAAAAAGTATGTGAAAGCCGTGGAAGACGCCACCTTCAACGTGCGGCGAGGCAGCACCCTGGGCATCGTGGGCGAGTCCGGCTGTGGCAAGAGCACCCTGGTGAAGACCCTCATCGGCCTGGAGGAGGCCACCTCGGGCCGGGCGGAGTTCCTGGGCTTCGACCTGACCCAGGATCTGTCCAAACGGGATGAGGCCCTGATCAAAGAGCTCCAGATGGTCTTCCAAAACCCCGACTCCACCATGAACCCGGCCTATACTGTGGGCCAGCAGATCGCCCGGCCCATGCAGCGTTTCAAGACGGTGCCCAAGGAGCAGATCCGGGAGGAGGTGATCCGGCTGCTGAAAGCCATGCGCCTGGACGAATCCTACTACGACCGCCTGCCCCGGCAGCTCAGCGGCGGGGAGAAGCAGCGGGTGGGCATCGCCCGGGCCCTGGCCAGCCGGCCGGACCTGGTCCTGTGCGACGAGCCGGTGAGCGCGCTGGACGTTTCAGTCCAGGCGGCCATTCTCAACCTGCTCCTCAACGTCCAGCAGGAGTATGGCACCACCCTCATCTTCATCGCCCACGACCTGAGCGTGGTCCGCTTCTTCTCGGATTACGTGGCGGTGATGTACCTGGGCCAGGTGATGGAGATCGGCCCGGCCGAGGCCATCTACGCGCCGCCCTACCATCCCTACACGGAAGCGTTGCTCTCGGCGGTGCCCATTCCGGATCCCAAGGCCAAGCAGAAGCACATCCGCCTGGAAGGGTCGGTGCCCAGCGCCATGAACCCGCCTTCCGGCTGCCGCTTCCACACCCGTTGTCCCCGCCGCCACCTCCTGCCGGATGGCGGGAAAATCTGCGAGACGGAGATTCCGCCGTGGCGGGAAACCGAGGACGGCCACCGGATCTTCTGCCACATTCCGCTGGAGACCCTGAGCACGTTTGAACCTGTCATCGAGCCGGCGGCAACAGACAGGCCGGCCCTGGCCACCGAAGGACAATAGCCATGCTTGTGAAAGACTGTATGACCCGGCACCCGGTGATGGTGTCGCCCACCACCTCGGCGGCGGAGGCCCAGCGCATCATGGCCGAGAACCAGATTCGGCATTTGCCTGTGGTGGGCGATGGGAAGCGCTTTTTGGGCCTGATCACCCGGCAGCGCCTGGCACTGAAAACCGACGCCATCGGCAGCCTGAACATCTGGGAGATCAGCCGCTACCTGAGCGACCTCAAGGTGCGCCAGGTGATGCTCAAAGCGCCACAGGTGTACACGGTGACGCCCGACGTCAGCGTGGAGCGGGCCGCGGCCATCATGAGCGAGCACAAGATCGGCTGTCTGCCTGTGCTGGAGGACGACGTGGTGGTGGGCATCGCCACCCAGATGGACATCCTCCGCAGTTTCCAGGAGATGCTGGGGCTGCCCCACGAGGGGGTGCGGGTCACCGTGCGCTTCCCCGACCAGCCGGGCCAGTTCATCAAGCTGATGAACGTCCTGGCCGAGCACCGCTGGGGGGTGATGGGCATTGGCACCTTTCCCAGCCGCCGTCGTCCCGGCTTTTATGACGCGGTGCTCAAAATTCCCCATGTCACACCCCAGGAAGTGGAAACCGCCTTCCGTGCCATCCCGGAGCATGAGATCGTGGACATCCGCACCGAGGTATGAGCGGGGGATAGGCAGGCCGGCCAGGGGCTCACGCCCCGTCCATCCCCAGTTTACATTCTCCCCTTCTACCGCTATACTTACCCCAGTTGAGCGGGATCGACCCATCCCGCTCAACTGTTCCATTTGCGCCACCGGATCGTCCGGGTTTGCAGGCATTTTCTGGCTGGCGATGCCCCATGGGCGCGCCGGTGTCAGTTTCCTTTCCCGCAGAAGGGCATAGAACACCTCCATGGACGATACAAGCCGGGCCCAGCCCAATGGGACGCCCGAACGCCCCCTTACCGATGCGGGCGACCCTCGGGGGAGGCCCGACCAAGGGGATGATCGGCAACGCCCCGCAGGGAAACGTCGGACGACCACCTCCTCCTTTGGCACCGGCCGGCGTGAATCCCACGACGCGACCCCTTTTTACAGCCGCAACCTGCACCGCGGTCCAGCCGCGCCCGGACGAATCCTTCTCCAGGCGCTGATGGCTGCATCCTCCGGCGTGCCCCCGGGAGGCGGCCCCGATGGCTCGGCCCAGGCCTGTCCTGCTGCAAGCGAGCTCCCCCTGGATGGCTCCCCCTGGGTGGATCGCATCTACTGCCACTCGGCCGAGGACATGAGCGTTATCCCAGACGGGGAGGTGGGCCTGGCCTTCACATCGCCGCCCTACAACGTGGGCAAGGAGTACGACGACGATTTGCACCTGGCCGCTTACCTGGATCTCATCCAGGCCGTGGGTCAGGAGGTCTACCGGGTATTGCGGCCGGGGGGGCGCTACGTCATCAACATTGCCAACCTGGGGCGCAAGCCCTACATTCCGCTCCACATGTTCTTCTACGAGCTCCACATGCGCATTGGCTTCCTGCCCATGGGCGAGATCATCTGGCGCAAGGCCCGGGGGGCCAGCGGAAGCTGCGCCTGGGGAAGCTGGATGAGTGCCAAGGCGCCGCGGCTGCGAGACGTCCACGAGTATCTGCTGGTCTTCGCCAAGGGCGATTATAGCCGGCCGGATAAAGGCATTTCGGACATCAGCCGGGATGAATTCCTGGAAAGCACCCTCTCGGTCTGGGAGATCCTGCCAGAGTCGGCGAAACGGGTGGGCCATCCGGCGCCCTTTCCTGTGGAACTGGCTGAACGGGTGATCCGTCTGTACTCCTATGTGGGCGACGTGGTGCTGGATCCTTTCATGGGGTCGGGCACCACCTGTGTCGCGGCCCTGCGCACCGGCCGCCACTACGTGGGGTTCGACGTGGAGCCGGACTACTGCGCCCTGGCCGAAGCGCGGCTGGCCGAGGCGTCCCGCCAGGGGGATCCTGGAGCGTCTTCGACAACGGACCCGCGGCAATAGGTCCAAAATTTTTCATCGATTGCATCTGGAAAGAGGTTGACTATGCCGACTGTCGTCGCCGACAAGCCGGCGTCGATGGTGGCGCCGCCGGCCGTGGGGAGGGCAACGCCTGGACAAAGCCCCATCTCCCAGCAAGCCCGCAACCGTGGCTGGGTCTTGGCCCTCTTCGCCACCCTCTGTTTCAGCGTGGCGGCGCCGGTGGCCCGGGCGGCCATCCTGGCGGGTTTTGACGCCACCTCCCTGCTGGCTGCGCGCATGGTGCTGGCCACTTTTCTCCTGGCGGCCGCCATTGCCGCGGTCAATCCCGCCCGGTTGAAGATCGACGGGCCGGGCCTGCGCATGGCCTTCCTGGTGGGGCTCCTCAACGGCGTGGGGATGCTCTGCTTCTTTTGGGCGCTCAATTTTGTGGAAGCATCCCTCATCTCCATGATCATTTCCCTGAGCCCCCTGTTCGTGCTCAGCCTCCTGGCCCTGCGCGGGGAGCGGGTCACCTACCGCCATGGCGTGCGGCTGGTGCTGGCCCTGAGCGGCGTTTACCTGCTCATCGGTCCCAGCGGCCATATCCATTGGACTGGCTTTGGCCTGGCTTTCTTTGCCGTCATGCTCTTTTCCCTCCAGATGGCCCTGATCCAGTGGTATCTGCCGGCCTACGACTCCCGCACCGTCGTCTTCTACGTCACCGGCTCCATGACCCTGGTGGTGCTGGCCGGCTGGTGGCTCATGGGAGCCCATTGGGCCGCGCCGGGATGGGGCGGATGGCTGGCGGTGGCGGTGCTGGCAGTGGTCAGCACCTTCCTCTCCCGGCTGGCCTACTTTGCGGCCGTGGCCATCCTGGGCAGCGGCCAGTTGGCGCTCTTGGGCCCCCTGGAGACGCTACTGACCATCGTGTGGTCCACCCTGTTTCTCCACGAACAGTTGACCTGGCTCCAGATGGTGGGGGGCCTCCTTATCCTGCTGAGCGCGGCCCTGGCCATCCAGCGGCTGGGCCGGGCCCGGCAACGCCCCCGCTGGCGCCTCCGCCCCCGGCCATAGGGCGCTGGGCAGATCCGCGGACGATGGGACAAGAGGTTTGAGCTTCAGCCTCGAAGTAGTACAATGGCTGTAGCAGTATCTTGTTTTGGGGAGCCACGGGCGGACTGTGGATGCCCGGCGCTGGGTGAGGCCGAGCCGGCAGCTGCGGAGCTGGTGGCATTTATCCAGCGGGTCTGTCCCATGGCGGAGGAGGCTTCCTGAAAGTAGCCTTCAGGCCGCCGGGGCATCCCCTCCAACGGGGCATGGGCCCCATCAGGACAAAGATGGCTGAGCCATGACCGAGCAGCGTCTGCGGGTGGAGATCCATGGGGCGGTGCAGGGCGTCGGCTTTCGCCCCTACGTGTATCGCCTGGCCGTGGCAATGGGCCTGCGCGGTTGGGTCATCAACGACACCCAGGGCGTGTTCATCGAAGTGGAAGGGAACCGGTCCACCCTGGAGGACTTCCTGGCACGCCTGTCGGCCGATAAGCCGCCACGGGCCCGGATCGACAGCCTGGACGCTGTCTGGCTGGCGCCCGTGGGCTATGGGGACTTCGAAATTCGCCACAGCCAGGAACAGGGCGTCAAGACGGTCCTGGTATTGCCGGACATCGCCACCTGCGCCGACTGTCTGGCCGAGGTGGCCGATCCTGCCGATCGGCGCTACCGCTATCCCTTCACCAACTGCACCAACTGTGGACCCCGGTTTACCATCATTCAGGCCCTTCCCTACGACCGGCCCCACACCACCATGGCCCATTTCGCCATGTGCCCCCAGTGCCGGGCCGAGTATGAAAACCCGCTGGATCGGCGCTTCCATGCCCAGCCCATCGCCTGCCCGGCCTGTGGCCCCCAGCTGGCCCTGTACGGCGCCTCGGCCGGGGCTGTCTTCGGGGACGTCTCCGGAGGCCGGCCCGGGACGACTGCCCGGGAAAGTGGCCGCTGGCCCCGGTCGGCGGGCGGATGGCACCTGATGGCGGAAGGGGAGGGTGCCCTGCGGAGTGCTGCGGACGCCCTGAAGGCGGGGGCCATCGTGGCGGTGAAAGGGCTCGGCGGCTTTCACCTGATGGTGGACGCCGGCAACCCCCAGGCCGTCGCCCGGCTGCGGGAACGCAAACCCCGGCGGGATAAACCCTTCGCCCTGATGGCCCGGGACCTGGACCAGGCGCGGACCCTTTGCCGGGTCTCTCCCCAGGCGGCCGAAGCCCTCACCGGCCCCGAGGCGCCCATCCTGCTTCTGCCCCGCCGCGCCGGGGCACCCGTGGCCGACAACGTGGCCCCCGGCAGCCCCAATCTGGGGGTGATGTTGCCCTACACACCCCTGCATCACCTGTTGCTGCAGGAGCTGGACTTTCCCGTGGTGGCCACCAGCGGTAACCTGACCGATGAGCCCATCTGCACCGACGAGTGGGAGGCCATGGAGCGCCTGGGCCATGTGGCCGGCTGCTTCCTGATTCATGACCGGCCCATCGCCCGCCACGTGGACGACAGCGTGGCCTGGATCCTGGACGGGGAGGTGCGCCTGCTTCGGCGAGCCCGGGGGTACGCTCCCCTGCCGGTGCGCATGGCCCGCCCGCTGCCCACCCTGTTAGGTGTGGGGGCCCATTTGAAGAACACCGTCGCCCTGAGCGTGGGCGAGCAGGTCTTCATCAGCCAGCACATCGGCGACCTGGAGACCGCCGAGGCCCTGGCCGCCTTCGAACGGGTCATCGCCGACTTCCTGCGCCTGTACGAAGCCAGGCCGGTGGCCATTGCCCACGACCTGCATCCTGACTACCTCTCCACCCGCTGGGCCCAACAGCAGCTGGAACAGAGCGGGCCGGGCGCAGGGCTGACCCTGATTCCGGTGCAACATCACCATGCCCACCTGGCTGCCTGCCTGGCCGAAAATCAGGCGGAAGGCCCAGCCCTGGGCGTGACCTGGGATGGCACCGGCTATGGGCCCGATGGTACCGTGTGGGGTGGGGAGTTTCTCCTGGGCGACGCCACCGGCTTTACCCGGGTGGCCCATTTGCGCCCCTTCCGCCTGCCGGGGGGCGAGGCGGCCATCCAGGAGCCCAGGCGGGTGGCCCTGGCGTTGCTGTGGGAACTCGATGGAGAGAGGGCACTGCTGCGGGAGGATCTGGTGCCGGTGCAGGCCCTGAGCCCCACCGAGCGCCGGGTGTTGGCCCAGATGCTCGACCGGGGCATCCACGCGCCGTGGACCACCAGCGCCGGCCGCCTCTTTGACGGCGTAGCCGCCTTGCTCGGCCTCCATCCCCGGGTGACCTTTGAAGGGCAGGCGGCCATGGCCCTGGAGTTTGTGGCCGATCCCGATGTGCGCGATGCCTATCCCGTGGCCCTGGTGGCGCAGCCCTGTGGCGACCCCTCGGCGAACCATGCTCCGTGGGCCGGGGTCTGGGACTGGGGCCCCCTGGTGGAGGCGCTGCTGGACGACCTGGCCCGGGGCACAGAGGTGGGCGTCATGGCGGCCCGTTTTCACAACGCTGCCGCGGCGGCCATCCTGGCCATTGCCCAGGCTGTGGGTGAGCCCCGGGTAGCTCTCACCGGGGGCTGTTTCCAGAACCGGCTGTTGACCGAGAGGGCAGTGGTACAGCTGCGACAGGCCGGTTTTCAGGTCCTGCTGCACCGTCAGGTTCCCCCCAACGATGGGGGCATCAGCCTGGGGCAGGTGGCAGTGGCCGCCGCACGCTGGGCCGGAGGAGGGTAGCCATGGGCATGCATTTTGTAACCGGCAGGGTGATGGCTCTCTACCAGGAGAACGGCCTCTCCATGGGCAAGGTCTGGGTGGATGGGGCTATCACCCGGATCTCACTGGACCTCCTCCCGGGGGTGGCGGTGGGCGACGTGGTGTTGATTCATGCCGGGGTGGCCCTGAGCAAGGTGGAGCCGTCGGCGCCATCCTCAACAGGCCAGCCAGCGAACCAAACGACAAGCGGGAGGTAAGATCATGTGTCTCGGTGTTCCGGGCCAGGTAGTACGAATCGAGGAATCCGCCCAGGGCATCCCCATGGGCAAGGTCAGTTTCGGCGGCATCACCAAGGACGTCTGCCTGGCCTATGTCCCCGATGCCCAGGTGGGGGATTTCGTGGTGGTCCACGTGGGCTTTGCCATCAGCAAGCTGGATGAAGAGGAGGCCAGGCAGGTTTTCGAGTTCCTGCGCCAGATGGAAGAGCTGGCCGAGCTGGAGATCCCCCAGCCCGAATATGCCTCCGAGGACGGACCACCGGCGGGAACAGACCCTGGCCATCCATCGGAAGAGGGGAAGCAGATATGAAATTTGTGGATGAATATCGCAATGAGGCGGACGCCCAAAAGCTGGTCCAGGCCATCCGCCGGGTGGTGACCCGCCCCTGGACCCTCATGGAGATCTGTGGGGGCCAGACCCATACCCTGATCAAGTTCGGCATTGACCACATGCTGCCGCCGGAGGTGACCCTGGTCCATGGCCCCGGCTGCCCGGTGTGCGTCACCCCGCTGGAACTGATCGACAAGGCCATGGCCATCGCCCGACGTCCAGAGGTCATTTTCACGTCCTTTGGGGATATGCTGCGGGTGCCGGGTTCCCAGGCGGACCTGCTCAGCGTCAAGGCGGAGGGGGGCGACGTGCGCATGGTCTATTCCCCCCTGGACGCCGTCAAGCTGGCCCAGAAGCACCCGGACCGGGAGGTGGTCTTCTTCGCCGTGGGCTTCGAGACCACCGCGCCCGCCAACGCCATGGCCGTCTGGCAGGCCAGGCAACTGGGGCTGACCAACTTCTCCATCCTCTGTTCCCATGTACTGGTGCCGCCGGCCATGGAGGCCATCCTGGGCTCACCCAGCAATCAGGTGCAGGGCTTTCTGGCGGCCGGCCACGTCTGCACGGTGATGGGCTACTGGGAATACGAGCCCATCGCCGAGAAATATCGGGTGCCCATTGTGGTGACCGGCTTCGAGCCGCTGGATCTGCTCCAGGGCATTTACATGACCCTCAAAGCCCTGGAAGAGGGCCGCTGGGGCGTGGAGAACCAGTACACCCGTTCCGTCTCGCGTTCGGGCAATGAGGTGGCCCAACGCCTTTTGCAGCAGGTTTTTCAGCCCTGTGACCGCCAGTGGCGCGGCATCGGCCTGATTCCCAACAGCGGCTACTGCCTGCGCCCGGAGTTCGCCGCCTTCGACGCCGAGAAGCGGTTCCAGGTGGAGGATGTCACCGCCCAGGAGTCGCCCCTGTGCATCGCGGGGCAGATCATGCAGGGGCTGAAGAAACCCCACGAGTGCAGCGTCTTCGGCACCCGGTGCACGCCGGAACATCCCCTGGGCGCCCCCATGGTCTCTTCCGAAGGCGCCTGCGCCGCCTACTACCAGTATGGGAGGGTCACCGTATGACGGCAGACACACACCCCGATTTTCTGGCCAATCTCCAGTGCCCCATCCCCATCAGCGACTACCCCGCGGTCTCCCTGGCCCACGGCGGCGGCGGACGGCTGATGCAAATGCTCATTGAGAAGATGTTCCTGCCCGCCTTTGCCAACCCGACCCTGGAGCTCCTCCACGATGGCGCAGTGCTGGCCGTGAACGGCGCGCGGCTGGCCTTCTCCACCGATTCCTTTGTGGTCAGTCCCCTCTTCTTCCCTGGCGGTGACATCGGTTCGCTGGCTGTGCACGGCACAGTCAACGACCTGGCCATGTGTGGCGCCCGGCCCCTGGCCCTCTCCATGGGCTTCATCCTGGAGGAAGGGCTGCCCATGGAGGAGCTCTGGCGGGTGGTGCAATCCATCCAACAGGCGGCCCAGGCTGTGGGCGTGCCCATCGCCACCGGGGATACCAAGGTGGTGGACCGGGGGAAGGGCGACGGTATTTTCATCAACACCACGGGGATTGGGCTGATCCCGGCGGGGGTGGAGATTTCGCCCCGGCGGGCGCAGCCTGGAGACGTGGTGTTGATCAGTGGGGCCATCGCCGTCCATGGCATTGCCATCATGTCCGTGCGGGAGGGGCTGGAGTTCGAGACCGCGCTGGAGAGCGACAGCGCGCCCCTGCACGAATTGGTCGCGCAGATCCTGGAGGCGGGCCAGGATCGGATCCACGTGTTGCGGGATCCCACCCGGGGCGGCGTGGCCAGCGCCCTGAACGAAATTGCCGCCGGGGCTCGGGTGGGCATCCGCCTGGAGGAAAGCCGCATCCCCATCTGGGAAGAAGTCCGGGGCGCCTGTGAGATTCTGGGGCTGGATCCCCTCTACGTGGCCAACGAGGGGAAGTGCCTGGCCATCGTGGCCCCGGACGTGGCCGAAGAGGTGCTGGCGGCCATGCGGGAGCATCCCCTGGGCCGGGAGGCCGCCATCATCGGCCAGGTGGTGGCAGAGCACCCGGGCAAGGTGTTCCTGCGCAGCCGCATCGGCGGCATGCGGGTGGTGGACATGCTCAGCGGCGAGCAGTTGCCGCGCATCTGTTGAACGAGGGCTACGGAACAGATGCGTCCTAAGGAGGAAACCATGTCCACCCCAACCCTGCGCACGGTGATGGCGACCCGCTACATCCAGCCCCTGCGGGAGGGCGGTTCCTTGCCTGCCCTGGTGGAGGCCGACGACGGTGAGCTCTATGTCATGAAGTTCCGGGGAGCCGGCCAGGGGGTGCGCGCCCTGATCGCGGAATTGGTGGCCGGGGAGATCGCCCGCCTGTTGGGGCTGCGGGTGCCGGAGATTGTGTTCATCCACCTGGAGCCGGGCTTCGGCCGTTCGGAGCCAGATCCCGAGATCCAGGATCTGCTGCAGGCCAGCTATGGCCTCAACCTGGGCATGCGCTATCTACCCAGCGCCTTCGCTTTCAACCAGCTGCTGAAGCCACCCCCGTCCACGGAACTGGCATCGGCGATCGTCTGGTTCGACGCCCTGGTGACCAACGTGGATCGGACGCCCCGCAACGTCAACCTGCTCATCTGGCAGAAACAGCTCTGGCTCATCGACCACGGGGCTTCCCTCTACTTCCACCACGACTGGAACAACTATCTGGAGCGCAGCCAGACGCCCTTCCCCCTGATCCGCCAGCATACGCTGCTGCCCTTTGCCGCCAGCATCCCAGAGGCGGATGCCCGGCTGCGCCCCATCCTGACCGAGGAGCGGCTGTTGGCCATCCTCTCCCTGATTCCGGAGGAATGGTTGGGGGACGAGCCCCAGTTCCGCTCCCCGGCGGAGCATCGGCACGCCTATCTGGCCTACCTGATGAGCCGGCTCAACGCATCCACCCGTTTCGTGGAGGAGGCCGTCCATGCCCACGCTCAGCTCCTATGACTACGCCTTCATCCGCGTGGTGCCCCGCCTGGAACGGGACGAATTTCTGACCGTGGGCGTGATCCTCTTCTGCCGCACCCGTCGCTTTCTGGGCGCCTGCATCGAGCTGGACCGGGCGCGGCTGCGGGCCATGGCCCCCGATCTGGATGCGGATGAAGTCCAGGCCCACCTGGATCTGATCCTCCGTATCTGTGCTGGCGAGGGGCCCATCGGCGCGCTGGGGCAGGCGGAGAGTTTCCACTGGTTGGTGGCGCCCCACAACACCGTCATTCAGACCTCGCCGGTTCACTGTGGCCTGTGCCACGACCCGGCCCAGGCGCTGGAGGCGCTCATGGCCCGGTGGGTGCGGCGCGAGCACCGTCCTACCTGAATTCACCAGCGGGAAGGAATGGCCATCCCGGGTACATCCCGGGCCGTCCGGATTCAAATCTGGTCGATGAGTCGCTGTTGACGGGGGGCGTAGTAGTGGGTGCCGCTGCTCAGCACGTGGGCAATAGGGTCGTCCCGCTGGATTCGATAGGTGGAGATGCCGGCGGCCTCCAGCTCGCTGAGCAGTTCCCCATAGCTGGTTTCCCGACCAAATGAAGATCCATCGATCACCACAGCCACGCTGTTGACGCCCCGGCGCTGGATGTGCTGCAACGCCACGGCCCAGTCTGGGCTGGGGTCCGCGCTGACGGCCAGCACCGTGTCATGGCGGTTGAGGCGAATGCCGTCGCTGGCGATGAGGTGGGCAAAGGGCATGTTGCCGCCTGCAGATACGACGGCCAGGGCCTCCAGGATCTTGTTGAGCTGCCGTTCTCCCCGGTCCGGCTGGAGATAGTGCCGGGTTCGCCCCTGGCAGCTCAGCCCCACAGCTCGATTGCGCATGAGGAAATAGCGGGCCAGGCTGGCCACCACCGTGATGCTGTATTCGGTGGTCACCGGCGGCAACTCCGGCTGCTCGGCCCGTCGCCTGCGGCTGTGGAGGGCGAAGATGGGCGGCTCGGGCGGTTCGGGCGTCCACGGCAGCCCTACCTCCGTATTCCGGTGCAGATCCAGAAAGAGCCAGATGTCCGCGGTGGGATCCAGCTCGAACTCCTTGGCCATGAGGCGGCGGGCCCGGGCGGTGGTGGGCCAGTGGATGCGGTTGAAGCTGTCGCCCGCCACATACTCCCGGACGCCGGCCACGTTGGTGGTGATCTGGTTGGTGCGCCGGTAGCGGGCTTCGCCGCCGGAGAGGTTGGCCACCGACGGCTCGAACGAGGCCAGGTCGACGGTCAGGGGATAGACAATGAGGTAGCTGGTGGTCTCGATGGGTTGGACCACGTGGAAGATGCCCAGGGGATCGCCGCTGTGCAGCTCCATGGGGCCCAGGCGAAAACGTCCCCGTTGGGTGCAGAGGGTTTTCACCTGCCAGCGCTGGCTGCTGCCCCGGCCCAGGTTGCTGACCACCCGGCTGGCTTCGTGCCAGGGCAGGGTGGAGTAATCCTTGACCTCCAGCCAGAGCTTGGGCCAGCGGCTGCGGTTGGTGATCTCGAACTGCTCTTCCGCATACTGACCCACCTGGCTGCGGCGGGCCCGGGTCACCCGGCGCAGGGTGATGGCCCGCAGGCTATGCCAGGCCCAGGCGGCGCTGAAGAGCAGGACGCTGGACAGCAGGTAGGCCAGGTTATAGGCCAGCTCCCGGCCGCTGTTGAAGGCCAGCACCCAGGCCACGATGGTGGCAATGATCAGGAAAATCGCGCGCGACGACATGATCTACCCAGACAGGGCCGGTAGGGTCACCATCGGTGCCATTATCGAACTCGGGCCCGGGCACCGGGCACCGGTGTGTGGCGCAGGGCGTCCTCGATCACCTGGCGGGGCGTGACGTTTTTGATGCGAGCCGATGGGCTGATGATCAGGCGATGGGCCAGGGTCGCCTCGGCCAGCCGCTTGACGTCATCCGGCAAAACAAAGTCCCGACCTTCCAGGGCAGCCCAGGCCCGGGCAGCCATGAACAGGGCCAGGCTCCCCCGGGGACTGGCCCCCAGGTAGACGTCCGGATGATCCCGGGTGGTGGTCACCAGGTCGACGATGTAGGCTTTGACCAGGTCATCCACGTAGACCTCGCGGATGGCTTGTTGAGCCTCCAGCAGCTCGTCGGCGGAGACCACCTGTTCCAGATCCTGGATGGGGTGATGGTCCGTCTGGCGGGTCAGCACGTCGATTTCGTGGTTCCGGTTGGGGTAACCCAGCCGGATGCGCATCATGAAGCGGTCCACCTGGGCTTCAGGCAGGGGGAAGGTCCCTTCGTACTCGATGGGGTTTTGGGTGGCCAGGACCATGAACGGCCGCTCCATGGGGTAGGTCTGGCCGTCAACGGTGACCTGGCGTTCCTCCATGGCTTCCAGTAGCGCCGACTGGGTCTTGGGGGTGGCCCGGTTGATCTCGTCGGTGAGGACGATCTGGGCCATGATGGGGCCGGGCCGGAACTCAAACTCCATGGTTTTTTGGTTAAAAATACTGACGCCGGTCACATCGCTGGGGAGCATGTCCGGCGTAAACTGGATCCGGCGGAACGAACAGCCGATACTTCGGGCGATGGAGCGCGCCAGCATGGTCTTGCCCACGCCCGGCACGTCCTCGATAAGGAGGTGACCTTCGCAAAGGAGGCTGACCAGCGTCAGGCGGATCTCCTCGTCTTTGCCCACGATCACCTTTTGAACATTGCGTAATACGCGGTCACCGATGGTTTGTACAATCTGCATCCTGGTACCCTATGGCAAAGTGGATCACTGTATCTTTAAGCTTCAATATCCAAATGGGCGCCCCTGTTGACGCCCAGCCGCGCTGAATTTTCACTGCTGGATTTTCACAATAGAGGATTTTTCACCAAATTGGTGTACGCTCTCGTACATAGTGGGCAAACTGGGCCGGGATCGCGCCCGGCCAGGGTAACCCCGGGCAGGAACTGCCCACAAGCTGCTGGTACAGGTGGAGTGCCGGCGGCGGGTTCGATGTCAGTGGGCAAGGTGTACCCCAATGGGCCATACCGCTGTGCAGCCGTGGCCTTGCCGCCAGCCAACCTGATGTTCGCAACGGAGCAGCCAATGATTTCAGGGGGAACTGGGGGCTGGCTGGAACGGCTTACCATAACAATACCGTATTTATCGCCGGTAGGCAAACTCCTGTGCTACAATGGTGTTGTGAGTTCCGGAGCAGCAAGAGGCGCAACGAAGGGCGAACTCATGCGTATTCCCTTGCAGGGGGTCGGCCCATGTCGCGCCGTCCAGACGTCTAGCCGGAGTCGCCGGCCAGCCGGGTAGTAAATCCCGGCAGAAATTCGCCGATAGTGCTCACCAGAGGGAGCGCGCCCAGAGGGACCCGGAATTTCTGCCGTGGTATTTACGCCAGACTGTAGTAGAGGCTGGCGCTCCAGTCCAGGGTGGAGAACGGCTTTGCAGCGGATATTGAACCAGGAATACGACCAGTTGATCCGGCGGGAGCGCGCGCTGTTGGAAAACCTGCGCGTCCTGCTGGCCCGCATTGACGCGCCCGACGAGGATCTGGACCTCCTGAAACGCAGCCTCCAGCAACTGGAAGAGCTCTTCCTGCTGGTGGTCGTGGGCGAGTTCAACGCCGGCAAGACGGCGTTCATCAACGCTTTGTTGGGCAAACGCCTGTTGGAGGAAGGCGTCACGCCCACCACCAGCCGCATCCATCTGCTGCGCTACGGCGATCCCCCCGGACAGGAGCCTTCGGGCGACGATTACCTGATCGTCCACGTGCCGGTGGAATGGCTGCGGGAGATCAACGTGGTGGACACGCCGGGCACCAATGCCGTCATCCAGCGCCACCAACAGATCACCGAGCACTTCATCCCCCGCAGCGACCTGGTGCTCTTCGTCACCAGCGCCGACCGCCCCTTCAGCGAGAGCGAGCGGCTCTTCCTGGAGCGGATCCGCCAGTGGGGCAAGAAGGTGGTCATCGTCGTCAACAAGATCGACCTGATCGAGGAGCCGGCCGACCGGGAGCAGATCCTGGCCTTCGTCCGGGAAAATGCCCGGGAACTGTTGGGGACAGAGCCCGAGATCTTTGCCGTCAGTGCCAGGCTGGCCCTCCAGGCCCGGAATGGCGCCGACGCTCCCGACCCCCGGCTCTGGCAGGCCAGCCAGTTCGGCCCGTTGGAGGAGTACATCCTGCGGCGCCTGGATGCCGGCGAGCGGCTACGCCTGAAGCTGGAAAACCCCATCGGCGTCGCCGCACACCTCATCGACCGCTACAGCGAGCTGGTACGCCGGCGCCAGGAGCTCCTCCGGGGCGATTTTGAAACGCTGGATGTCATCGAAGAGCAACTGGCCGCCTACCAGGAGGACATGCGCCGGGATTTCAAGTACCAGTCCAGCCGGGTGGACAATGTGCTGTACGCCATGGCGGAACGGGGCGACCGCTTCTTCGACGAAACCCTGCGGCTGGGCCGCATCCTGGATTTGGTGAATGCCGAAAAGGTCCGGGGCGAGTTCGAGCGCCAGGTGGTGGGCGACACTAGCCGGGAGATCGAGCGCCACGTCAACGAGCTGATCGACTGGCTGGTGGACCGGGACTACCGCCAGTGGCGGGACATCATGGAGTACCTCAACCGCCGCGCCACCCAGCACGCGGATCGTATTGTGGGGCAGATGGGCAGCGATTTTGAGTTCAACCGACAGGCCATGATCGCCAGCGTGGGTCGGGCTGCCCAACAGGTGGTGGAAGGCTACGACCGGGAAGCCGAGTCCCTCAAGCTGGCCCAGGAGGTGCAACGAGCCATCATCCAGACGGCCGCGGTGGAGGCCGGGGCTCTCGGGTTGGGCGCGCTCCTGGTGGCTCTGCTCCAGACCACCCTGCTGGACATCACCGGCATCCTGGGGGCCAGCGCGGTGGCGGCCCTGGGCCTCTATGTCCTGCCCTACCGTCGCTCCAAGGTGAAGGCGGCCCTGCGGGAGCGCATCAACGAGCTGCGGGCCCAGTTGAACGCCGCCCTTACCCGCCAGTTCGAGGATGAACTGGGGCGCAGCGTCCAGCGCATCCGGGAGGCCATCGCCCCCTACACCCGCTTCGTGCGGGTCGAGCGGGAAAAACTGGAACGCCTGGAGCGGGACCTGCAGGCGGCCCGTCAAGAACTGGCCGAGATCCGGCGGCTGCTCCAGGCTGCGGCGCCGGCTTCCGCTTCGTCAGCACCCCGTTGAGCCCTGGAACCATGGCTGACAAGCGCATCACCCCATCGCCCATTTCCCTCCTCCCCCTGAGCCTGGAGCACCATGCAGCGGCGTTGCAGCAGGTCTACCGGGCCACGCCAGGATACTGGCAGATGTATGGGTTGCCCAGCAGCCCTGCCGGCCAGGCCGAGCACGACCTGCGGGAGGCGGCGGAGATGCCCGACCGCTATCTGCTGGGGATCGTCCGCCGCCTGGTGGCCGACGATCCCCAGGCCGGGGGCGAGCTCATCGGGCTGGTGGATTTTCGTCTCCACTGGCCCCGCCCGAAGACGGTCTACCTGGGCATGATCATGGTGGCCGAGCCCTATCAGCGCCAGGGCATTGGCACCCAGGCATGGCTGCTGCTGCGGCCCTGGCTGGTAGAGACGGCCCACATGAGCCGGGCCCGGGTAGGCGTTGCCCAGTTTAACATCCCCGCTTTGAAGTTTTTCCAAAGCCTGGGATTCACCCTCACCGGCGAGAGCAACCGTATCCGCTCGGGTACCAAATGGGTGCGCCTGCTCTACATGGAGCAGGCGCTGGAGGAAGAAAGCGGGGGAGAGTCAGGGGGCCTGTAGGCTGGTCCTTCAGGAATCGGCCCTTCAAGAATCGGTGTGCCAGCGGTATTTCGGCTGCCAGCCGAGCACGGCTTTGGCCCGGCTATTGTCCACCAGCGCCTTGAACGGATTCTCCTCGTATTCTGCCCCACCCCGCCAGGGCACATCCGGATGTAGCCGGGCTGCTATCTCCCGGCTGGGCGTGTCCGAGTTGATGTCATCCGCGCAAAGCAGCAAGGTCACGTGGCCTGGATCCGGACAGGTGAGGCCACAGACAGCCGCGGCGGCCACATCCCGCACATCGCAGAAGGCGCCGTATTCCCAGATGGGCCGCCACTCGTTTTCCGGGTTTTCCTGACGACGGGCCCGCACCCACTGGTAGGTCTGGGGCATCCAGACGGCAGGCGGCCGCAGGCAGATGGTGGCGATGCCAGTCTCCGCGGTGAAATGGCGGCACATCTCTTCGGCCAGCCGCTTGGCGATCCCGTAGGGACTGCCGGGTCGGGCCGGATGGTCGTCGTCGATGGGGAAGTAGTCCGGCGGTTTCTGGCCCATGAAGATGCCCAGGGCGTTGACGCTGCTGAAGTAGACGACCCGGTCCATGCCCGCTTCCCGGGCAGCCATGAGCACATGCCAGGTGCCCTGGAGGCCAATGGCCATGGTCTCGTCGGGATCATCGTCTGGGCGGCCCAACAGGGAGGCCAGGTGGATGGCGGCGTCGCAGCCTCGGGCGGCAGCCCGCACGGCCTGGCCGTCCAGGATGTCCTGCCCGTCGGCCCGGTCATAGCCCACTACCTGGTGGCCGGCTGCTTCCAACTGGGCCATAATTTCTGAACCAATTCGGCCCCGATGGCCGGTGACAAAGACGCGCATGGGTGGATTGCTCCTTTGCTGTGTGAGCTGCTGTGTGGGTGGTTGATGCATGCAGCCTTCAGTGTATGCCCAGGGCCGTCGGGGCGCAAAATATGCCTGGTTCTACTGTCCAGCGGCGGTCACGGGCCATGAGACCGTCTACGAATGGCGCTGTACCGATGGCAGCCCCACCATCGTCCGCCAGGTCCTGGAGGTGGACGAAGAGGGCTACCCGGTGAACTTCTGGTACGAAATCCAGCCGAACTGACCGGCTCCAGCAGCTTTGTGGCGCTGACTACGAACGGGCGACGTGGAAATTTCCACGTCGCCCGTTTTTTACAGGGCCGAGCCCAGGCGCCAAAGCGTTCCCCGTGCCCCACCGATCCTTTTGGCGCAACAGAGCGCGTTTAGATTCGCCACAAGGTGGCGGCGATGTAGCGCTCCTGATCTGGCCTGTCGTTCCAGTAGTAGACCGTCACCAGGGTGCCGTCCGGCCGCTGGACCGTGCGCGGGTAGCCGATGTCGTGGTTGCCGGCGCCGCTGCGCAAGGTGATGGCCGGCCCCCAACTGCGCCCCCCGTCCTCGCTGAGGACCGCCTGCATGGCGAAGGGGGGGGTGCGGAAGCCGTAGGTCAGGCAGAGGTGCGTCCCGGCGGCTTCCCCCTGGAGCAGGGTCAGGGTGGGCGGGTTGCCACCGCGCCCGGCATCTGGCACCGGCGTGCTCAACCGATGCCAGCTGACGCCGTCATCGTCGGACGCGTACAGGTCGATCCAGCAGTGGGGCGAGGTGGTGGTGCTGGACCCTTCGCTGCAGCGCACCGCGGTCAGGATGCGGCCCGAGGGGAGGCGCACACTGGCCGGCATGATGGTGTAGCCCTTCGGCTCGGGCGTCACCCACGAAACGAAGGAGAAGGTGCGGCCGCCGTCCGTGGTGCGGGCACAGAAGACCCGTCCCTCCTGGCCGTCGGGCTTGGCTGCGGTTAGAAAGAGGGTGCAGCGCTCGGGGCCGTCCACCAGATAGTCGGTGCGGGCGGCGATGCCGGTCTGGCCGAAGTCGGGCAGCCAGTAGGGTCCCTGCCAGCTTCGGCAACGGTCGTACGAGATGTAGAACCAGGAGCGGGCGCCGGCCCGCAGGCCGGTGCGGGCGCACATGAGCGCAAAGTCCGGATGGGTGAATTGGATGCCGCCGGGGCAGTCCACGGGTGCGTCCGGCCCATCCAGGGCGTTGGCCACCCAGAGGTCCGGGTTCATGTGTTCGTCGGCCGACAGCCCCCGCCCCCCTGGCGTAGTCCCTGGGAACGGCTGCACCGTCCATGTCGCGCCGCCGTCCAGGCTGCGGGCCTGCAGGGGGTCGAAGGGCCGATCCCGGTCCCGCGCGTGGAAGTGGGCGCTCTCCTGGTAGTAGCCCCGGGTGAAGCCCACCACAATTTCATCACCCCAATGCCAGATGCCGTAGTTGGCCGGCCAGCCGGCGTAACGGCCCGCTTCCCGGTATACGGTCACGTGTTCCATGGTTTTCTCCTGGGTAAGCATGGTTGTGCAAATCGGTAGGACCACATTTCACCGTGGTACGTCCATCGGCCCGATGACGAAGCATGGAGATGCCTCGCTGGGGCAGGAAATCCGTTGGAAACGGATTCAAGCCGGGTGCCATCTGCCCCGTGGAGTGCGTTTCAACGCACTTGGGGAGTGTCAGCCGATGATTGAAATCATCGGCCCAAGGCCGGCCACGGGCTCATGGCAGCGCTACCCCCTCTGCTCTTTGACAGGGGGGTCAAGACCCGGTCGGATGGGAATCCAGCCCCATGGCTCATGGGCCCTGGAGGAAAGCCTCCAGGGGGATGGGCTGGCCCGTCTCCGCGGAACGCTGGCAGGCCAGGGTAACGGCCAGGGTGCGCAGCGCGTCGTCGTAGGGGCTGCGGATGCCGGCCTGGTTCCCAGTGCCCACGGCCTGGATGAAGGTGCGGTTCATCTCCAGGTTGTCGTCCACCTGGGACTGAATCTCCTCGCTTTCGCCGTCGGCGTGGCGGATCACGGTGCGGCTCTCGTTGACGCTGAGGACCATCTCCCGGGCCACCACATGGACCAGGTGGGGCGGAAAGACGGCCGCGCCCGCCGGCGCCGCACAGGAGTTGCCGATGATGCCCGGCGCGCCGTTGACGAAACGGACGGTGCAGGCGTTGACGTCGAAGATATCCAGGTTGGGCACCTCCCGAGAAAGCTGGATCCCGCCCACGGCGTAGACGTGCTCGATTTCGCCGCACAGGTAACGCATGAGATCCACCGCGTGGGTGTGCTGCTCGGTGAGCATGCCGCCGGACTGGGCCTGGACCCGCCACCAGGGCTGGCCGGGCAGGCCGCTCAGGCGGATGGAGATGACCATGCCGATGTCGACGCCGTGCAGCCGTCCCACCGCGTGCTGGACGGCCGGGCTGTAGCGCTTCTGGTAGCCCACGGCGTTGACGATGCTCTGCTCCCGGATGTGGGCGGCAATTTCCCGGGCCAGGCCCATGTCCAGGGCGATGGGCTTTTCGATGAGCATGGGACGCCCGTAGTCGATGAGGTCATGGTCGATCTGGCCGTGGGCAAAGGGCGGCAGGCAGAGGTAGAGGCAGTCCGGCGTCACGGCGTCCAGCATGGCCCGGTAGTCGGTGAAGATGGCCGCCTGGATGGGCCGCGATCCCGGCGGGCGGCGGTCGTTGGCCCGGGCCTGGGCGGCCTGGGCCCGGGCCGGATCCAGGTCTACCAGGGCGGCAATCTCCACCTCTTCCATCTGGCTGAGCGCGGTCATGTGGGAGACGGAACGCTGGCCGGCGCCGATCAGGGCAACGCGGATCATGCTGTGCCTCCCTTCGGAAGCTGGCCGAGGAGGGCCTGGAGGCTGGCGAAGGTCTGGCGGGTATTCTCGGCCCGGTCCTGGCCTTCGGGGTGCCAGTGGGTTTCGATGGTGTAGGTCTCCACTGGTTCCTGGGCCAGCAGGGCCAGCTGTTGGGGCCAGTTGGTGCCGCCAGCGCCGATGCGCGCCCACGCGGTGAGGCCGGTGGCCTCGTCCACCACCACCGCGTCCTTGCAGTGGACATCCACGATGTGGCCACGGACGGCCTGGAAGCCCTGGGCCGGGTCCTCGCCGGCCACGAAGGCGTTGGCCGGGTCCCAGATGATCTTCAAGTTGGGATGGTCCACGGCATCCAGCACCCGGCGCAGGTTGCCGCCGGTGTTGGCGTAGAGGGAACGGGCATTTTCCAGCGCCAGGGTCAGCCCTTCTTGCGCCACCCGCTGGCAGGCGATGCGCAGCCCCTTGGCGATCTTGGCCAGGGTCTCCTCATCCACGCCGCCGCCGTCCGGCGAACGGGGCGAGGGGTTGGCGCCGCCCACATCCCGGGTGAAGCCGAAGGTGCGGATGTAGGGGGCCTGCAGCCGGTGGGCGAGCTGGATGAAACGCTCGAGCTTGACCAGGTGGGCCTGGAAGCGGGGATGCTCCTCCAGGGTGGCCAGCTCCACATCGGCCAGGGAGAAGGGGCGGAAGAGCAGGCCACAGATCAGGTGGGTGCCCAGGCCATGTTCCTCCAGGATCTGGGCCACCTGCTCCACTTCCTCGTCGCTGAGCTCGTCCACATTTTTGCCCCACAGGGTGTGGATCTCCACATAGCTCATGCCCAGCTCCCGGGCCACCTGGCAGGCCCGGGCAAAGTCCTGGTCGATCTCGTCGGTGATCACACCGAAGCGATAGGGTTTGGTCGATGTCATAGGGATCCTTCCCGGTTGTGGTTGTACTTTCTTGGCATTGTTGTACAGCCCGGCAGAAATAGGCCAATGGATGCGGAATGGTGCGTAGTACGTAGGTCACGAATCCTTGCGTGACAGAGGTACAGGGACCCCTGTCCGGCCAGGAGGCCGGACCTACGACGTGGTGCGTGACCCCGTTTACGCGTCAATGTGTAGGACGGGCCTCCTGGCCCGTCGAGGGGGGCTAGCTCTGCGGGAATCCCGGCGTCCGTGTGGGTCCGGCGAAACCGTGCGGCCGGAGGCCACGTCTACGGCTGAATTATCCCCTGTCCCCCAGCCCGAAGAGCGTGGCCGCGGTGCCCCCGCAGATCTGGGCCTTTTCCTCGTCGGAGAGGTAGGGGTTGTCAGTGACCTCGGCTACCGGGTTGGCCGGCCCCATGTCGAAGGGGTAGTCGCTGCCGATGAGCACATGGTCCGCGCCCACCAGATCCACCAGGAAGCGCAGGGTGCGGGGCTGGAAGGTGATGCAGTCGAAGTAGAGCTGGCGCATGTAGGTGCTGGGCGGCCGGGGAATGGCTGCGGTGCATTCCCGGGTGCGCACCCGGTAGCCATGATCCATGCGCCCGTGGATGTAGGGGAAGACGCCGCCGGCATGGGCGAAGATGAGCTTGAGGTTGGGCCAGCGCTCCAGGACGCCCCCGTAGATGAGGGTGGCGATGGCCAGGCCGGTCTCGCTCACCATGCCCAGCAGGTTGTGCAGGTAGTAGTCCTGCATGCGTTCTTCGCCGGCCGGAATGTAGGGGTGGACGAAGATGGGCACGTCCAGTTCGGCCAGGGTGGCGAAGAGGGGCGCGAAGTCCGGGTGATCCAGATGCTTGCCGTTGACGTGGGAGCCGATCTGAAAGCCGGCCAGGCCCAGCTGATGGATGGCCCGCCGCGCCTCCCGCACAGAAGCCTCCACATCCTGCAGGGGCAGGGTGGCCAGGCCCACGAAGCGGTCCGGATGGGCGCGCACCCGTTGGGCGATGCTCTCGTTCATGCTGGCGGCCAGCTCCACCGCAGCGGCCGGATCGGCCCAGTAGGAGAGGGTAGGCGGCGCGGCCGAGATGGCCGCCATCTCCATGCCCACCGCGTCCATGTCCTGCAGCATCTGCTCCGCGGTGTAGAAGTCCGGCGTCAGCGGGTGGTCGAAGTTGCCCGCGCAGACCAGGTGTTCCTGACCATCGGCCCGCCGCTGGATGGAAGCCTGAAAGGAATTGCCCGGCTGGCGGGCAATGTCGAGGAACGCCTGGGGAAAGAAGTGGCAGTGAATGTCAAAGGTTAACATGTTATGATCTTCATCATTCGGTTTGTATCTGTCGGCGCAGGAAGGCCAGGCTCTCCTGGGCCAGGGCTTCCGGGCTTTCGGCCAGGGGTCGCCAGATGCAGGTGGCGCCGGCCAGCTCCGGGATAACAGCGTTGAAGGACTCCACCACCACCCAGCCCCCGTAGTCGATTTCTGCCAGCGCGCGGAACACTTCCGCCCACGCCACCTGGCCCGTGCCCACCGTCCCCCGGTCGTTTTCGCTGGCGTGGAAGTGGTACAGGCGGGGGCCGGCCAGGCGGATGGCCGCGGGCGTGGACTTTTCTTCGATGTGCATGTGGAAGGTGTCCAGCAGGAGGCCCACCGCCGGGTGGTCCACCTCCGCCACCAGGCGTACGCCATCGGCGACGGTGTTGAGAAAGAAGGTCTCGAAGCGATTGAGGGGCTCGAAAGCCAGGCGCACGCCCAGCTCTCCGGCCACGTCGCCCACGGCCCGCAGGGCCTGGACCGCGTTCTCCCATTCGGACGCGGTGTAGCCCCGGCCCCGCAGGGCGCCCACCGGCACGGCCAGGGGACCGCAGAGCACCGACGCCCCCAGCGCGGCCGCACAGCGCACCACCCCCTGCAGCCAGGCCACGCTTTCGGCGCGGCGGGGCGAGTCGATGAGGCTGACCTCCGCCGGCAGCGCGGTGGAGGCGGTACAGCGGAGGCCGGCTGCCTCCACCCCGGCCCGGACCCGGCTGGGGTCCAGGGCATCCGGCGCGAAGATGGGGATCTCCACGCCGTCGTAGCCCATCTTCCGGATGGCCGGCAGCAGGGCCAGCTCGGCCTCCCCTACCTGGCCACCCCACACCATGAGATGCACACCCAGGCCTGTGATCATGGACAACTCCTCTTCATCCCTTGAGCCCTGTCAACACGATCCCCTCCACAAAGGCCCGTTGGGCCAGGAAATAGACCACCACCACCGGCAGCACCATGAAGGTCGCCATCACCATGACGTAGTGGGTCCAGTCCAGGCCGCCCTCGAAGTACTGGAGGGCGTTCAGGCCCAGGGCCAGGGTGTACAGGTCCCGCTTCTGCAGATAGATCAGGGGCGCCAGGAAATCGTTCCAGTTGTGCAGGAAGGCGAGGACCACCACTACCGTCAGCGCGGGGCGAGCCAGGGGCAGGATGATGGTGAAGAAGATGCGGGGCCGGCTGGCCCCGTCGATGCGGGCTGCGTCCTCCAGCTCCATGGGGATGGTGCGGAAGAACTGGCGCAACAGGAAGATGGTGATGGGGCCGCCGAACCAGGCCGGCACGATCAGGGGCAGGAAGGTCCCCACCCAGCCCAGCTTGGTGAACAGGATGTAGACCGGGATCATGGTGGCGGCAAAGGGCAACATCACCGTGGACAGGATGATGCTGAAGACCAGGTCCCGCCCTTTGAAGCGCAGGCGGGCGAAGCTGTAGGCGGCCATGGAGGAGCTGATGACGATGCCCAGGGTGGCAAAGAAGGTGATGATCATCGTGTTCAGGGTGTAGCGGAAGACCGGCACCACCTGGAACACCTCGGCGTAGTTCTCCCAGCGGGGTGGATCGGGGATCCACTTGGGCGGGAAGACGTAGATCTCGTACGGCGCCTTGAGGGACGACGAGATGAGCCAGAAGAAGGGCATGAGCATCAGCACGCCGCCCCCCATGAGGACCAGGTGGGTGAAGGCCCGGCCCAGGAAGCGGGGCCAGGGGGCCCTCGCCGGCCGTCGCGACAGGGATCCGGCACTCATTCCCCCCCTCCTTCCGTCTCGTAGTAGACCCAATGCTTCTGGGAATAGAAGAGCAGCCAGGTCAGCAGCATGATGACCACGAAGAGTACCCAGGCCATGGCCGAGGCGTAGCCGTTGCGGAAGTAGCCGAAGGCGTTACGGAACATGTAGAGCACATAGAAGAGCGCGGCGTTGTCCGGCCCGGCCGAGGAGGCCGAAGGCTGGGTCACGAAGAGGACGTAGGCCACGCCGAAGACCTGGAAGCTGCTGATCACGTTGACGATGAGCTGGTAGAAGATGATGGACGACGTCATGGGAATGGTGATGTGGCGGAAGCGGGCCCAGCTGTTGGCGCCGTCCACCTCGGCAGCCTCGTAGAGGCTGCGGGGCACGCCGGTGATGGCCGCCAGGAAGATGAGCACCGTGTTGCCCAGGCCCCACAGGCTGATGAAGACGATGGACGGGATGATCCAGTCCGGGTCGGTCAGCCAGCGGGGCGCGGGCAACCCCAGCACCTTCAGAGGATAGTTGATGGGGCCGAACTCGGGGTTCAGGCCCCATCGCCAGATGACCGCGCTGGCCACCACCGGCACCACCGAGGGCAGGTACCAGATGGTGCGGTAGAGGGCGATGCCCCGGATGTTCCGGCTCATCAACAGGGCGATGGCATAGGCCGTGACCAGGGCACTGGGCACGAAGAGGATCACGTACTTCAGGGTCACCTGGACCGACTTGAACCAGAGGTCGTCGGAGAGGAGACGCTGGTAGTTGTCCAGCCCGATCCAGCGGGGCGGCGTGATGATCTCATAGCGGGTGAAGCTGAGCACCAGGCTGGCCAGGACCGGCCCCAGGTGAAACAGCAGGAATCCCAGCACCGCAGGGGTGATGAAGAGCCAGCCGAACAGGGTTTCCTCGAAGTTCAGCCGCTGCCAGAAGCGCCGCCGCGGGGCCGAGGCCGCTGTGCCGGAAACTGCTTGGGTCTGCATGGGGATATCCTTACGGCATTTCGCCTGTCTGCAGGATGTGCTCCGAGCCCTGGCGCACCTCGGTGGCCACGTCCTCCCAGCGCACCTGGCCCAGCCACAACTGATCCAGGTACGGTCCCCAGAAGTCGATCAGGGTCTGGTACCAGCCGCCGTAGTAGGAGCCGATGGTGTCGCCCGGCCAGCGGAAGGTCTCCTGGTTTTCGAAGGCGTCATAGAAGACCTGGCGATATTCCTTGGCCGGCGGCGCCTCGTTGTTCAGGAAATCCTCCCGCAGGTCCTTGCGGATGGGCTGCTGCATGCCCATGTCCACCAGGATCTTCTCCCCTTCCCGGCTGCAGCAGGCAAAGAAGACGAAGTCGTACGCCTCCTGGGGGTGCTCCGTCTGGCGGTAGATGCAGAGGGGCGAGTAGTGGCCGTAGGAGACCCGGGTCTTGCTGTAGGGAACCTGGAAGGTGCCCCAGTTGATGCCCGCCTGGTTGATCCGCCCCAACAGCCAGACGCCGATGTGCTGCATGGCCACCGTCTGGGCCTGGAGGCTCACCTCGCCGGCGGCTTCATAGGCGGGCGACGGGCTGACGAAGTGTTTGAGGCCCAGGTCCGCCAGCCAGTTCATGGCCTCGATGAACTCGGGCGTGTCCATGGGCATGGTGCCGTCCGCGGCGATGATCTCCGCGTTGTTGGACCAGATGTAGGTCGGGCGGCCGTGGCCTGTGTCGGCCATCAGGCCGTATTGCTTGACCCGGGCGGGGTCGAAGCCCGGATCGTTGGGCGTGTTGCCGTCCAGGTCGAAGGTGAGCTGCTTGGCCAGCTCGATGATTTCGTCCCAGGTCATCCAGCGTTGGGGATCGGGGTACTCCAGGCCGACCTGGTCGAACAGGTCCATGTTGAAGGCCATGCACATGGCGCCGCTGTCCCAGGGCAACCCCCAGCGGGCGCCGTCGTAGGTCTGGGCGATCCAGACGTTTTCCACGTAGTCGTCTTCGTTGAAGTTCGGGTCTGCCTCCAGGAAGGGTTCCAGGTTGAGGGTGAGCCCTTTGCGGGTCAGGGGGCCGGTGGTCCGGTTGGCGTCAAACCAGATGTCCGGCGCCGTGCCGGAGGAGACCATGAGCAGGAGCTGTTCCTGATGGTTGGCGCCGGCCACGGCGTTGATCTCGAATTCGATCTCCGGGTGGCTTTCCCGGTACAGGGACATCTGCTTGTTCATCACGTCTTCGATGAACTGGCCACCCCGGTTGAAGAAGCTGAGTTTGACCGTCTCGCCGGCCGGGGCGCCGGCCTGGCCGGCTTCGCCGGAGCCCGTGGGTTGGACCGCGCAGGCGGCCAGGGCGGTCATGGTGGCGGTGCTGGCGGCCATCTGCAGGAAGCGCCGACGGCTCAGGTGGGTTGCAGCCATGGTGGTTCTCTCCTTTGTACGTGAAAACTTTTGTACGTGAAACGTTGGGTGCTGATGGAATTCGGGTGTACGTGCCATTTCCAGCAAGCATTCAGGGGGAGCGCAGGGTGAATCGAATCTGGTGGGCCTCCTTTCCTCGGGCCTTGGGGCGTCGATGCCCGATTTTTACTCTCGACAGGTTGGATCGGAGAACGTATGTTCCGGACGGCTGAACGATAAACGGAGCTGCCGAAAACTCAGGCACCCAGGGGGCCGTGGTTGGTGTGGATCATAGCGCTGCGGGAGGGCAGATAGCCCTGGTAGCGGCCGATTTCCTGGGCCACGTAGAGGACCCGGGCCGCCAGGTCAGGCAGCCGCTCCCCCAGGATGGCCGGATCCGTGCCGGAGACGCTGCAAGCCGCGATCACCTGGCCCCGGCGGTCGAAGATAGGCGCCCCCACGCAGTAGTTGTGGGCTTCATGCTCGCCCCGGTCCAGTGCGAAGCCCCGCTGCCGGGTCTCGGCCAGCTCCTGCAGCAGCGCCTCCGGGTCGGTCAGGGTGCGGTCGGTGAAGCGGGGCAGGCCCACCTCCCGGATGATCGCCCGGACCTGTGCTTCGGGCAGGGCGCTGAGCATGGCCTTGCCCACCGAGGTGCAATGCAGGTGGGCCCGGTCGCCCACCGCGGTGCGGGCCCGCAGCCGGGCCGACGACTCCACCGCGTAGATGTACAGGGCGAAGGTGCCGTCCAGCACGGCCAGATAGACCGACTCCCGGGCGGTTTCGGCCAGCTCCCGCAGGAGGGGCGCGGCCACATCCCGCAGCTCCACGTTGATGCGCACGGCCTGGGTCAGCGCGATGATCGCCGGCCCCAGGGCATAACGTCCGTCCTCCTGCTGTTCGATGAAATGGCGTGCAGCCAGGGTGTTGACCAGGTTGTGGGCCGTGCTTTTGGGCAGGTTCAGGCGCCGGCTGATCTCGCCCAGGGAGAGGCGGGGTTCATCCGGGCTGAAAAGATGCAGGATGTCGATGGCCTTGAGAACAGACTGGATGACGGTGCCCATGGGTTGAGCCCTTGCTGCCGGGACGGAACCGGATGGGGGAGCAAATGAAATTCCAGTATATGGAAAGGGATTCCATTCATCATCATACCTGGTTTTGCAGATCCCGTCAACCCCTTTTTTGGGGCCCGGACACGCCCCCGATTGGGCATCTTTTCGGCCTTCTGCTGGCGTCCGGGGCCTCCTTGAACCCCCATGGCTTGCATGCTATACTGCCCGTAAATCAGGCGCCGGCCCGACACCCCAACCCTGGGGCACTGCGCACCGTCCACGCCGTGGCCATGGATCGCCGTCGGGACCCACCCGGTGAGAAGGTAGCGGCATCGGCTGAAGGCGAGCTTCCGAACAGGTTGATTGGAATGGAATCGAGGGAGCCCATGCAACCCTATCGTAGTAAAGTGAACGCGCCAGAATTTCCGGCCCACCTGGATTGGATCAACGTGGAGCAGCCCCTCACCCTGCGGGCACTGCGGGGCAAGTTCGTGTTGCTGGAGTTCTGGACCTTCTGTTGAATTAATTGCCATCACAACGTCGCGCAGTTGCGTCGACTTCAAGCCCGTTATCCCGAGGAGCTGGTGGTGATCGGCGTCCACTCGGCCAAGTTCCCCGCGGAGAAACAGACGGAAAACATCCGCCAGGCGGTCCAGCGCCACGGCATCCACCACCCGGTGGTCAACGATGCCGACTTCCAGATCTGGAGCCGCTACGGCGTGCGCGCCTGGCCTACCCTGATCCTCATCGACCCGGCCGGCAAGGTGGTGGCCCAGCACGCCGGCGAGGTGGAGGCGTCCGACCTCTACCCCCTGCTGGATGAGCTCATCGCGGAGGCGGAGAGCCAGGGCCTGCTGGATCGCACCCCCGTGCCCGGGCTGCGCCGGGAGCTGGCGACAGAGCCCAGGCCGCTCCATTACCCATCCAAGGTGCTGTACGCGGCGGGCGACCGCCTCTTCGTGGCCGACACAGGCCACCACCGGATCCTGGAGGTGCAGCTGGACCTGGAGGGCCGGTCCGGCGAAATCGTGCGGGTGTTCGGCCGGGGGGAACCAGGCCTGGCGGATGGACCCATCGCCCAGGCCGCCCTCCACGATCCCCACGGCCTGGCCCTGCGAGGCACCACCCTCTACGTGGCCGATACCGAAAACCACGCCATCCGGGCCATCGACCTGGTGCGGGAAACGGTGCGCACCGTGGCCGGCACCGGTCGGAAGGGGCGGGGGCCCCAGCCCCAAACCACCGAGCCCACGGCCATCGACCTGCGCTCGCCCTGGGCCCTGGCCCCGCTGGAGAACGTCCTCTTCATCGCCATGGCCGGCTCCCACCAGATCTGGGTGCTCATCGACGAGGAGCGGCTGGGCGTCTTTGCCGGCAACGGCCGGGAAGCCCTGGTGGATGGCCCCCGGGATCGGGCCAGCTTCAACCAGCCCAGCGACCTGGCCCTGGCCATGGGCCACCTCTTCGTGGCCGACGCCGAGGCCAGCGCCATCCGGGCCATCACCCTGGATGAGCAGATGCAGGTGATGACCCTGGTGGGGCAGGGGCTGTTTGAATTCGGCGACGTGGACGGCGTGGGCGCGGCCGTGCGCCTGCAACATCCCACCGGCCTGGCCACCGACGGCGAGCTGCTCTACATCGCCGACAGCTACAACCACAAGATCAAGACCCTGGATCCCACCACCGGCAAGGTAGCCACCCTCGTGGGCACAGGTACAGCCGGTGCCGTGGACGGCCCCTTTGCCCAGGCCCAACTCTACGAGCCCGAAGGCGTGGCCGTGGCCAACGGCCGCCTCTACATGGCGGATACCAACAACCACTGCATCCGGGTGGGCGACCTGGCCCGCCGGGAGCTGTGGACCCTGGCACTATGAAGCGGGGAAGGTGACCGATATGGCGATTTTGCAAGAATATCATCGACCCAAGACCCTGCAGGAGGCCCTGGCCCTGTTGCAGGAGCCGGGGCGGCGGGTGCCCCTGGCCGGCGGTACCGACCTGGTCGGCCGGCTGGAGACCCGGGCGATCCGGGATGTGGACGGCGTGGTGGATCTGCGCGCCCTGGGCTTAAACTACGTCCAGGGCGACGAGTCCGTTCTGCGCCTGGGCGCCATGGCCACCCTGAGCGACGTCTGCGAACACCCGGTGGCCGGCAGCCTGGCCCATGGCCTGTTGCGTCGGGCCGCCCGGGGCGAAGGACCCATCAACCTGCGCAACGCCGCCACCGTGGGCGGCGTGGTGGCCGTCGCTGCTTACGACAGCGAATTCTACGCCGGGCTGCTGGCCCTGGGCGCCACGGTGGTGCTCCACGAAGCCGACGGCGTCGTCGAGATCCCCCTGGAGCAGCTCACCCAGATCCACGGTCTGATCACCGAAGTGCGGATTCCCCTGCCCGGTCCCCCACGGGGCGGACTGGCCCGGGTGGCCCGCACCCCGTCGGACCGGCCCATCGTGGCCGCGGTGGCCGTGGTGGACGACGAGGGGCGCTCCCGGGTGGCCCTCTGCGGCGTGGCGGCCCGGCCCGTGCTCCAGGGCTCGCCCCTGGACCCACCCGATAACTTCAAGGGCAGCGCCGACTACCGCCGGGCCATGGTGCCAGTGTTGACCAGGCGCGCATTGGCAGAAGCACAGGGGGGATTGGGGATCGGGTGATTCGGTGATTGGGCAGTTAGGTGAGGAGGACCGGATGGTGATGACGGCAACCAGAATGGCGTATGGAAAGCAGGACGCTGTGCCGGGCCTGGAGAACGGCGACCACCTGACCCAGGTGGAGTTCCATCGACGCTACGCAGCCCTGGGAGAGGAAATCAAAGCTGAACTCGTGGAAGGGATCGTGCATATGCCCTCACCGACTCGTATGAACCATGCCCGCGCGCATGCAGCGATCATCGGCTGGCTGAGTTTCTACTCGGCGTACACTTCCGGAACGGAATTGGCCGACAACGCCACGGTCATTTTGGACGGGGACAACGAGGTGCAGCCGGATGTGTTGCTGCGCAAGGTGGAGGGCGGCTCTTCCCGGGTAAACGACGAAGACTACGTGGTGGGGCCGCCGGAGCTGATCGTGGAAATCGCGAGCAGCAGCGCGGCATACGATCTCTATGAGAAGCGCAACGCCTACCGGCGCAACGGCGTGCAGGAATACATGGTGTGGACCTTGCACGAGAATGCAATCCACTGGTTTCGCCTTCATGAGGGCCGCTATGTCCAGGTGGAACCGGACGATACAGGCGTCATCCGCAGCCAGGTCTTCCCGGGCCTGTGGCTGAACGTCCCAGCCCTGCTGCGCCATGACTTGCCCACGGTGCTGGCCACGCTGCAGGCCGGAATGGACGCCCAACAGCGCCCTGGGCCGGGCGGGCCCGGCGCCGCGGCTGCCTCAACCGAGGACGCGGCAGAATAGCGGAACCCGGCAATCCTCTGCGCCTTTGCGTCTTTGCGTTGAAAAATGTCCTTCTTGCAGGGAAGTCATTTCGATTGCGATTTCAACCGGCGATGGCCGCCGATCGTAGCGACGACTGGAAGGAGCAAGCCATGCAGATTGCCCTGACCGTCAACGGCACTTTCCACCAGGTGGACGTCCACCCTGGGGAGCTGTTGCGCACCGCCCTGCGCCGCCTGCGCTACTACAGCGTCAAACACGGCGACGAGACTGGCGAGAGCGGCGCGGACGCGGTCCTGCTCACCTGGACGCCGGAGCAGCCCACTTCCTACCGGCTGGTCAACAGCGGGGTGATGCTGGCCGCCCAGGCCGACGGCGCATCCATTATCACGGTGGAGGGCCTGGGGGACAAAGGGACCAGCGCCCCAATCTCCCAATCCCCCAATCTTCCCCTCCACCCCCTCCAGGAGCAATTCATCCGCTGTGGGGCCATCCAGTGTGGCTACTGTACCCCGGCCCAGCTCCTGGCCGCCAAGAAACTCCTGGACGAGAACCCCGCGCCCACCGAAGCCCAGGTGCGGGAGGCCATCGCCGGCGTCCTCTGCCGCTGCACCGGCTACCTGAAGCCCGTCCAGGCCATCCTGCGGGCCGCGGCCCAATTGCGGGGCGAGGAGCCGCCCCCCCTGGACGTGGCCATCGTCGATGCGGTGGAGGAAGGCGAGTGGCCCACCGGCGATGGCGACGCCGGCATCGACCCTGGCCCGGATCCCTCGGGCGTGGACACCCAGACCCGCACCCGCACCGTGCCGGCTAAGGTCGCGCCGCCCCAGACCGCGGTGGTCAACAAGCCCGAACCCAAGGTGGATGCGGTCAAGCTGGCCAAAGGCCGGCCCGTCTTCGCCGACGACCTGGAGATGCCCGGCATGCTTTACGGCGGCCTCCTCACCAGCCCCCACGCCCACGCCCGCATCGTCCGCATCGACAAATCCAGGGCCCTGGCCCTGCCGGGCGTCCACGCAGTGCTCACCTACGAGGATGTGCCCCGGGTGGTCTACGCCTCCGGCGGCCAGAGCTACCCCAACCCACCGCCCTACGACCAGGTGAGCCTGGACAACAAGGTGCGCCATGTGGGCGACCGGGTGGCCGTCGTCGCGGCGGAAACGCCGGAGCTGGTGCAGCAGGCCCTGGAGCTGATCGAAGTGGAATACGAGCCCCTGCCTGCGGTCTTCGACCCGGAGGAAGCCATGCGAGAGGGTGCGCCGGTCATCCACGATGAGCCCGACGCAGTGGACATCCACGATCCCCAGCGCAACATCGCGGTCCACATCCACGTGGAGCACGGCGACGTGGACCGGGCCCTGGCCCAGGCCGCCCACGTCTACGAGAGCGAGTACCGGGTCCACCAGGTGCAGCAGGCCAGCATCGAGCCCCACGTGGTCTGGACCTGGTGGGATGAAGACGACCGGCTGGTGATCCGGACCAGCACCCAGGTGCCCTTCCACGTGCGGCGCATGGTCGCGCCCCTCATCGGCCTGCCCGTGCGGCGCATCCGGGTGGTCAAGCCCCGCATCGGCGGCGGTTTCGGCGGCAAGCAGGAGATGCTCATCGAGGATCTCTGCGCCCACCTGACCCTTGCCACCGGCCGGCCGGTGCGCTTCGAGTACACCCGCGCCCAGGAATTCACCAGCGCGCGCACCCGCCACCCCCAGATTTTGCGCTTCCGCTCTGGCGTGGACGAGCGGGGCAAGCTGGTGGCTATGGACGTGCGGGTGGTGGGGGACACGGGCGCGTACGGCACCCACGGCCTGACGGTGCAGATGGTCACCGGCTTCCGGGCCCTGAGCACCTACTGGCTGCCCAACGCCCGCTACGACTGTGACGTGGTCTACACCAACAAGCCGGTGCCGGGTGCATTTCGGGGCTACGGCGCGCCCCAGGCCCTCTTCGCCCTGGAACAGCACATGGAGGAGTTCGCCGAAGCCATCGGCATGGATCAGGTGGAATTCAAGCGGCTCAACTGGATCAAGGTAGGCCAGGAGTTGCCCATGGCCGAGGCCATGGGAGAGGGCCGGGAAGGCTTTGCCCAGACGGTGCGCAGCAGCGGCCTGGAGGAGTGCGTCCAGCAGGGGGCCCAGGCCATCGGCTGGGAGCGGCGCAACGACCCGGCCTGGCGCCAGGATCCGACGCGACCCCACATTCGGCGGGGGCTGGGGCTGGCCATCTGCATGCACGGCACCGGCATCGCCGGGTTGGACATGGGTGCAGCCAGCATCAAGCTTAACGACGACGGCAGCTTCAACCTCCTGGTGGGCGCCACCGACCTGGGCACCGGCTCCGACACGGTCCTGGCCCAGATTGCGGCCGAGACCCTGGGCGTCCCACTGGAGCAGATCATCATCTACTCCAGTGACACCGACTTCACCCCCTTCGACACCGGCGCCTACGCCAGCAGCACCACCTACATCTCCGGCGGCGCGGTGATGAAGGCCGCGGAGGAGGTGGCCCGCCAGATCCGGGAGCATGCGGCCCGCCACTTCTTCGACGGCATGGATCCGGACCGGCTGCGCCTGGAGGAGAGCCAGGTCAAGGCGCCAGATGGCCGCGCCGTCTCCCTGGCCCAGGTGGCCCTCCACGCCACCCACCAGGCCGACCAGCACCAGATCATGGCCACGGCCAGCCACATGAGCTATCTGAGTCCGCCGCCTTTTGCCGCCCAGTACGCAGAAGTGGAGGTGGATACCGAGACGGGCCAGGTGACGGTGAAGAAGCTGGTCATGGCGGTGGACTGTGGCATCGCCATCAACCCCATCACCGCCACCGGGCAGGTGGAAGGCGGCATGGTTCAGGCGTTGGGCTATGCCGTGAGCGAGGAGATGGCCTACGACCCGGCGGGTCGGGTGGTCAACCCCCGTTTTGGCGACTACCGCATCTTCGCCGCAGACGAGACGCCGGAGCTCCAGGCCATCCTGGTGCAGACCTACGAGCCGTCGGGGCCCTATGGGGCCAAAGCCATTGCGGAAATCCCCATGGACGGGGTGGCGCCGGCGGTGGCCTCGGCCATCCACCACGCGGTGGGCGTGCGCATCCGCCAGATCCCCTTCACGCCCGAGCGGGTGTGGCGGGCGCTGCGGGGGTGAGGGGGGGCTTGCTGCATCAGCGGGTCTTCGATCTCCTCCACCCGCACGCCACAGATCACCCCTTGTACTGACCTGGAGCTACCGGGACGGTTGGCGATGGTTGGCGCACATGCTCGAACCATCGACGCCCAGTGGGCACTGAATTCGGGTGCGCGGCCACGAGTTGTGCGAATGGAAAGGGGCTTTGACCTACCCACTGCCCAGTCTCTAGTGCAGTTTGGCGTAAATCCCCCGGCAGAAATCCGGCGGCACCACCTCTGGTGGAAACGATCGGCTAAGCCGCGGGCCAGAGGCCTGATCGGCGAATTTCTGCCGGGATTTACGCGTAGATGCGCTAGATCATTGACTCCTCAGCCAGCGCCGCCCGGGCCGCGTGGAAGCCGCACATGCCGTGCACACCGCCGCCGGGGGGCGTGGAGGAGGAGCAGAGGAAGACGCCGGGGAGGGGCGTGGCGTAGGGCGGCCAGCGCAGCACAGGCCGGGTCCACAGTTGGCGGATGTCCTGGACGCCGCCGTTGATGTCGCCACCCACGTAGTTGGGGTTGTAACGCTCGTAGTCCGCGCTGTTGTGCACGGCCCGGGCCAGGATCACGTCCCGGAAGCCGGGGGCGAAACGCTCGATCTGGCCCTCGATGGCCTCGGTCCGGTCTGCGGTGGAGCCGTGGGGAACGTGGCAGTAGGCCCACAGGGTATGCTGGCCCGCAGGCGCCCGGGTCTCGTCGAAGAGGCTCTGCTGGGCGACTAACACGAAGGGCCGCTCACTCAGCTTCCCCCGGTTGACGTCCCGCTCGGACGCTGCGATCTCCGCCAACGTCCCGCCCACGTGGACCGTCCCGGCCCGGCGGCAGGCTCCAGACCGCCAGGGGACAGGCTCACTCAGGGCGTAGTCGATCTTGAAGACCCCCGGCCCGTAGCGGTAGCGCTCCAGTTTGCGCCGGTAGCCCGCGGGGAGTTTTTCCCCGGCCAGCTTCAGGAATTGCCGGGGGGTCACGTCCAGCAACTGGATCCGGCTCTCCGGCAATTCGTCCAGGGACTCCACCTCCCAGCCGCAGACCATGTCCCCGCCCAGGGATTGCAGGTAGCGGGCCATGCCGTCCACGATGGCCTGGGAGCCCCCCCGGGGAATCGGCCAGCCCACCGCATGGCCCAGCAGCCCCAGGGTCAACCCGAAGGCGCTGGAGAAGGGCTGATTGAAGTCCAGGAAGGAGTGGGCGGCCAGCCCCGCGAAGAGGGCCCGGGCCCGCTCCCCCCGAAAGGCCAGCCGGGGAAGCAGGTTCGCGGGCATGGCCGCGGGAATGCCGAAGCGGGCCAGCAGGTCCACCCGGGGCGAAAGGGGGTGGGGCCCCAGGAGGATCGGCCCCAACCGCTCCCAGTGGGCGGCCAGCGGCTCGAAGAGCCGACGCCAGGCCGGGCCGTCCCGGCCGAGGGATGCGGCCGTCTCCTCGGGCGAACGGTGCAGCGCGGCCGCGCCGTCATCCAGGGGATGGGCCAGGGGAATGTCCGGCTGAATCCATTCCACGCCCAACTCTTTCCAGGGCAGGGTGCGCATGAAGGGCGAGCCCAGCCCCAGGGGATGGATGGCGGAACAGATGTCGTGGCGGAAGCCGGGCAGGGTCAGTTCACCGGTGCGGGCGCCCCCGCCGATGGTCCCCCTGGCTTCGATGACCAGGACGGAGCGGCCGGCTCGGGCCAGGGTGATGGCCGCAGCCAGTCCGTTGGGTCCTGCGCCGACGACCACTGCGTCGTAGTTGCCCAATCTTTCAGCCTCCAGTCCCCATCTCTACTCTGTAAGCCTCACCGCAAAGACGTAGAGAACGCAAAGAAAAGAAAAGAAGGAATCTGCTCGATAAATCCAACGCAAAGACGCAAGGCCGCCAAGACGCCAAGAAATCTGCGTGCGAAAGCCTGCGTGCATCTGCGTCCCGATCTTTGTGCCTGGATGTGCACTCCGTTCAGGAAGTCTGTGAGATGAGCGCTCAATGACTCAATATCTGTCGTACCCAGCGCCCCGGGAGGGCCAAGGCGGTGCGAATGACCGCGTTGTGCCAGATGTTCTTGGCCTGGCTCCACTGGAGTCTTGGATCCACACAGATTTTCTGCACGGTGACTTCCCCGGCCCCATGAAAGTGGCTGGCCAGGCCGGTGAGCACGTGGCGCCAGATGCGTTCCTGCTGCGCGCCGCCCCCCATCCAGCGAAAGCCGAACTCGTAGATGGGATCGTTGGCCCGAGCCAGGGACTGGATCTGGCAGACGGTGACACCGCCGTCGTCGTAGCTGCTGAAGGTGTTGAAGCCCGACTCCGGATGGCCGTCCGGCGTCATCACCGAGAAGGACTCATCGTCCGCGTAGAGGATCAGCACGCCGGTGGATACGGGCATACCGCCGGGGATGCCGGGCAGGGTGGCGTTGATCAGCAGCACCTCGCCGGGCGCGACGCCGCTCAGGGATGGATAGAAGCGGCTGTCGTCGGGCATGAGTTCGGGGAGATGGGCCTTCCACCAGGACACAACCGTCTCCGGCGCCACCTCGACGCCTTCCAGCCGCACCCGGTACGTCTTCTGCCAGAGCTGGCCAAAGCCCTGCACCGGACCGGTCAGTCGACGTCCATCCACGTTCAGGTTCAGCGCGTCCCCAGAGACCTCATTCACATTCAGCCGCTCGACCGATCTGGCCCAGTGAGCTGTGTCATCTCTCGACTTCCGCGTTCCTTGTTCCATTTCCCCCTCCTCCTTTCCCGAAAGTTGTCGACTGCCCGGGCTAAATGCCCCCAATCATCCCCCTCACACAGCCCCCAGGGCTTCTCCTTCACTGGCGTAGATCCCAATTGCCTCATCCAGCCGGGTCAGTTGAAAGATCTGCCGGTAGTGGTCGCTCAGGCCGCAGGCCAACAGCTTCTGCTTCTGGCGCTGGGCGCGAATGAGCAGGGTGACCAGCAGGCCAATGCCGGAGCTGTTCATATACTCCAGCCCACTGAAGTTGAGGATGACCGCCTGGACGCCGGTGCTGGCGTCGGCAAAGGCCGCGGCCAGGGCGTCCTCGCTCTTGGCGGTCACCTCGCCGTTGATGTCGATGACTGCGGTCCGGCCATTCAGCCGACGCACGGGAAGGGAAGGGGTGGTCATGGCAATTCTCCTGGAATCATCCGGTGGTTTTGGTTGTCTGGCGGTCCGGCGACTGGATGATTGGGCGGGCCAGCAACCCAATTACCCAGCCACCGAGTCACCTGTCCCGCTGCAACGCGCTTGCCTCATCCGCATACATCCCCATGAAGTCCGACAGGCGGGTGATGCGAAAGATCTCCTGGTAGTGGTCGCTCAGACCGTAGGTGACCAGCTGGCGATGGCGTTTGCGGGCCTGGGCCAGCAGACCGACGATGAGGGCGATGCCTGTGCTGTTGATGTAGCCGACATCGCTGAAATTCAGCAGCACCGGGTCCGCGCCGGCGGCCTCTGCCTGGGCGTAGGCCGCGTTCAGGGCCTCCTCGGCCGCGGCGTCGATGTCGCCCGACAAGTCGATGATGACGCTGTCACCCATTGGGCGCAGGTTTGCACCGAATGTTTTGTGTTCCATTTCGCTCTCCTGCTGTGAACATAAAGACGGAAGACGAAGGACGGAAGCCAGCTCTGCCCACAAGAACAGCCGCCGCGGCGTCAACCCAGTTACGGATTACGCATCACGAATGAAACAGATTGCATCCGCAGGAATCCGCCCAATCTGCGTCATCTGCGTTCTATGTCTTATCCAAATTGACCACCAATTCGACGGTGTGATGTTCATCGTCGGTGTGCACGTTCATCTCGTCCACCATGCTTTTGATGAGAAAGAGTCCCCAGCCTCGGGGCGATTCCAGCCCGGCCAGCTTCAGGTCGATGTCGGGCGTGGTCGCTTCGGGAATCTGTGCGCCGCCCCCGTGATCGGTGATCGACACCCGCAGCCGCGTCCCCTCCACTTCCGCCCGGATGTGAACGGGCAGATCTTCCCGATACTGGTTGCCGTGCTCCATGGCGTTCATGGTGGCTTCGGCCACGGCGGTCTTCAGCTTTTCCAGGCAGTCCGGCGGTAGATCCAGGGAGGCCACGGCTTCGGCAATCTGGTTCATGGCCCGGCGTTCGTTGCCCGGCGCACTGGGTACTTCGAAATTCGCCAACAAGGCGACCTCCCCTTTCTGGACAGGATCTTCTCTCTGCACACTCGACGGGCCATCGTAGCGTACGGTGACCAGGGTCACATCGTCCTCCTGCTCCCAGCCGGGACCGGTGAACGCGTGCAGGGTGTCCAGCAGGTAGGTCACCAGGTCGTCGCCCTCGAATCCGGCCAGCTCCTCCCGCAGTTTGGGAAAACCGTACATCTCCCGCTCGGGATCGTGGGCCTCCACCAACCCGTCGCTGTAAAAGAGCACGGTGTCGCCGGGCGCCAGGGTGACTTCCTTCTCCTCGTAGTGCATCCCAGGCATCAACCCCAGGGGCATGCCTCGGGCTTCCAGTTCAATCACGCCGCTGGGTCCGGTGGTGTAGGGCAGATCGTGACCGGCGTTGGCGTAGACCAGATGACCTGTGGCCGGGTCCAGCACTGCGTAGAGGCAGGTGACGAACATGCGGGCCGGGATGTCCGGGTGGAGCAGGTCGTTGACTCGTTCCAACACAGCGCCGGGGGAGACCAGCCGTTCCGATGCGGCCCGGAGCAGGGTGCGGGTGGTGGCCATCACCAGGGCGGCGGGCACGCCTTTGTCGGTCACGTCGCCGATGATGATCGCCAGGCGGCCGTCGGGCAGGGTGCGGAAGTCGTAGAAGTCGCCGCCCACGGCCCGGGCTGGCTGGTAGTAGGCGGCCACCTGCCAACCGTCGATTTCCGGCAGGCTCTGGGGCAGGAGCGTCTGTTGGATCAGCCGGGCCACCTTCAGTTCCTGGGCGACCCGCTCCCGCTCTGCGGCTTCGAGCTTCTGTTGGCGCACCAGTTGGGCAACCCGGACGGCCGGCGCGGCCTGGGTGGCCAGGTCTGCCAGCAGCTTGCGGTCGTCGCTGGAATACTCCTGGTCGCTGCGCCGGGAGCCCAGGTTGAGGACGCCGATCAGTTCTCCCTGGCTTACCAAAGGGACAAGCAAGCGTGTGCCCGCAGCCTTCAGGCTCTCCAGGGCAGGGGAGTCCAGCTTCAAACGCTCCACCTCCACCGGCCCGTTGACGTGAAGTAGATAGGCCAGGAGCGGGTCGTTGGGCGCAATGTCCACAGGGGGCAGCACGGCAGCCGGCGGCGTCGAGTCGGAAGTTGCCACCACCGGCTCGCCGGCCTGCTCGCTGTTGTTGGTCGTAAATCGTTGCCAAAGGGCTGTTATCTGAGCTATCATCGTCATTGTCTCCTGGTTCCAGGATACACATGTTGCGTCACGGGATCGTTACGGCGCGGCGTTACGGTCTCTTCAACCATACCCCCACACCCTCCGGCTGCAAGGTCTCCCCCACCACCCGTTCCAACTCGGCCAGCAGCGCGTCCAGGTCGGTCTCATCCCGGGCCGGGGCGTTTTTCAAACGCTCGGCGAAGGCGGCCAGCACCTGCTGGGCGTCGTACTTCTGGCGGAAAAAACGGCGGTCGATGCCATCCTGCACACGACGGCGCAGGGGCGTGAACAGGGCGGCGATGAGCAGGGTGGAGATCACGATGACCACCGGGGATTGTTCGCCGGTCAGCGAGCCGAAGATGGCCTGCAGCAGGACCACACTGCCGAAATAGACCAGCGCCAGCAGCCCGGTGACCACCGTGTACTGTAACGTCTTGCGGATGATGATGTCAATGTCATACAGCCGGTAGCGCAGGATGGCGACCGCGAAACCGACGCCGATGACCCCGAAACCCAGACTGCTCAACCCGCTGAGCAGAGCGACCAGGATTGGCTCGGTGATGAGGCGAAAGGCCAGGGGAAAGACCAGCAGGAAGAGCGCCAGACCCAGCACAAACCCGCCGATGGCCCAGCGCAACTGGGCCCGGCTCACCGCATCTCGCTGGGTAAAGCCAGAATGGACAAAACTGATGATGGTGGCCAGGACCATGGACAGGGTGGCGAACCAGCCCCAGATGGCCTGGCGGAGCAGGACAACCGCCACGAACACCAGCACGCTCAACAGCGCCGGCGTCAGGCCGAGGAGAGGCCGGCGCTGAATCGCCCGTTTGGGCCGCGGAAAGAGCAGCGAAAAAGCCAGCAGGGAGGGTCCAAGCACGATGCCCCAGATGGCATAGCTGAAGAAGTAGGTCAGGGCGAAGGCGATGGCGCTGAACTGCACGGATAGACCGTCGGGAAGCAGGCCGCTGATGGCAGAAGCGCCAATGGCTGTGCCCAGAAACAGCAGCGCCTGGGCGCTGGGCGTGGCCGGACGCCGCCAGAAGGTGAACCAGGCCAGGGCCAGGAAGAGCAGATTGCTCAGCAGATCGAAGACCCTGGCCAGTGGTCTGGTGTTGTACCGCCAAAGAGCCGTCGGCGTCCAATGCACGACCGGCACACGCACGTCCAGCGTTTGCCCGGCTCGCACCACAGTCATGGTCACCTGGTTGCCCGCCAGCCAGCCGGGAGGCGGCTCCACGTGCGCGGTAGTGGCCGTGTCGCGCACAGAGCGCCCATCCACAGACGCCAGTTCATCGCCCACCAGCAGCCCGGACTCGGCTCCGACCAGGTTGATGGCGTACACCCAATTGCCGATCGGTCCCCCGCTGGTGTCCACCGCCCAGCCGTCCGTGGGCAGGGTGGCGCGATAGACCAGGTTGGCGGCGCTCAGCAGCAGGAGGACGGCCGCTGCAGCCAGCACGGCCCATCCGCTGCGGTTGAGTCGTTCTCGCTCAGGCTCCGCGCTCATGGAACCTCTCTCCTTTCTTCTCGCGGTCGGCCTTCCAGGACGGCGCTCCAGTCACCCCAGGGCACCTTGGGACGGGGCAGGCCCCGGGCCGCCAGGTAGCGGCGAGTGTTGCGCCGGCCTGTGAGCACGAACCGTACATAGCCCCACAGACCGCCGATGCCCATGCCGGGGATAAACTTCTCCGGCGTGAACGCCCACCCCTCCTTATCATGGAGCAGCCGTCCCCGCACCACGAAGCTCTTCAGGTTCCACAGGCGCTCGTCGTGCCGGTGGCAGAGGAGGCAGGCCGGGCCAGGCTCCAGCCCCAGATCATCAGGCGGCGCGGGGATCCACAGCACCCGGCGCCCGGCATCCAACGTGGGACGGCAACGGAAGCTGGCCGGGCGTCCCGCAGCGTCCACAGCGGAGAGTACCGCGCTGTTGAACTCGGGTAGATGGCGCTCGATCTGATTCCACATAGGTTGCCTCCAAGAGGTGGGCGGGGCGGGAGAAGTCTCCCTCGTCCCAACAGTGTATGCGCTGGGGCGTGATGGTGATGATCAGCCGCATGAAATACCAGTCCATGAGATAGCGGGTGACGGGGTTGCGCATGTACAGCCCCATGGCAGGCTGCTTCTGCACCAATTTCAGCGCCTGGGCGGTCATGGCTTCGATGATTTCCGGCTCCGCGTCCTCCTGGCCCACGATCACCTGCTCCCCCACCTGGGCCTGGCCCTGCACCAGCACGGCCGGCGAACTGCTCAATTCGCTGCCGGTGGGCTCCGAGTAGAGCAGAGAGACCTGGGGATTGCGCCGGATGTTGAACGCCTTTTGGGGCAGACCAATGGAAGTGGCCACGATGAACAGGCCCCGCTTCTCCCAGAAGATGGGCAGCACCGGCCAGGTGACCGGTGCGCCGCCCCGCCCCAGGGTGGTCAGCTCTGCGGTGTAGAAGCAGCGGAAGACCGCGGTCACGTGGGCTGGCAATTTTTCCATGAGCGACCTGTTCACAGTGCCCCCTTTCGCGCCAGGAGCGCTTCGATCTCGTCTGAAGGGTTGACGTAGCCGTGGCCGGGGACATTGAAGAAAAGGGCTTTGGGAGTCATGGCATCATCCGCGTTTTGCATCACTTTGGGTGGGTTTCAACCATACGTTCACGCCCTCCGGCTGCAACGTGTCCCCCACCACCCGTTCCAGCTCGGCCAGCAGTTCGTCCAGGTCGGTCTCATCCCGGGCCGGGGCGTTTTTCAAGCGCTCGGCGAAACCGGCCAACACCTGCTGGGCGTCGTACTTCTGGCGGAAGAAGTGGCGGTCGATGCCCTCCTGCACCCGGCGGCGCAGGGGCGTGAACAGGGCGGCGATGAGCAGGGTTGAGATCACGATGACCACCGGGGATTGTTCGCCGGTCAGCGAGCCGAAGATGGTCTGCAGCAGGACCACACTGCCGAAATAGACCAGCGCCAGCAGCCCGGTGACCACCGCGTATTGCACCGTCTTGCGGATGATGATGTCGATGTCGTAGAGCCGGTAGCGCAGGATGGCGATGGCGATGGCGAACGGCAGCCCCAAAATGGCGAAGGTGAGCGCCAGATTTCCCCAGGCGTCGCTGCTGGCGCCGGCGGGGGTGAGAAAGAAGGTCAGGCCGTAGGCCACGGCGAAGAACGCGCCGGCATAGAGCAGCCATTTGATCTGCTCCCGCTCCACCGACGCGGCCCGGCGATAGCGCACGAACAGGGAAGCGACGCTGCCCAGAACAACGGTCATCAACCCGATGCCCCAGAAGATCAGAAAGGGCCCGTTGACCAGCTCCATGGGGACGAATCCGATCGGATTGGGCAACTGCCAGGACTCATCGAAGGGGCCGACGGTGGTGGTCAAGGAAATGAGAAGGATGAAGAACAGTCCCAGTCCCAGGGCCAGCCAGTTCACCCAGCGCCAGCCCGGCGAGGGCGGCCGGCCTGTGGGAAAGTGGAGGGGGATCAGAAAAACGGCGAAGATCAGCGGAACCCACTCCCAGTTGTTGATCACCGCCAACAGCCACAGGCCTGGCGTCAGGGTTGACGGCGTTGACAGTAACCACAGAACAACGTCGGTGGGGCTGACGCTGGCCAGGGCCGTGATCATCAGCAGCCAGCCCACGCGGTTGCCCGGCCGCCGGTGCACGATCAGCGCCCCCAGCACGGCGAAGACTGCCGGGATCGCCAGCCCCCAGATCAGATCGGAAATCCAGCCGGCCAAGGAAGCCGGCGGCGCCTGCCGCAAATCCAGGGGCAGGACAATCAGGGCCAGGACGACGACCAGCCCGGCCAGCAGCCAAGCGACGCGTCCAAGTCTCTGCTCAGAAAATGACAGGTTCATGGGTTTGGTTCCTCTGGGCAGTCGTCCCCGCGAGACTCGGCCTGGTTGGGCGCTGCCATGGCGTACAGTTGAAACGGCCCCACATCGTCTTCCCCGTTTTTCTCGAAAGCCATTCCAATCTTCTCCGCCACACGGATGGAAGCCTGGTTCTGTTCATCGATCAGACAGACCAGGCGCGTCAGGCCCAGGCGACCAAAGGCGTAGTCTCGATACAAGGCGAACAGGTCGTTCAAGTCGGCCGCTTCCAGATGTCGGAAGGTCAAGCGTCGTGTTTGCAAGATTTCCATCGTGACGGTCTTTCTCCCTGTTCAGGTGTCGTTGCTGCGCCTGTGGCGAAACCCGATGCCGAGAAAGCATCGGGCCTCGCCGCAGGTCGGGTCGAAACGGCGTACCTTACTCTTTCACGGTAAACATGCGGATCATCCCGTGCTCGTAGTGGGGCAGGGGCGGTCCGCCGGCGGCGATGGCCTCCATGTCGGGCAGGGGGCAGGCCGCCACGTACTCGCCCGGCTCCAGGGAAGCTTTCACCCACACCCGCTCCCCTTCGCTGATGGGCGCCAGGCCGCCGTTCTCCACGAATTCGAAGGGCGGAGGACCGTTTAGCTCGCCACTTTCCATGGCCGCAAACGCCGTCTTCAGCTCATCGAGGGTGACGCCGGGGTTGGGTTTCACCAGTATCATCATGTGGAACTGGTCGCCCTCGTTCTTGAACTCCCACAATTGTTCGCCGGCCTTGATTTCGTCGGGCATGGCATAGGCGAAGTCGTGCAGGCCCACCACCACATCCGCCTGGGGCTCGACAGTGCCCACCAGCTCCTTGGCCGCAAATGAGCCGAAACGATAGGACGCTCCGGGAATGGGAGGTCCGTCGGAATGTTCGGTCGCATATATCAGGAACCTGCCGGTGCGGAAGTCCATGACCAGATCCTGTTCACCGCCGGCCGGCAGCGGATTGAAGCTGCCCATGTCCGAGAGCATCTGGCCCAGGGCGTCGAAGTTCGTCGTGACATCCTCCAACAAGGGTGCGGCGTCGGCTTCCGTAACGCCCTCACGCAGGCGCTCGAAACCCACATCCAGGTCCTGGCTGTCGTTGTTCTTCACGGTCACGGAGACGATGCCGCCGGGGAAATCTGCGGGCACGACGATCCCGTCGGCGTTGATCTCGATGCGGGCCTCTGGAATGGCCGGCGCCGCAGCAGCGGGAGCAGATGGCGGCGGCAGGGTCTGGCAAGCGGCCAGTACGAATCCAACCAGAACAAAAAGAAACGGAGTCACCATTTGCCATGTTGGCTGATATTTGATTTGCATAAGAGATTTCCCTTGTTGGGTAGTGTACATCAATGAACCGGTTCACGAAACAGATGAAAAACATGTCAGTGCATCCTCATCCCCCTCTCTGCTTGGCCAACCCCAAGGTCAACCCATAGACGCCATGTGCGATCAGAAACTGCATGGGGGGGATCCCGGCCAGCGGCGTGGGCGCGGTCAAAAGGAGACCCTGGGCCACCAGGTAGAGCAGCAGACCGTAGGCCAGCCCCAGCAACCAGGCTGGCGCGGGCAAAAAACGGCGCATGATATGGATGAGAATGCCCCAGACCAGGCCGTAGATGCCCGACACGGCCAGGTGCGTGAGCAGACCGGCCACAGGCATCGCGCCCTCCCCAGCCCCGAAGCGGGCCAGCACGTCGGCCACGGAGCTGCCCCCGGCAAAGCCCGCCGCGGCCAGAAACGCCACCATCACCACCCCGGCCAAAATGCCTGCCAACAACCCGCTCACCGCAGCGTCGCTTCTCGTCTCCTTGTTTGCCACTTCCGTATTGCCGTTCATAGGCTTCCCATCCTTCTCGCTAGTACAGCTTGGCGGAACTACCCCAATCGTTCCTGGCGTAGTGTGTAATGTGTGTACTGGTTCACGAACCACGCATAACAATATCCGCAGACTTATTCACGCCGCAGCGTACCAGATATTTCCAATCCGCCGCGTCCAAAGTCAGCATACGCGCCCGGCGTCACGGATCCGTCACGAGGAGCGTTACGAAGATTCATCCGTGGCGCAACTCGTTGCGCCGAGCCAATCCAGGATGTATAATCGCCCCATGCGTTTACTTCTATTTGGCCCGCCCCGTCTGGAGACCAGTGCAGGACAACCTGTGGCCGTGGACACGCGCAAGGCCGTCGCTCTGGCCGCTTACCTGGCCGCGGCAGAAACACCCCACAGCCGGGACCACCTGGCCACGCTCTTTTGGCCGGAATCCGACGGCAGCCGGGCCAAGGGCGCGCTGCGCCGCACCCTCTCCACGCTGAAACAGGCCCTGGGCGGGCGCGGGCTGGAAGCCGACAGCGAGACGATTATCCTTCGCCCTGACGATGACCTGTGGGTGGATCTGTGGGCCTTCCGCGCCGCACTGGCTGCCTGCGCCGGCCACGGCCACCCGCAGGATCAGCCTTGCCCCCTCTGCGTGGAACCCTTGCGCCAGGCCGTGACCCTCTACACCGGCGACTTTCTGGCCGGTTTCAGCCTGAAGGACAGCGCCGAGTTCGACGACTGGCACTACTTTCAGGCGGAATCCCTGCGCCGGGCCTTCGTGAGCGCGCTGGACCGACTGGTGACCTGGGAGAGCAGCCAGCAGCGTTGGGACGCGGCCATCGCCCACGCCCGCCGTCGCCTGGCTGTGGACACCCTGCACGAACCGGCTCACCGGACGCTCATGCGCCTCTACGCCCTGGCCGGTCAGCCCGCCGCGGCTCTGCGCCAGTACCGGGAATGTGTGCGCATTTTGGACGCAGAGCTGGGCGTACCGCCCCTGGACGAGACCACCGCGCTCTATGACGCCTTGCTCGCCAACCGGTTTGCGCCCGCCGACGCGCCGGATGTCCTGTCCCAGCCACCGTCCCCACCGCCTTCGTTGTCGTCTTCACCACCGCCGGATCTGCGCCTGCCGCTGGTGGGCCGAGATAAAAGCTGGAGAACGATCCAGTCCACCTGGCGGCAGGCGAACCGGGGCGGGCTGGTCGCGCTCAGTGGCGAAGCCGGCGCAGGCAAGAGTCGCCTGCTGGACGAGTTGCAGACCTGCGCCCGATCCCAGGGGGCAACCACGGCCCTGGCCCGTTGCTTTCCCGGCGAAGAAGGCCTGGCCTTTGGTCCCCTGCTGGAGGCCTTGCAGCCCCTGCTGGGGACCAAACAGGGGCGCGAGGCCGTGGCTGCATTGCCCGTCTGGCAACGGAAAGAGGTCGCCCGCCTCTTCCCCACCGTGTTGGCGGATGCAAGCGATCTGTCCCCCACACCCCCCCTGGATAGTCCGGGCGGTCAGGCCCGTTTCTTTCAGGCTCTGGCCGATCTGCTGGCCGCCCTGCTGCGCGGTCCCGCGCCGGGCGTCCTGGCCTTCGATGACCTGCACTGGGCCGACAGCGCGACAATGGAGCTGCTCGCCTGGCTGGTCCGTCGCCTGCAGGGCCTACCCTTCTGCCTGGCCCTGACCTGGCGCAGCGGGGAAAGCGACCGGGAGCCTCTGCTGCACCAACTTGTCCAGTCCGCCCAGCGCAACGGCCAGGGGGTCCTGCTCACCCTGGAGCGGCTGGAATTGGCCGACGTGGCGCAACTGCTTCAGGCCGGCCCCTGGGATGAGTCCCTGGTCCCGCGGCTCTACGCAGAGACCGAGGGCATCCCTTTTCTGCTGGCCGAGCAACTGGCCGCCCTGCCCGAGACGCTGGACGCTGCGCAGGAGGTTCACCTGGCCCCGGCCAGTGTGCGCGAGCTCTTCGCCACCCGGCTGGAAAGCCTGGACGGCATGGCGGGCCAGGTGCTTTCCGCGGCCGCGGTCATCGGGCGTTCCTTCGATCTGGAAACAGTGCAGGCCGCTGCTGGACGCAGCGAGGAAGAGACCGTCCAGGGCTTGGAGACGCTGGTGCGGCGTCGCCTGGTGGTGGAGCAAGCCGGAAACGGCCCGGGGGGCCAGCCTCGTTACGATTTCAGCCACGAGAAGCTGCGGGAGCTGGTCTACGCCGAGACTGCCCTGGCTCGACGGCGTCTGCTGCACCGGCGGGTGGGCGAAAGTCTGGCCCGGCGGCGGGGATTGGGCTTCGCGGGCCAGGCGGCCTTCCACTTCCGCTGGGCCGGCCTGGAGGAGGAAGCAGCCCAGCTCTACGCCCAGGCCGGCGACGAGGCCCGCCAGCTCTACGCCAACGCCCAGGCCCTGGCCCACTACCGGTTGGCCCTGGCCTTGGGACACCCAGACACAATCCGGTTGCGCGCAGCCGAGGGTGAGCTGTTGACCCGACAAGGGAACTATGGGGCCGCGTTGCTGGCTCTACAACAGGCCGCAGCGGGCGCGGAAGGGCGGGCCCTGGCCCAGGTGGAAGAACAGATTGCCGGGGTGCACCAGCGATTAGGAGAATGGAAGCTGGCCGCGGTCCATGGGCAAGCCGGGCTGGCTGCGCTGGCCGGGAACGAGCATTCGGAACTGCGGGCCCGTTTGCTGGCTGGGTTGAGCCTGTCCATGCACCGTTTGAACGACGACGATCGGTCCCTGGCCCTGGCAGAGGAGGCGGCCCAGGCGGCAGAGGTGGCCGGCGACACCCAGGCCCAGGCCGAGGTGTGGAATCTATTGGGGCTGCTGGCCCGCAGTCGAGGCGACCAGGAATCCGCTCTTCGCTACCTGCAAAAGAGCCTGGCCGCAGCTGCCACTCTACCCGATCCCGGCGCGGAGATCGCGGCGCGCAACAATCTGGCCCTGGCCCTGGCGGATCAGGGTGACTTCGCCGCCGCGCAGGCGCATCTGCTCTCCGCGCGGGAACGCTGCGCCGCCTGGGGCGACCGCCACCGGGAAGCTGCGATCCAGAACAACCTGGCCGATCTCCTACACCGGGCCGGGGACGACGAGCAAGCCATGGCTCATCTCAAACAGGCGGTGATCCTTTTCGCCGAGATCGGCGAGCCGGGCGCCTTGCCCACCAACCCGGAGATCTGGAAGCTGGCGGAGTGGTGAGGCGGGGAGACAAGGTGGCGAAACAACAAGGCGGCGCCCCACCCTGTCTTCAGGGATTTTCTGCAGTTGCTTTAAAGTGAGGCACGCCCAACACCGGTCGCAGCGGACAGCGGCGATGCTGCTCGCGAACCTGGGCGCGATTTGCCTGCGATGGTGCTGGTTGGCAAACGGGACAGCAACTCCTAATGCTGAACCGTCCCCAGGCGCCAGGGTATCTTTGCCGTCTCCCTGGCGGGCGTAGCCGCCTCATTCCTCCTCGAAGCCGTAGTTGTTGAACTTCAAGGTGCGGGCGTTCTCCGTGACCGTACGGACGACGTGTTCCGGTGCGCCATCCGGAATGTGGGCCTGGATCTCCAGGGTGACCCGGATCTCGGCATCGGGCAGGGCGGCCAGGTGGCGGAGGATCTCGTCGACGAGGGTGGCCGCATCCCGACTTGCCCGGAGGGGGTCCAGATCCACGCTGCCGTAGAAACGTCGGGCCTTTCGCTCCCGGGTGACGGTCCCCGTTCCGGGCATCGGTTGGAGGCCGGGCGCGCCATGTCCATCCCCTTCGCGGAGCACCTCCCCCCTTGGGTAGGGCCCGCCTTCCAGCGGACGAGGCGAGGGCAGCGGCGCTGCAGCTTGCTCTGCCTCCATCTGGCGCTGGGCCGCCTCGGGCTTCACCAGCAGCCCGTCCAGATAGATCGACGCAGTGGACCCGGCCTGGAGACCCAGATAACGTCCCCTGGCTTCGTCCCATCCTTCTGCGTAGGCGAAGAAGTCGTTCCAGGTGTGGCTTCGTCGGCCAGACGGCGCAGGCCGTCGCCGAAGGTGGCCACTGTCTCGCCGGGCTGGACGTCGACACGGGGGCGGTCCCTACCGGGATGGGGATGCGATGTGGCCGGGGACATCTGGCTGACGAAGGGATACCGCCCTGCCCCATGATTTTTTCCTTGACCAGCCGTAGATACGGCTGTATATTGGCGGCAAGCTGGTTGGGCCATATGGCGCACACCCTGCACAAGACCTCAGCCGACAAGCGGACCGCCCAACTATCGATTTCACGCCGCCCCCCATATCCGTGGCGTCCGCTCTGCGCGGATGGCGGCTCCTGTCGTAGGTGCGGTCTCCGGCCGCACGGTGGTGCCCGGAAGGGCGCCCGTTCCCGTAGGGGCGGGCCGCCGTGCCCGCCCGCTGTCGCGGTCGAACCAGCCACCCACGGCGGGCCAGAGACCCGCCCTACGCACGTGTTGCACCCAATCCGGACAGGTGCAGGGACGGCAACGGCTGCGCAGCGACTGGGTCGGCATCTGAGGATGCCAACTCCGCGTGGCGGTGGTGATCCTTTCGAGGAGTGCGCATCCTCAGATGCGCACTCGCCCCATGCGGCGTTGTCTGTGTAATCCGTGTTATCTGTGCAATCTGTGGCTGAAAATACAGTGCAAAGATAGTGGGAAGAAGTGATGGTGCAGGACATCGACAAGAAAAATTCATAGGAGGAAACCCATGCATCCCATCCGTGATCCAGAGCTGGCGGCCGGACTGGCCGCGTTTGAACAACTGGTGCCCGGTGGCATCAACCTGGATGACATCCCTGCCGCTCGGCGCTTTCTGGCCGAGATGAACGCAGCCATGGCGGCCGAAGCGCCACCTATCCCCGGCGTGGTGAGCCGCGATGAACACGCCCCTGGCCCGGCGGGCGCGCCCGATGTGATGGTCCGGGTCTACGAGCCGGAAGACCGGCCCGAAATCTTGCCTGCCCTGCTGTGGATCCACGGGGGCGGTTATGTGCTGGGCAGCGTCGAACAGGATGACCTCAAGGCAAAGAGCCTGGCCCTTTCGTTGAACTGCGTGGTAGCTTCAGTGGAGTATCGTTTGGCGCCGGAACATCCGTTCCCCGCGCCCCTGGAAGATTGCTACGCCGCCCTCAAATGGCTGGCTGCCAGTGCGGATCAACTTGGCGTCAACCCGAAGCGCATTGCCATCGGCGGGGCCAGCGCCGGCGGCGGACTGGCCGCGGGGCTGGGGCTGCTGGCCCGGGATCGGGGCGAGGTAGACGTCTGCTACCAGCTGCTCATCTACCCCATGCTCGATGACACCAATGTGAAACCGGCCGGGCCGGGGACGCCCGACGCCCCCCTCTGGACCCGGGCCAACAACCTGATCGGATGGCGTTCGTACCTGGGGCAGGAGCCCGGCAGTGAGGGGATTTCGACATACGCTGCGCCCTTCCGTGCCCAGGATGTGAGCGGCCTGCCGCCCACCTTCGTCGGCGTGGGCACACCCGACCTCTTCCGGGACGAGGATATCGCGTACGCCCAGCGGCTGATGCAGGCCGGCGTCCCCACCGAGCTTCACGTCTATGCAGACGGCTTTCACGCCTTTGACCTCTTTGCCCCCGAGTCCGACGCCGCCCAGCGCTTTACCGCGGAGTACACCCGGCTTCTCAAGCGCGCGCTGCACAGCTAGTACAGCCCGGCAGAAATCGGGCGGCACTCCCTCTGGTGGATACTATCGGCGAATTTCTGCCGTGGTATTGACGCCAGACTGTACTGGTGCAGCCCGACAGATGGAGAGAATTTCACCTGTTCGTCATGATCACTGTTCGACTCTTTCATCCTGTGGACTGGCCCGACGTCTGGCGTATCCTGGAGCCGGTCTTCCGCGCCGGCGAAACCTACAGCTTTGCCAGGGATATTTCTGAGGAAGAAGCGCACAGGCACTGGGTAGAGATCCCTGCTGCCACCTTTGTGGCCCAAGATGAAGACGGCCAGATTCTTGGCACCTACTACATCAAACCCAATCAACCAGGACAGGGATCCCACGTCTGCAACTGTGGCTATGTGGTAGGTCAGCATGCCCGGGGTCGGGGCATCGCGTCCACCATGTGTCAGCATTCGCAGGAGGAAGCCCGTCGCCGTGGCTTTCGGGCCATGCAGTTCAACCTGGTTGTGTCCACCAACCAGGGCGCTGTGCGTCTCTGGCAAAAGCTCGGTTTCGAGATCGTCGGTACCCTGCCGGAAGCTTTCCGGCACCCAACATATGGCTATGTAGATGCCTATGTCATGTACAAGCTGCTTGTCCCCTCAGTACGCAGGTCACACAAGGATATGTGACAACGGGCAAGCAGCCCTGTCCGGCCGGGGAGCGAGGCGTCCCCATCCATCGGAATCAATTCATGCAGGGCGGGCTACCAGCCCGCCCTGTCGGTTTCAAACAGGCATCATATCGCGCGACGGGGATCATTCCAACCGTTGGGGGAAAACAGATATCGGGCTGTACGCTCCGAACCTGTGCACTCACGGGTTCGGGGTGCGTCTGCCTTCGTGCACAAAGGCGATAATCTCGTCGGCGTTGAGATTCAGCTCTATTCCCTCCACATCCAGGGGCGAATTCTGTGGGCTTTGGGGTTTTACGACGAAAACCTGTCCGTCCTTGCGCTTGATGAGAACCGCCCCTTCCTGCAAGGCTTTGTCCAGCAGGGTGGCCAATTTCTGACGAGCTTCGCTGTACGTGTAGACATTCATGGCTCCACCTCTATCACGTTCACTCCTTGCATCTGTGCCAGTCGAACCAAATTTTGATCCAGAGAAAGTAGGGGAGCGTTGTATTTCAAGGCACAGCAGATCAAGTAAGCATCGTAAGCATAGATGTTCAACTCAGCAGCGATTTTTAGCGATTTCTCCAATTCGATTTCGGCAAAACGTATCGGGATGTTTTGGTAGATCGCAATGGCCCGAATCGCTTGATGCAAGGTGATTCGTCCCTTCTTGAGGATTGCGGAGAACGCATTCCCGATTTCCCAATGGATTGAAAAAGGGGCGATTAAGTCTGCGCCAGTGGTGAGAGTGATAAGTCTTTGTTTTTGAGGTTCATTGGCGATAACGGCGATGATGACTGATGCGTCGACCACGACTTCCATAACTGGCGCCCCCTTTTCACTCCATTATGTACAATTGTGGCTCTACTGCACAAAGGTCAAGTCAGGACGCGGACCCACGCAGATGAACGCTGATTCGGGTTACTCTTTCCTGCGTTTCTTTGCGCCTCTGCGCCTTTGCGTTTAAAAATGCCCTTTTTGCAGGGGAGTCATGTACAATTGTACCACTATTGTGCATGTACATAAATGTTGCTGCAAATCCGGCACAGCCGACGTGACGTAGCTGCCTGATCCTTTCCCTCCCTATTTCCGCTCCTCCAACAGAACCCGCCTGGGCACGTGGACGCATCCACACAGTGCGCCACTATGGAGGACGGCTGTCAAAGGATTCGTGGGAAATGTCACAGCGCCGACCTTTTAGGTCGGCGCTGTGTTTGTGGCCGGTGATTTGATGGCGGTCCGTCAGGCGGAGCGTCCTTTGCCGGAGTCGTTCAGATCCACCAGCGGGGTGGGGAAGGGGTGAAAGAGGGCCTGGCCGGCCAGGTAGGGATCCTGAAAGCGGACCACCCAGGCCCGCAACACCCCCACCGGCGTGCTCAGGGGCAACCGCCCCTCCCGATATTCGTTCAACATCTCCAAAAAGTAGCCTTTTTCCCTGGGGTGGAGCTGGCGAGAGAAGTAGCCCAGGGCGTGCATCAGTACATTCACCATGGCCGGGCGGGCCGGTGGCTGCTGAAACGCCCATTGCAGGGCCGTGCGATAGCGGGCCACCACCACAGGGAAGGAGAGGCGAGCGTGGTTGGCTACGATGCGGCCCAATTCCCGCGTCCGGAGCTGGTCCAGCCCCATGAGGAGCAGCTTGTAGCGGCTGTGGAACTCCACCAGCGCGGCCATCTTCCCGCTTGCCTCCACCTGGCGCAGGCGGGCCAGGGCGAAGATGACGGTGAAGAAATGCTCCCGGATGGCCCGGTTGGTCAGCCGGCCTTCATCCTCCACCGGCAGCAGAGGGAAGCGTGCCAGCACCGCGGCGCCGAAGAGCCCCGGGCGTCGGCCTGGGGCGCCACCCCTGGCCCCTGCTTCCACATGGACCCGGGCGTCCTGAATGGCGCAGGAGGGCGAGCGGTTCTTCAGGATGAAACCATCCACCGGCGGCAGGCTGCCCAGGAAGGTGGTGCTGAACTCCGCCATGGCCTGGGTCAGATCCCGGCCGGTGTCGGGCTGGACCAGCCGGATCTCCCCTTCGCCTTGCACCAGGCGGACGGGCGGCCGGGGCACACCCAGGCCGATCTCCACCTCCGGGCAGATGGGCACGAACTCCACATAGTCCTGCAGGGATGCGATGATGCTGTTGGGAATGAGGCTGCCGTCGTAGCGGCAGTGGTGAAAATTCAGGCAGCGGCTGACCACCAGCCTGGGACGGGGGAAGGACCAGGCCGTACTCTCGGTTGTGGCTGCCGGCCTGGGGCGGCCGGATACCGGGGAAGCAGGGGGCAACGTCTCCGGCGGCTGGGACTCGGGACGTGGGTCGGTTTGCATGGGATTTCCCTATTTGTGAAGAAGCCAGAGACGGGCCACCCGCCGCACCTTGGCCCATGTGCCGATGTGGGCGCGACGGCTGAACACGTCGTAATCGTGGGCCTCGATGTCGTCCAGGATGGCCCGGTAGAGGTCGGCGGCCGCAGCTATGGCCAGGCGTCCATCGGGGTTCAGCAGGCGAATCCCCGGCCAGGCCTCGGCGTAGAGGCGACGGTTGCGGGCAATCTGCATCTGCATGAAGGCCCGCCAGGCTGGCGTCACCACCCCCCGGGCCAGGTCGGTTTCATCCAGGCCAAAGGCCGCCAGTTCTGCCTGGGGCAGGTAAATCCGGCCGTTGCGGTAGTCCTCGGCCACATCCCGCAGGATGTTGGTGAGCTGGAGGGCCACCCCCAGCTTCACCGCGTAGGGGACAGCTTCGGGGCCGGCGAAGCCGACGATGTGCATGCTCATCAACCCCACGGTGGATGCCACCCCATAGCAGTAGACGGCCAGGTCGGCGAAGGTCTCGTAGCGGTGCTGGTAGAGATCCCGGGAGACGCCGTGGATGAGCTGGCGGGCGTAGGCGTCCGGCACGGCGTGGCGCACCCGGGTATCGGCCCAGGCCCAGGGCACGGGGTCGTCGGGATCGGGGTGGGCCAGGCGCTGTTCCCAGGCTTCCAGTTGCCGGGTGGGCTCGCCCTGGGGCCGGTCCACCAGGTCGTCGGTGGTGCGACAGAAGGCGTAGAGGGCGCGGATGGCCTGCCGCTTCGCCGGGGGCAGGAGGGCCGAAGCCCAGGTAAAGGAGCGGCTGTGTCGGGCGGCGATCCGGGCACAGTGGCGGTAGGCCCGGCGCAGGGTCGGGTCCGACGGGATGGGCTGGCTCGACCGGGGCAGGTGAAGGGCCAGGTGGGGCAGGGCCTGCTGGAGCAGACGCTCCTCCCAGGCGGAAGTTTGGGCAGTCACGGTTTCCCCCTGCTTTGAAGAGAACGTGGAACTTGACGGCAAGGATCGGCAACTGTTTCCCGTGGGGGCATCCCATGGCGGACTGGAAACTCCCTGTACCTGCTGCATCTTGGGGTGCCATGGCGGATCTGGCCGTCGAGTTCCGTGATTCGGTCACGTGGCCCTATCTTAGCACGTTGTTATGGTTTTGTCAATGTTTTGAAATGGTTTTGGGTGAGCCCTGCCAAACTGGACCATGGAGAGCGTGGCATGGGCCCTGATGGCCGAAAGCAGGCGCCCGCTTGACGGGCCGCTGCGTAGGCAAATGGTCTGAATTTGGTCCAACATGCCGGGGAGGCCTTCCTATAATGGTTGCAGGCATCTGCATGCCCGTGGATCGCCATGCCCCATCGGTCTCCCACCGCTTATCCCTCTGCGTTTCTTTTTCCCTGAAGGAGGAAAAAACATGGTACGTCGAATGAGGGGTGCCGTGTTGCTCGCCCTGATTTTCTTGATCTGTCAGGTGGGGAGACCTGTCTCTGCCCAGGAGGATATCCACCTGCCCGCTTTCGTCACCAATGCCTACCTGGACCCAGGCTGGCCGGAACCGCGGCGCCCGAAGCTGTACGTCACCTTCGACCGGCCCATGGATCCGGCCAGCGTGGCGGCTGCCCTGGGCACGGAGCCGGCCTCGACCCTGTCCCTGCACTGGCAAAATCTCACCCTGATCGCGTCGGTGGATTCTCCCCTCATCCCCGGCGTGGAGTACCATTTCCGTTTAGCCGGTACGGCTGCTGACCTCCAGGGGGATCGCATGGGCGATGGTCTGGCGCTCTCGTACACCCCGCCAGAGGTTCTCTCCTACGCCAGCTATCCCACCCTGTTGGCCCGGGATGCGCCCGTGGTCCTGGTCTTTAACTACGCCATGGATCCCGAGAGCGTCCGGCAGAGCCTGTCCACCGAGCCGCCCATGGACTTCGACTGGAGCTGGAGCGACGACGGCCACATGCTCACTCTGACGCCGGTGGCGCCCCTTCCGCCTGAGCTGGATTTTGTTCTCCGCTTTCAACACGGCCTCCAGGACAGCCAGGGGGAGCCCATGCCCGCTCCGCCGGCCATCTCCTTTACCACACCGCCCCCCATCCTGCGCACCTACCCACTGGATGGCGAATGGGTTCACCCGGCTGCGGCGGTGGAAATGGAGTTCGAGGGAGCCATGGATCCCGCCAGCACCGAAGCGGCTTTTCATATTACTCCTGCTGTCCCCGGCGGCTTCTCCTGGCAGGACAATACCTTGATCTTCCGCCCTGAACAGGACTATCTGGCCGAACACACCACCTACACCGTCACCCTGGCCACGACGGCCCTGACAGCAGACAGCCAGCCCCTCCTGCGCCGCCCCTTTTCCTGGTCGTTCAACACCACCGGGCGGGACAATGTGGCCCATTTTGGCTGGGGCGCCAATGCCCAGGTGGTGGATGCAGATGGCCGTCGGGCGATCCAGTTCTCTGTGCTCAATCAACTGCCTATCCCTGTTCAGTTCGAGCTGTACCGGTTGGAGCTTCCCCAATTCCTGGATCGCTACGCTTCCGGGTTTCGGGGCGTGGCCGGATACGAAGATCTCCTGATCGATTTCGCAGATCTGCCCCTGGAAACCCGTTGGGAGCAATCTGTCGCCCGCCGGTCCACCGCCCAGTACGCAGACTTCGCCCAGGAAACCCAGATCCCGCCCACTGTGGCGCCCGGCCTGTACCTCCTGAACCTGACGGCTGGCCAGGTGAACGATCAGCTCCTGGTGATCCTGAGCCGGCATGTCCTGGTGATCAAACAGGCCGAAGGCCAGATGGTGGCTTGGGTGACGGATATCAACGGGGCGCCAGCGGCAAACGCCGACGTGGAAATCTACGCCCGGGATGGGTCCCGGCTGGCCCAGGGCAGGGCCGACGCCCACGGCCTCTATCGGACGGCCCTGGCGCAAGATCCCCAGCCCCTCATGGTGATTGCCCGGGTGGCCGATGACGTGACCGCCATCGGCCTGAGCCCCGAGTGGCAGAGCCGAGGGGATCTGGGGTGGGGATGGTGGGAGCCGGCACCGGCCGCGCAGCGCTACGCTGTCCATACCTACACCGAGCGCCCCATCTATCGCCCGGGACAGACGGTGTTTTTTAAGACCATTGTCCGACAGGATGACGACGCGGTCATCGGCCTGCCACCTGGCGGCACGCCCCTCATCGCCCGCCTGCGGGACGCCCGCAACAACCTGGTCCAGAGCCTGGAGCTGACCACAAATGGCTTCGGGACTGCCCATGGCGCCTTCCAGCTGGCCGAGGGGGCCATGCTGGGCGACTACCAGGTGGAGATCGCCCTGGATGGCGAAAACCACCGCCAGACATTCAAGGTCCAGGATTACCGCAAGCCGGACTACGCCGTGGCGGTGGAAACCCATGCCGGCCAGCTGGTGGTGGGTGAGATGGTTACGGTGACCCTCTCCGCGGCCTATCTGTTTGGCGAGCCGGTGGCCGATGCTCAGGTGGTCCTCCACCAGTTTGAGCTGGCCCCTCGCCAGTGGTGGGACCCGGACACCCGGGAAGCGTACACGTGGTATGAGTCGTCCCAGCCGCCCGTGCACGCGCGTACCGATGCCCAGGGCCGTCTCACCATCACCTTCACTGCCCAGATGGGCAACACAGGGCATCCTGTCTCCTGGCAGGCAGACCTGCTCCAGACCATCTGGGGCGTGGAAGCCAGCGTGGATGACGGCAGCCATCAGACCGGGAGCAGTCTGGCCGTTTTCCATGTCTACAGCGCTGCCGAAGCCCTGACGTTGGAGACGGATGGCTACTTCAAGCAACCCGGCGTGCCCTTCACGGTTACCCTGACGGCGGCAGGCATTGACGGAACGCCGGTGAGCGACCGTGGGGTGGAACTCGCGCTGATCCCCTACGGCCGACCTGGCGCGGAACAGAGGGCATTGACGCCCCAGGCTGGCCTCAATACCGACGGCGAGGGCAAGGTCCAGTTGCCACTGACGGTGGATGAGCCGGGCTATTACGAGTTGCGAGCAGACGCCACCGACAGCCTGGGGAACGCCATCGGCTACAGCACCTGGCTCTATGTCTTCGACCAGACCAGCCCGTGGATCACGTCGAACCAGGGCGACCTGCGCATCCGGGCCCAGCAGGATACCTTCGCACCGGGTGATGTGGCCCGCCTGGTGGTGGAGTCCGCTACCGACGGTCCCGCCCTCTTGACCGTGGAAAGGGGCACCACCCGTCGGGAGCAACTGGTCCAGCTCCACAGCCCGCTCACCGTCGTCGAACTGCCCGTTCAGGCCGACGACGCCCCCAACATCTTTGTCACCATCAGCACCTGGGAGGCCCAGGATACCCGCCTCACCGACGCCACCTGGACCAACTTGCCCGACAGCCGGCTACGCCAGGACCAGGTGGAGCTGCATGTGCCGGTCACCGACAAGACGCTGCGCGTGGCCATCCTGTCCGACGGGGAGCGTTACGGGCCCCGGGAGGAGGCCACCTTCGCTGTCCAGGTGACGGACGAGGCCGGCCAGCCTGTGGTAGCAGAGCTCTCCCTGGCGCTGGTGGATGAGGCCATCTTTGCCCTGAGTGAGGATCTGGCGGGGCCAATTTTCGATGCCTTCTACGCAGAGCGGGAACATGGGGTGCGCACCTACGACGGCATGGCGCTGATACGCTGGCTGGGCGGTGGGGGCGGCGGCGGCGGGGACGGCGGGCTGCTGGCCTCGCCTCGGCGGGATTTCGCCGACACGGCCCTGTGGCTGCCGGCGATTCAGACCGACGCCACAGGCAGGGCCACGGTGACCGTGACCCTGCCGGACAATCTGACCCGCTGGCGCATGACGGTCAAAGCCACGACCGGCCCGGAGACCCAGGTCGGTGAGGCGTACACCCACATCACCACCTGGCAGCCCATTGTGGTCCGCCCCTTGTTGCCTCGTGGGCTGACTGCCGGCGACGAGCTGGCCATCTCCGCCCTCGTCCAGAACCATGACGACCAGGTGCGCCAACTGGCCGTGGGCCTCCAGGGCGACGATGCCCTCCTGGCTCTCCAGGACGCCGTCACCCAGACCCTCCGCCTGGAGCCGGGGGAGGTGAAGGTGGTGGGCTGGCCTGCCCAAGCGCTCATACCCGGCCAGGTGGAGCTGACGGTCTGGGCTGTGGACGAGGCCTCCACCTTGGGCGACAGCGTCGAGCTGCCGCTGGAGATTCGCCCCCTGGCCGTGCCCGAGGTCATCAACCAGGTGGGCCTGGTCGAGGGGGCATTCACGGCGACCGTGCAGCTTCCGCCAGGGGCCCTTGCCATGAGCCAGGTCCGGATCGAGCTGAGTCGCTCCATCGCCGGGAGCATGCTCCAGGGCCTGGAATATCTGACGGGCTTTCCCTATGGCTGTGTCGAACAGACCATGAGCCGGGCCTTGCCGAATGCGGTGGTCGGCCGGGCCCTTCACCAGATCGGCATCGACCATTCAACCCTGGCGGTCGATCTGCCTCTGCTCATCGACGCCGGCGTGCAGCGGCTGTACGGCTACCAGCACAACGACGGCGGTTGGGGCTGGTGGTATGACGACAGCAGCCAGGACTATCAGACGGCCTGGGTGGTCTTTGGGCTGGCCGTCACGGCCGAGGCGGGGTATCCGGTAGATCCCCAGGTGATCGACCGGGGTGTGTCTTGGCTGGCTGCCCATCTGGCGGAAATGGATCTGCGCACCCGTGCCTTTGCCCTGTACAGCATGGCCATGGCCGGCCAGGGGGATCTGGAAGCCACCCGGTCCCTGGCGGCGGAGATGGAACAGCCTGGCTCGCCCCAGGATGCCTTCAGCCAGGCCGCGCTGGCCCTTTCCCTGTATCGACTGGGCCTGGAACCCCTGGCCCAGGAGTGGTTGGATGCCCTCGCGGCGGCCGCCACGGTGGAGGAAGACCATGTCTACTGGTTGAATCCGGCGGAGGACGGCCACTACTACCAGAAGAACATGGCCTCCAGCGTACGCAGCACTGCCCTGGCCCTCAGCGCCTTCGTCCAGATTCGGCCGGGTCATCCCCTGGAAGCTGGCATCGTGCGCTGGCTGATGGCCCAACGCCGGGGCGAGGGATGGGGCAGCACCAATGAGACGGCTTTCACCCTCCTGGCGCTGACGGATCATCTGCTGGCCAATCAGGAAGCGATCCCGGATGCCGGCTACACGGTTCAGTTGAATGGGGAGTCCATAGCCGGCGGGGCGTTGGGGCTCGGTGAACTGACCGGCACGGTGATCATCCCGGCTGGACAGATGGCACCTGGCGACAATCAGGTGGTCCTCCTGGCCACGGCCGGCCCCCTGTACTACACCATTCAGCAGCGCCTGTATCTGCCCCAGGCCGAGATTGGGCCGGCGGGCAATGTGGAAATCCGCCGTCTTTACCTGGACCCGGTCAGCGGTCAGGAAGTGGCGTGGGTGGCCGCGGGGCAGTTGGTGCAGGTTCTGTTAAGTGTGCGGGTGTCGGAGCGGGCCTTTTACCTTCTGGTAGAGGATCGGCTGCCCGGTGGGCTGGAGGCACTGAATGAAGGGCTCAACACAACCAGCCACGTGGCTGCTGATTTCTTGGAGCCGGTTCTGTACTGGCAGGAATATGGGTACAACCACAAGGAGATTTGGGGCGATCGGGTGAGCTTCTTCATCACAGAGCTGAGCCCGGGGTTACACACCTACTCCTACCTGGCCCGGGCCACCCAGGAGGGGCACTTCCTGTCCCTGCCGGCAGAGGCGGCCGCCATGTACGACACGACGACCTGGGGCCGTTCTGCCAGTTCGGTCCTCCGCATCGGGGCCAGCGAGTAGGTCGGAGGGCCCTGCGGGGGATGTTGTTGCGGGGCAATGAATGAGGTTGTTGATCGACGTCGTGAAGGGGCAATACATGGGTGGTGCAGGGAGCGTTCGAAAGGGAACGCTCCCTGCGTCGTTTGTGGGGAAATCTAGCTCTGTCTAGAACGCAAAGTGGATAGCCTGGCTGGCGACTACAATCCAGGTGATGAGCACAGCACTCAGAAAAGCGCCCACGTAAATATGGCCCGTCTTGCGGAAGAAATAGGTTTTGACCAATGCTACGATGGTCATCAATGGCAAGAACTGAAAGGCAATGATCGTCCACAACGGCTCTGCCGGGTTTGCCAATGTGTGACCAGCCAGGAGCGGGATGTACTGGTAGAGCAAGAGGCCGATATAGCCGATCACCATCAACACCCAATTTAGCAGCATCTCCCGACCCATCCCCATATGTTCACGGCGTAATTGACCATGGAGAATCGTACCGGCGACCAAAAAGAAAAATATGAACGGAATCAGATACGAGAGGGAAATGCGAAATTGCAGGGCATTCATCGGTTTAACGGCAAAGACCCAGAACCGATAATCTGTTTTGAAGAAGAAGGCCACCAGCAGTAAAGAGACATACCCGGCCAGCGCAACCAAAAAGGCCAGCAGGAAAGACTTACCGACCTTACGCCACAGAATTTTCCTCCCCCAAGTTATCCCGTAATGGTCTCCGTTGGGGTTTGTAGCGCGGTTTAGGGCGAAATGCCACAACAGGAATAGTACCAGGGAAATAACCCCCAAAAGCGTGGTCCAAATGATAACTTGGGTGGTGATGTTCTGTGGAAAGAGGGCACTGGCCTGCCACCCCAGCACTTCAAACAACCCCTTAAACGGAAACAGGGTCAAGGGCGGCAGAATGACAAAGATGAGCGCGGCTACCCACCAGCCAATCCCCTTGGCGGCTTTGGCGGGCGCCGGCTGCTCGAGCAGTTCGGAAAAGAAACGTGTTTGGAGCAAGATCATGCCGGCGGCGAACAACAGCAGGACCATACCTATCAGGGCCACCAGGTTGCCGATTTCTTTCCAGTACCAGATTTGGTTGGAAGGGGGAATAGGCTGGCCTCCGTCCAGCGTCCTCTGAAACCAGTCAATGGCATGGCCAATGGCCTGAGTCGATAGATGGTCGCCAGGGTGGGTAACCGGTGGTTGATACAGGATACGCGCGGTGCCATCTTCAATGGAGCCGTAAAGTTGGCCTGGAACAACGTTTTCGTCGGTGCCAAAGAGGGTCTTCAGCTTGTCCGTGGCAACAATATCGACCGGAACTGGAGCGCCCCACATCAAGGCCGAAAATTCGTCATATTTGGAGAAGACCACGGCCAAATTGCGGGGAAAGGTCGGCGTACCGTCCGGGGCGCCAAAGGTGCCGGTGGACGAACCTTCCAACACGATGGATTTGTATCCATCTGGATAGGTTGCTGCGGCAATGAGCGACGCCCAACCACCCATGGAGTGCCCTTCCAGGCCAATGTTGTTTTGATCGACAATGTCAAGGGTATGCATGAACGCGAGAGCCGGTGGCCCGCCAAACCCATTGGCGAAAGCAGGCGGATCTGAGTATCCATGACCAGTTTGATCCACTGCCAGGACCACATAACCACGTCGTGCAAATTCGATGGCGAATCCAGCTTGGGTCTCATTGGTGTTAATGTAGCCATGGATGGCAACGATGCCGGGAGCCGGATTCTCTTTCGTGACACCCTTGGGAATGTACAGGGTCGCGTTTTGTACGATGCCGTTCGACCCGGCAAAACGAACATTTTTGATTGCTACCTGACCTCCGTTTGTTTGAACCAGCCAGGCCGTTGTACTGCCGATCAGGATCAAAGCCAAAGCAAGAATCAAGATCTTGGTACTGAGCTTCACAAGGCCTTTCCTTTCGCGTCATGATTTCCATATTGGCATCAGCGTGGACAGAGCAACTGCTCCTCTTCGGGTATTTGCCAGGGGGCAAGAATTTCAGCAGTCCCAACGAGCAGCCGTCTTGCCCGAAATTTTATCATAGCCCTGCCACAGGTGGCGGAGCAAGTGTCGAATATGATGATGAAATAATGAAATTGCCGGTCAACTAGTTGGGGCAGGATGTGGTAAACTGGTAGCCATGGGCTCCATGAACGCGATGATGCTCCTGGCAGGGATTCTGCTTCTTCTTGGTATCGCGTCCAGCAAGTTCTCGGCGCGGCTGGGGATGCCCATGCTGGTGTTGTTTCTAGCCGTGGGGATGTTGGCCGGCTCCGAGGGGCTGGGTGGAATTCCGTTCGAAGATTACAGCCTTGCCAACAGCGTAGGAAGCGTGGCGCTTGCGCTCATCCTTTTCGACGGTGGGCTCCGCACGTCGCTGGCCTCCCTCCGTTTAGCATGGCGCCCGGCCCTCTCGCTGGCCACAGTGGGTGTCCTCCTGACCTCGGTGTTAACGGGCCTCGCGGCCATGTGGATATTAGATGTGCCGCTGCTCTATGGGATGCTCCTGGGCGGCATCATCAGCTCCACCGACGCTGCGGCGGTCTTCTCCATCCTCCGCACAAGTGGGGTCAAGTTGCCGGAGCGGTTGGCGGCCACCCTCGAAGTGGAGAGCGGCTCCAATGACCCCATGGCCATTTTTCTGACCCTGGGCCTGGTGGGAATTATCACCGGCACGGCCAGTTCGGCAGCGGCCCTCTTTCTCTTGTTTCTCCTCCAGTTTGGTGTTGGCGCGGCTGTAGGAATCGGCATGGGCCGTGTCGCAGCATGGGCCATCAACTACATGAATCTCGACTACCCGGGACTCTATCCGCTCCTCGCGCTGGCTTTCAGCTTGCTCGTCTTTGGCCTGGCGGCCGTGCTGGGCGGAAGTGGCTTTCTCGCCGTATACCTGGCCGGGATCGTGCTGGGCAATAGCCCTATCGTATTTCGGCGTGGCATTCGGTTTTTCCACGACGCAGCCGCGTGGTTGGGGCAGATTGTGCTGTTCGTGATGTTGGGGCTGCTGAGCTTTCCGAGCCGTTTGCTCGCCGTCGCAGGCAGTGGGTTGCTGATCGCCCTCGTGCTGATCCTGGTTGCCCGCCCCCTGGCCGTGACCATCTCTGTCTTCCCCTTCGGCTTCCGGCTGCGCGAACTGGCTTTTATCTCGTGGGTAGGTTTGAAAGGGGCCGTCCCCATCACCCTGGCCACCTTCCCCCTCATGGCAGGCATACCGGGGAGCGAAGCCCTTTTCAATGTCGTCTTCTTCGTCGTGCTCGTCTCTGCCATCACCCAGGGGTGGTCGCTGACCCTCGTGGCGCGCTGGCTCAAGCTCGCCCGCCCGGCAGATCCGGCACCGCCGGTTTCCGTGGAGATCAACGCACTGCGGCACGTGGACGGCGAGATTGTAGAATACACGGTGGCCCCTACGGCGCGCGTGGCTGGTCAACTCCTCCGCAACCTGGCCCTGCCAGACGAGGTCGTCGTCACCCTCATCGTCCGGGGCGAAAAGGTGATCATCCCGCGTGGAGCCACGGTCCTTCAACCGGGCGACCACGTGTTCGTCGCCATGCGGACCCGGATCAAGCCGCTGATGGATCAACTCTTCGACCCCGAAGCCGGGGCGTTGTCCTTCGCCCCTGACCTCCAGCTCAGCTTCCATGCCGAGAGCACGGTCGGGCAGATCTGCCGCTTTTTCGGCTTGCCCTGCCCCATGGAATCCACCGTGCCGGTGGGTTCGCTGTTGCCGCCAGACGGCACAGGCCGCCGTGCCCGGCTGGGCCCCTTCCTGATCGCACCGGGCGATGAGCCGGACCGCGTGACCCTCATCTACGCCCCCGATGCGGAGACTGTCGGTGCCGGAAATTCCCACTCGCCGGCATTGCCGGGAGACATCGGGGCGACCCTTCGGTAGGTACTGTCCCCTACCGATGGCCGGTTATGGATTCACCCCAACGGTGTGGACCCCTTCCCCACTCTTGCATCGACTCAAGACGCCTCTTCCTGCAGGGCCGCGCGCACCCGCTCCGGCGTGAAGGGCATGTGACGCAACCGGACTCCCACCGCATGGAAGACCGCGTTGGCGATGGCCGCGGCCGTCGGCCCCACGGTGGCTTCCCCGGCCCCCAGGGGGGGCTCCCCAGGCCGGTCGATGAGGAGTACGTCCACCTCGGGCGCTTCGTCAAAGGTCAGGATGGGATAGGTCTGCCAGTCGCGGCTGGCCAGCCCCTCGGGGCCAAAGCGGACTGCCTCTTTCAGCGCCCAGCTGGCGGCCTGGATGGCGCCGCCTTCGAGCTGGTTGCGCAAGCCATCCGGGTTGATGATCTGGCCCGCGTCCGCGGCGATGGTGATGCGCTGAAGCCGGATCGCCCCGCTCTCCCGCTCCACCTCCAGATCCACCACCACCGCGGCGTAACACTTTTCGTTCTTGTACTGGGCAAAGGCAATGCCCCGGCCGCGGCCCTGGCCTTCGCCGCCGGCCCGGACGCCCGGCTGCCAGCCCACCCGTTCCGCGGCCGCCTGGAGCACCTGCCCGGCTCGGGAGTCGCCCAGATGACGCAGGCGGAACGCCACCGGATCCGCCTGCGCGGCCCGCGCGAGCTCATCCATGAACGATTCAATGGCGAACACGTTGGCGAAGGCCCCCAGACTACGCAGGGAGGAGGTGCGCAGGGGGCTATCCGCCACAAAGTGCTTGACGATGCGCCGCCGGGGGAAGGTGTAGAGCGGGTCGGCGTTGCGGTGGCTGCCGCCATGACGGCCCCGGCCCGGCCGGGGCGGCGGCGGCAGGATGGGCCGGGCCAGATGCCGGGCTGCCAACAGGGTAGAGCCATCGGCGCGGGGCCTGGGGCGGCCTGAATGGGAGTAGCTCCAGACGTCGTGGTTCCAGTCCACGACCCTCCCCTGGGCGTCCAGGCTGGCCTGGATCTGAATGGCCATGGCCGGTCCGTAAGGCTCCCAGCGATGTTCATCCTCCCGGCTCCACTTGAGCAGGACCGGCCGTCCCGGGGTGGCCCGGGCCAGCAGCGCGGCGTCCAGCGCGGCGTCGTCGGCGCCGTTGTGGCCATAGCAGCCTGGGCCCTCCACGTGGATCACCCGAATGTCCTCCGGCGCCATCTCCAGAACCTGGGCCAGCGCCCCCCGCAGCGGGTAGACGCCCTGGCTGTGGGTCCAGATGGTGAGGCGGCCGTCCTGCCACTGGGCCAGGGCCGAGGAGGGCCCCAGCGCGGCATGCATGAGGAAAGGCCGGTAGTACGTGGCCGTCAGGGTTTGGGCAGCCTCCGCCGGCGGCACTACCGGTGGGATGGGATCGTCCACCGGCGTGCCGTCCACCACCAGCAGGCTCTGGGCCGGCGCGGCGCGGAGGTGGTCGAAGATCTCCTCGTGGGAAGGCAGGACGGTCTCCCCCTGCCAGCGGGCTGCCTGCCGCAGAGCCTCCGCAGCCCGCACGGCCTGTTCCTCCCGGCGGGCCACCACGCCCAGGAAGCTGCCATCCTGGACCACAGCCAGCACCCCCGGCAGCCGTTCCACCCCGGTCCGGTCCACGGCTGCCAGGGTGGCGTTGACGGCTGGTGGCCGCACCACCCGGCCGTGCACCATGCCGGGTAGCTCCATGTCATCCACGAAGACAGGCTGGCCCACCACCTTGGCCGGGATGTCCAGGCGGGGGATGGGCTGGCCCACCAGGGTGTACTGGCCGGGATCTTTGGGACGGGTGCGGCCGGTGACCTGGCGGCGGAAGGGACGTCCCCCCATGAGCTCCCAGTAGCTTACGTAGTTTTCGGTCACCGGATCCACGATGATGCCGTCGTGGACAGTCAGGCGCTCCAGGGGCGCGGCCAGATGTTCCGCCGCCAGTTCCAGGAGCACCTGGCGGGCCTCAGCCGCGGCAAAGCGTACGGCCCCGCCGCTGCCCTGGGTGGAATTGCTGCCGGCGGTGTAGCCTTCGTCCGGGGTGCGCCCGGTGTCGGCCAGCACCACCTGGATGCGTTCCAGGGAGACGTCCAGCTCCTCGGCGGCTATCTGGGCGATGACCGTGCGGATGCCCTGGCCGATTTCCACTTTCCCGCTGAACACGACGATGGTGCCATCCTCCTGGATCTGGATCCAGGCGTCCAGTTCCGGGTAGCGGCGGAGGGCATCGGGCAGGTCAACGGTGGGTGCGTTCATGGGTTCACCTCCTGGGCTGCCCGGCGGATGGCCCGGCGGATCCGGTCATAGCTGCCACAGCGGCAGAGGTGCCGGGCCATGGCCGCACGGATGGTCGCGTCGTCGGGGTGGGGATGTTCGTCCAGCAGGGCAATGGCCGCCAGCACCATGCCCGCGGTGCAGTAGCCGCATTGGGCGGCCTGCTCCGCGATGAAGGCCCGCTGGACCGGGTGCAGTTTTCCCGGCGGGTTGATGCCTTCCAGGGTGACGATCTGGCTGTGGGCCACCTGGACAACGGGGAGCCGGCAGGACGGAACGGCCCGGCCGTCCACCAGCACCTTGCAGGCGCCGCACTGCTCCAGGCCACAGGCCAGCTTGGCGGCCTTCAGTCCCAGGTCGTTGCGCAGGACGAAGAGCAGGGGCGTTTCAGGCTCCGTCTCCACCCGGTGGGTGCGACCGTTAACGTGCAGATTGTAGCGTGGCATGGTGGTCCCTCATCGTTCGTCCGGGCATTCAGGCTGTGGTTCCCACCTTGAACACCGTGGTCTCCTGGTAGACCTGGCCCGGTTCCAGCACGGTAGACGGGAAGTTGGGGTGGTTGGGCGAGTCTGGGAAGTGCTGGGTTTCCAGACAGAGGCCCGACCGTTTGGTGTAGACCTGGCCGCCCCGGCCGGGCAGGGAGTCGGGCATCATGTTGCCACTGTAGAACTGCATGCCGGGCTGGGTGGTGTGGACCTCCAGGCGGCGGCCGCTGGTGGGCTCTGTCAGCACGGCCGCGGGGCGCAGGGTGCCCGCCGGTCCGTTGATCACCCAGTTGTGGTCATAGCCGCCGCCGTAGCGGAGCTGTTCGTCGTCCTGGTCGATGCGCTCTCCGATGCGGGTGGGCTGGCGGAAGTCCAGGGGAGTGCCCGCCACCGAGCGGATTTCCCCGGTGGGGATCAGGGTGGCGTCGATGGGCGTGAAGTGGTCGGCGAAGATCTGGAGCACATGGTCCAGGATGGTGCCGTGGCCGGCCAGGTTGAAATAGGCGTGGTTGGTGAGGTTCAGAATGGTGGCCTGGTCGGTGGTGGCCCGGTAGTCGATGCGCAGTTCGTCCTGGGGAGTGAGGGTGTAGGTGACGGTGACCGAGAGGTTGCCGGGATAGCCTTCCTCGCCGTCGGGGCTGAGGTAGTCCAGCCGTACACCGACACCGGCGTCGTTCTGGAAGGGCTGCGCCTGCCAGACGACCTTGTCGAATCCCTTCACCCCGCCGTGGAGATGATGTTCGCCGTCGTTTTGGGCCAGCCGGTACTCCTTGCCGTGGAGCTGGAAGCGGGCTTTGGCGATGCGGTTGCCGAAGCGCCCCACGATACAGCCAAAGTAGGGGCTCCGGGTCAGGTAGTCCTCCAGCCTGTCGAAGCCCAGGTTGATTTCGCCCAGTTCGCCCCGGGCATCCGGCGCCAGGAAGGAGGTGATGGTGCCGCCGTAGTTGGTCAACTGGACCTGGACCCCATGGTCGTTGGTGAGGGTGAAGAGGTCCACCCCGATGCCATCGCTGGTGGTGCCGAAGGGAACTTGTGTCAGGTTCATGGTCAATCACTCCATTGGTGGTACGGTTGGTTGGTAGTTCATGTTGGGGATACGCCCCCGCTCGCGCTTGCCGTTGCGCGGCCCTCACAGGGCGATGTCCTGCCCTACGCCCTGGGCCAGGGCCAACTGGTAGACCCGGGCGACGGTCACCGCGTCCTGGACGGCCAGGCCCACCGACTTGAAGAGGGTGATCTCGTTATCATCCGTGCGGCCAGGGACGCGCCCCAGCAGGACGTCCCCCAGTTCGCCAGCCACGTGGTCGTAGCCGATCTCGCCGTTGGCCACCGGGATCATGATGTCGCCGGCTTCCGCCTGGGCGGCGGGGTGGTGATCCACGAAGACCCGGCTGCGGCGCACCGTGGTGGTGTCCAGCTCCCGCATGGCGGTGGTGTAGGCGCCCACCGCGTTGATGTGGGTACCGTTGACCAGCCAGTTGCCGTTGAAGAGGGGGATGGCGGAGTTGGTGGCGGTGCAGATGATGTCGGCCGATTCCACCGCGGCCCGGGCATCGTGACAGGGTAACACCTCGATGCCCAGCCGCCGGGCCATGCGGGTGCAAAACGCCGCGTTGCGCCGGCCGGTGCGGGTGATGACGAAGGCCCGCTCGATGGGCCGCACCGCGCACATGGCTTCCAGCTGGGCTGCGGCCTGGGGCCCGGCGCCGAAGATGGCCACGTGGCGCGCATCCTGGCGGGCCAGGTAACGGGTGGCCACCCCGCTGGCCGCGCCGGTGCGCATGGCGGTCAGATGCTCCGCGTCCACCAGGGCCAGGATCTGGCCTGTGTGGGCGTCGTGGAGCAGGATCACGCCCTGGATGGTGGGCAGGCCGAAGCGGGCCGGATTTTCCGGGTAGACGGTGACGAGCTTGACGCTCAACGCGTCCACCGGGCCGCCCACGTAGGCCGGCATGGAGAGGTGCAGGCCCTGGTGTGGCTCCACGGGCGTGGCCGCGCGTTGGGGCATGGTCACCTGTCCCAGGGCCAGCTGTCGGAACCCTTCTTCCACGGCAGCGATGGCCTCCTCCATGGACAGGAGGGCTTCCACATGGGAACGCGAGAGGATTAGCATGGTGTGCTCCCCCGGATAGGAACCTGAATCGGCATGGATATCCTGGCTACGCGGCGGTCCAGCCCAGGTCCACGGTCCAGGCGGCGCCGGTGATCGCGCCGGCCTGCTCCGAACAGAGGTAGGCGACCAAAGATGCCACTTCGTGGGGCTCAATGAGGCGCTTGATGGCAGCTGGTGCCAGCATCACTTCCTCCACCACTGCGTCCGGCGGGATGCCGTGGATGCGGGCCTGGTCAACGATCTGGCGCTCCACCAGGGGCGTGCGCACATAGGCGGGCAAAATCGCGTTGACGGTAATGCCATATGGGCCACCTTCCCGGGCCGCAGTCCGGGTCAGGCCCAACAAACCATGTTTGGCCGTGATATAGCCGACCTTGAAGGGGGATGCCACGACGCTGTGGATGGAGCCAATATTGACGATCCGTCCCCAGTTTCGCTCCTTCATGGATGGCCAGACGGCCTGGGTCAAAAGAAACGGCGCGGTCAGCATGACGTCCAGCATGGTGCGCCAGACCGTCTCTGGAAATTCGTCGATAGGCGCCACGTGCTGGAAGCCGGCGTTGTTGACGAGAATGTCTGCTCGGCCGAAGTGGGCGAGCGTTTTCTCCACCAGGCGCCGACAGGCAGCTCCGTCGGCCAGGTCCACGGCCAGGAAGAGCCCCTTCACGGCGTTGGCCACGGCCTCACCGGCGTCGACGTCCCTGTCGGCCAATACAACCTGGTGACCGACCTGGGCTAAACCCTCGGCGATCGCCCTGCCGATGCCGCTGGCCGCACCGGTGACAATAGCCACACGCGCCTCCATGGCATCCTCCCATGAACACACAAATCGTTTAAGTATGGGTTTTGTTTCACGTTGACAGCATTGTACATCCGGGATCCCACGGGAGCAAGCACTCTATCTGGCTTTGGCTCATCTACCACAAATGTGCGCTACCCACCCCGGTTTCGCAGCGAACCCAACAGGTTCGCACACATTTGGGAGATGAGCCTTGGCTTTAAACCGACGATCTCGAACGATATCTCCGGCCCTGCAACACCTTGTCGGCGCCTGATTTGTTCTGCTATACTCACCCAGGTCGCTTTGGCAGCGTGGCAGGTGCGTGGGACGTAACGTACCGGGTGGCATGGCGGAATGATCCGAAAAACACAGTGTAGATTACCGTGGCGGATGGACAAGGACCGCCGATTGGGACAGGCGTGGAGCCGTTATGGCCCAACGTGGCGGGGCATTCTGGTGCTGGTGGGGCTGGCACTCTTGACCGGCTGTGCCGCGACGGCCAGGCCAGACGCGCCACAGAACCTCCCGCCCTCCCTGTCCCCCTGGCCCGTCTCGCTGCCCACAGTCACCCCCGCGCCCACGGCGACGCCCCTGGCGTTGGATGGGCCGCTGACGGTGGCCCTGGCCCCCAACCTGCCGGACTCCTTCGCCGCCCCCCTCCGCCAGGCCCTGAGCCAGCCCATGACCGTGACCACCAGCAGCGGCGCCGTGCTCCCGGTCGCCCTGGGGCCCTCCATGACAGAGGCCCACGCGCGGGTGGAGCTGACGCCCTGGTGGCTGGCCGGCACCCACCTGGCCGTGCGGATCTATGCCGCTGTGGTGCCCTTCGCCACCCTGCGGGATGAGATCTCCCTGGACGCCCTGCAACAGGGGTGGCAAGGGCAGGGCGAGGTGCCCGTCCTGGCCGCCCCAGAGACCGTGGCCATGCTGACGCCCCTGCTGGGTCCCTATGCCGGGCCGTTCCTGGCGCCGGAAGAGTTAATGGCCGCGCTGGAGGCACAGCCGGCCGCGGTGGGGATCCTGCCCTTCGACCGGCTCCACCCCCGCTGGAAGGTGCTGCGGGTGAACGGCGCCAACCCCCTGGACAACCGCTTTGATCCGGCCACATACCCCCTGACCGTGGTCCTCAGCGTACGGGGTGCGGCCGCGGCTCCCCTGGCCGAGGCGCTGCAGCCGGCCATCCAGCCCCGCACCAATCGCCAGGCCGACCGGCTGACCACCCTGCTCATGACCGGCGTCACGGCCATGAGCAGGGGCACGGCCGCAGTCATGGAGCGCCGGGGCGTCCTCTTCCCCACCGTGCACATCTCGGACACCCTGGCTGCAGCCGACATCACCCACATCAGCAACGAGGTGCCCTTCCTGGACGATTGCGTGGTCAACAACACCGAAAACAATCTGATCCTCTGCAGCCACACCAGCTACTGGGCGGCGCTGGAGGCCCTGGGTACGGACATCGTGGGGCTGAGCGGCAACCACGTCAACGACTTCGGCCGGGAGGGCGCGCGGCGCTCCCTCCAGTTCTACCGGGAAAGGGGTATCCCCATCTACGGCAGCGGGCTGAATGTGGAAGAGGCCTGTGCCCCCCTCCTCTGGGAGCACAACGGCAACACCTTCGCCTTCCTGGCGGTGCTGGCCTTCGGGCCGGACACGGCCTGGGCCACCGAGGACGAGCCCGGCGCCTGTTACTACTACGACCACAAAGGGGAGATCCTGGAGCGGGTGGCCCAGCTCTCCCAGCAGGTGGATATCGTGTCGGTGGAGCTCCAGTACCTGGAGATCTACGAGCCCACGCCTACCCGCCAGCAGGTGGAGGAATTTCGGGAGCTGCGCGCGGCCGGTGCGGACATCGTCACCGGCGTCCAGAGCCATGTGCCCCAGGCCCTGGAGCCCTACGGCCCAGACGATCCCCACGGGCCGGGCATCATTGTCTACGGGCTGGGCAACCTCTTTTTCGACCAGATGTGGAGCTGGGAGACCCGCACGGAGCTGATGGTCCGCCACACCATCTACGAGGGGCGCCTGCTGGGCACCGAGATCCTCACCGCGGTGCTGGAGGACTACGCCCAGCCCCGCTGGGCCACGCCGGAGGAGCGGGCCGAGATCCTGGGCCGCATCTTCGCGGCTGCCCCGCCCCGGCCCACTCCCCCCACGCCCACCCCCTGAACCCGGCCGGTAGGTCACGCATCCCTGCGTGACATGGGCTCCTGTCCCGTTGGGTGCGGATGTCCGGCCAGGAGACCGGACCTACCCATCCGTGTTCCATTTTTTCTGGGCATCCTCCCATGCGGCGGCGCCCTATTTGTCCCAACGCCGGTCCGGCTGCCAGAAGCCCAGCTTGGGCGTGTTCCATTCGTCGGTGGGCTCGAAGAGGCCCGGGAAGCGCAGGTTGGCCTCGATGCCCTCGTAGTTGAGGTCAACGCCCAGGCCGGGTTTGTCCGGCACCTCCACGTAGCCATCTTGCAGATAGTTCTCCGGCAGGCCCGTGACCAGGTCCGTCCAGAAAGGCAGGTCCAGGCCATGGTGCTCCAGGGCCACGAAGCTGGGGATGGCCGCGGCGCAGTGGACGTTGGCCATGAAGGCGATGGGGGAGCCGGCGAAGTGGAGCGCGGTGGGCAGGCCGTACCGTTCGGCGTAGTCCGCGATCTTCTTGGTCTCCAACATGCCACCGGAGGTAAGCAGGTCCGGGTGGATGATGTCCACCGCCCGCTTTTCAATCATTTCCCGGAAGCCATCCCACAGGTAGAGTTCCTCGCCGGCCGCGGTGGGGATGTTGATGGCGTCGGTCACCGCCTTGTGGCCGTCGATGTCCCACCAGGGCATGGGATCCTCGAACCAGGCCAGGCGGAAGGGCTCCAGGGCCTTGCCCAGCCGGATCACGTCCTTGAGGGTCATGTGGCCGTGGCCGAAGTGATCGGTGCACAGCTCCACGTCCCAGCCCACGGCCTCGCGGATGGCGGCGACCACCTCCACCGCCCGGGCAATGCCCTGGTCGGTGACCTTGATGCTGGCGCCGGTGCCGGGTGCCCGCCAGCGCCGCCCCATGGGATACTCGCCCTCCACCGGGCGCCCCACCAGGCCATTTTCCACCTCGCCGAAGAGCTGGGGGCGGATGTCGAACTTGATGAAGGTCAGCCCCAGCTCCTTGCGCCCCTTGACCCGGGCCGCGTAGCCTTCCGGCGTGGGTTCCTCGGGCGCGGGGGTGTCGGCGTAGATGCGTACCTTGTCCCGGTACTTCCCGCCCAGGAACTGGTAGCAGGGCACGCCGTACACCTTGCCGATCAGGTCCCAGAGGGCGATCTCGATGCCCGAGACGCCGCCGCCCTCCCGGCCCCAGTTGCCGAAGTGCTTGATGTGTCGGAAGATCATGTCGATGTTGCAGGGGTTCTGGCCCAGGAGCATGCTCTTGAACTGGAGCGCGTTCTCCTTGTGGCCGGCGTCCCGGACCTCGCCGATGCCGTAGACGCCCTGGTTGGTGTCGATGCGGATGATGGGGTAGTCGTAGTTGCTGCAGACCACCGCCACCCGCATGTCCGTGATTTTGAGCTGGGATGGGCGGGAGTAGGTGTTGATGGCATCCTCCACCTTGCCCAGGGCTTCTTCATCCTGCTTCTGGTGGGCCATGGCTGTTTCCTCCTTTTGCGAAACTTCAGATTTGGCGGAAATGGTGGGAAAATAGAAAAGGTGGAGCCATCCTCCAGTGTATCACGGACAACAGACAGGACAAAAAGGGTGCGCTGTCGGCCAACCCGGTGGCGGGGACCGATTGAACGCGACAGACAGGAGGTTCTATGCACAAGGGTGTTTCAGCCTGGGCCGAAACCATCACCATCCCCACCTACCCCGTCGGTGAGCCGGAGAAGAACCCCCTCTTCCTGGAAAAACGGGTCTATCAGGGGAGCAGCGGCGCGGTCTACCCCTACCCGGTCATCGAGCGGGTCTTTGACGAGAAGGTGGACAAGACCTACACCGCGCTCTTTCTGGAAAACGAGTACCTCAAGATCATGATCCTGCCCGAGTTGGGCGGCCGGGTTCAGATGGCCCTGGACAAGACCAACGGTTACCACTTCGTCTACTACAACCGGGTGATCAAGCCCGCCCTGGTGGGCCTGGCCGGCCCGTGGATCTCCGGCGGCATCGAGTTCAACTGGCCCCAACACCACCGCCCCACCACCTTCTCCCCGGTGGACTGGCGCATCGTGGCCAACCCCGACGGCAGCCGGACCATCTGGTGTGCCGAGATCGAGCCCATGTACAACACCAAGGGCATGCACGGCTTCACCCTCTACCCGGAGCGGGCCTACCTGGAGATCTCGGTCCAGCTCGCCAACCGCACCGGCGAACCCCAGACCTTCCTCTGGTGGGCCAACCCGGCGGTCCACGTCAACGACGACTACCAGTCGGTCTTCCCGCCGGACGTCCACGCGGTGATGGACCACGGCAAGCGGGATGTGTCCGATTTCCCCATCGCCACCGGCGTCTACTACAAAGTGAACTACGCGCCGGGCACCGACATCTCCCGCTACAAGAACATCCCGAAAGTGAACTACGCGCCGGGCACCGACATCTCCCGCTACAAGAACATCCCGGTGCCCACCTCTTTCATGGCCTACCACTCGGACTTCGACTTCATCGGCTGCTACGACCACGGCCGCCAGGCGGGCATGATGCACGTGGCCAATCACCACGTGGTGCCGGGCAAGAAGCAGTGGACCTGGGGCAACGGCGATTTCGGCCAGGCGTGGGACCGCCAGCTCACCGACGAGGATGGGCCGTACATCGAGCTCATGTGCGGCGCGTACACCGACAACCAGCCCGATTTCTCCTGGCTCCAGCCAGGCGAAGAGAAGCGCTTCACCCAGATCTTCATGCCCTACAAGGGCATCGGTCCGGCCAAGAACGCCTCCAAGGAGGTGGTGCTTAACCTGGAGGTGGCAGGCCAGGAGGCCTGTATCGGCGTCTATGTCACCTGGCCCCGCACCGTGCGGGTGGAGCTCCTGCACCAGGGTATGCCCCTCTTTGACCGGGAGGAAGCCCTGTCGCCCACCCGGGTCCTCCGGGAACGGGTGCCCCTGCCCGCCACGCCCCAGGGGCCGCCGGCGCCCCAGTCCCTGACCCTGCGGGTGCTGGACGGCGACCGGGAGCTGCTCTCCTTCACGCCCCTGCCCGATGAGAAGCCGGAGATCCCGCCTCCGGCCACGCCGGCGCGGCCGCCGGCCGACATCGAGTCCAACGAGGAGCTCTACCTGAACGGCCTGCACCTGGAGCAGTATCGCCACGCCACCTACGCGCCCGAGCCCTACTATCAGGAAGCCCTGCGCCGGGATCCCCTGGACAGCCGCTGCAACAACGCCATGGGGCTGCTCCTCTATCGCCGGGGCCAATTCGCGGCAGCCGAGCCCTACTTCCGCCGAGCCATCGAGAGCCTCACCCGCCGCAATCCCAACCCCTACGACGGCGAGCCCTTCTACAACCTGGGCCTCTGCCTGAAGATGCAGGGCCGCTACCGGGAGGCCTTCGACGCCTTCTACAAGGCCGTCTGGAACGCGGCCTGGCAGGATGCCGGCTACTTCGAGCTGGCCCGGCTGGCTGCCCGCCAGGGAGATCTGGAGGAGGCCCTGGATCTGGCCACCCGCGCCCTGGACCGCAACTGGCGCCACCACCAGGCCCGCCACCTCAAGACGGCCATCCTGCGCCGGCTGGACCGGGCCGAGGAGGCGATCCAGGAGACGGAGCTGGCCCTCGCCCTGGACGCCATGGAGTACGGCGCGCTGTGGGAGCGCCACCTGCTGCTGGACGACCGGGCCTTCTTCCAGCACGCCCGGCAGACGGCCACCACTTACATCGCCCTGGCCCTGGACTATGCCCACGCCGGTTTCTTCGCCGAGGCCCTGGCGCTGCTCCAGCATGTCCCCCAGGAGGATCCCATGGGCCACTATTACGCGGGCTGGTGTCGCCTGCAGATGGGGGACTCCACGGGCGCCCTGGCCGACTTCCAGGCCGCAGCTGCCGCGCCGCCCGACTTCTGCTTCCCCAACCGGCTGGAGAGTGTGCTGGCCCTGGAGGCGGCCATGGCCCACAACCCGACCGACGCCCGGGCCCCCTACTACCTGGGCAACTTCTGGTACGCCCACCGTCGCTACGAAGAGGCCATCCAGTGCTGGGAACGCTCTCGAGAGCTGGACGACGCCTTCCCCACCGTCCACCGCAACCTGGGCCTGGCCTACTTCAACAAGCGCCACGACCCGGTCCAGGCCCGGGCCGCGTACGAGCGGGCCTTCGCCCTGGATCCCACCGACGCCCGGGTCTTCTTCGAGCTGGACCAGCTCTACAAGCGGCTCAACCGTCCGCCGGCGGAGCGCCTGGCCCTGTTGGAGGAGCACGCCGAACTGGTCGCCGCGCGGGATGACCTGACCCTGGAGCGCATCAGCCTGCTCAACCTGCTGGGACGCCACCGGGAGGCTTACGACCTGCTGATGCAGCGCACCTTCCACCCCTGGGAGGGGGGCGAGGGCAAGGTCACCGGCCAGTACGTGTGGAGCCTGGTGGAGCAGGCCCGGGAGCTGCTGGCCCAGGGCGCTTACGCCGAGGCCATCGATTGCCTCACCCGGGCCCAGACCTACCCGCCCAACCTGGGCGAGGGCAAGCTTTTCGGCACCCAGGAGAACCACATCTTCTACTACCTGGGCTGCGCCTACGAGGGCCTGGGGGATGGCGAGCAAGCTCAGGCGTACTGGCGCCAGGCGGCCACCGGCCTCAGCGAGCCCACCTCGCCCATGTACTACAACGACCAGCCGCCGGAGATGATCTTCTACCAGGGGCTGGCCCAGCGGAAACTGGGCCGGGAAGAGCAGGCCCAGAACATCTTCCACAGGCTGGTGGACTACGGGCGCACCCACCTGGACGACCAGGTGCAGATGGACTACTTCGCCGTCTCCCTGCCCGATTTCCTGGTCTTCGACGATGACCTGAACCGGCGCAACCGCATCCACTGTCACTTCATGATGGCCCTGGGCTACCTGGGCCTGGGCGAGGTCGACGCGGCCCAGGAGCACTTCGACCAGGTGCTTGCCCTGGATGCCAGCCACGTGGGCGCCGCCATCCACCGCCGGCTGCTGGCCGAGACCGCGACCCTGTGAATCACGAACTGCCACCAGAAAGCGACATCAACCATGACCGCTTCCCACATGGATCTGGCCGGTCCCTGGGCCTTCCGCCTGGATCCGGAAGATCGGGGCCTGGATGAGGGGTGGTACGCCCACCCCCTGCCCCACTCGCTTCAGCTGCCCGGTTCCCTCCAGGCCCAGGGCTACGGCAACGACATCACCGTGGATACCCCCTGGACCGGCGATATCTTCGACCGTTCCTGGTTCGAAAGCCCCCGCTATGCGCCCTACCGCCAGCCGGGCAACATCAAGGTCCCTTTCTGGCTGCAGCCGGAGAAACACTATGTGGGGCCGGCCTGGTATCAGCGCATGGTGGAGATCCCGCCCCACTGGCAGGGGCAGCGGGTGCGTCTCTTCCTAGAGCGTCCCCACTGGGAGACCCGGGTCTGGTTGGACGACGTGGAGCTGGGCGCACAGCAGAGCCTGTCCACCCCCCACTGCTACGAGCTGGGCACCCACCTCGCCCCCGGCCCCCATCGACTCACCATCCGGGTGGACAATCGTCTCATCGTCAACGTGGGACCCAACGCCCACAGCGTGTCGGACCACACCCAGGGCAACTGGAACGGCATCGTGGGCCGGCTGGCCCTGGAGGCCGCCAGCCCGGTCTGGATCGAAGAGGTCCAGGTCTTTCCCAACGTGGCCCGCCGGACGGCTCTGGTGCGGGTGCATGTGGGCAACGCCCTGGGGCGGCCCGGCACCGGGCAGATCCGCCTGCAGGCCAGCGCCTACAACACCCCGACGCCCCACACGCCGCCTCCCGTCGCGGCGGATTTCGTCCTGACCGGCCCGGAGACCGTCGTCCATCTGGAGTATCCCCTGGGCGAGGAGGCCCAACCCTGGGACGAGTTTTCACCGGCCCTCTACCGTCTGGCGGCGGACCTGACTTGCCGGCTTTCGGGCGCCCAGGGCGAGCCCCTCACCCATGGCTTCACCACCAGCTTTGGCCTGCGGGAGGTGGCGGTGGCGGGCACCCAACTGGCCGTCAACGGGCGGCGGATCTTCCTGCGGGGCACCCTGGAGTGCTGCATCTTCCCCCGGACGGGCTATCCGCCCACCGACGTGGATTCCTGGCGGCGCATCATCCAGATCTGCCAGGCCCACGGCCTCAACCACATCCGCTTCCATTCCTGGTGCCCGCCGGAGGCCGCCTTTGTGGCCGCGGATGAGCTGGGCTTCTACTTCCAGGTGGAGTGTGCAGCCTGGGCCAACCAGGGCGCCACCATCGGCGAAGGAAAGCCCCTGGACTCGTGGCTCTACGCCGAGGGGGAGCGCATTGTGGCCGCCTACGGCAACCACCCTTCCTTCCTCATGATGGCCTATGGCAACGAGCCGGCCGGCCGCCACGAAGAATACCTGGGCACCTGGCTCACTTACTGGAAGGGGCGAGATGGCCGGCGGGTCTACACCGGCGGCGCCGGCTGGCCTGCCATCCCCGAAAACCACTACCACAACATCCCCCAGCCCCGCATCCAGGCCTGGGGTGAAGGGCTGAATTCTCGCATCAACGCCCGGCCACCCGAGACCCGCACCGACTACCGGGAACACGTGGCCCGGCTGCAGAAACCCATCGTCAGCCATGAGATCGGCCAGTGGTGCGTCTACCCCAATTTCCAGGAGATCGAGAAGTACACCGGCCACCTCAAGGCCCGCAACTTCGAGATCTTCCGGGACTTCCTGGTGGCCAACCACATGGGCGACCAGGCCCAGGACTTCCTCATGGCATCCGGCAAGCTCCAGGCCCTCTGCTACAAAGAGGAGATTGAGTCGGCCCTGCGCACCCCGGGCTTCGCCGGCTTCCAGCTCCTGGATCTGCACGATTTTCCCGGCCAGGGCACCGCGCTGGTGGGAGTGCTGGATGCCTTTTGGGACGAGAAGGGATACATTACCGCGGCGGAGTTCCGGCGCTTCTGCAACAGCACCGTGCCCCTGGCCCGCATGGATCGGCGTATCTGGCACACAGGGGAGACCTTCCTGGCCGACGTCGAGCTGGCCCACTTCGGCCCCACGCCCCTGGCCGACGCGGTGGTGTCCTGGCGGCTGATGGAAGCCGACGGCCAGACAGTGGCCCAGGGGCAGATGGGACCCCTGGCCGTGCCCACCGGTGGACTCACCCCGTGCGGCACTGTCCAGGTGGAGCTGGCCGCGGCAGCACCGGCTCGCAAGTATCGCCTGGTGGCAGGCGTGGATGGGACAGCCTTTGAGAACGACTGGGAGATCTGGGTCTTTCCCCAGCACCTGGAGACACCCCTGCCTGCCGACCTTCACGTTGCTGAAGAACTGGACGAGGCCGCGCTGGATCACCTGGCGGGCGGGGGCACGGTGTTGCTCATGCCCCAGCAGCCTGCCGCGTCTGTGCGCGGGGATGTGGCCCTGGGCTTCTCCAGCGTCTTCTGGAACACCGCGTGGACCAACGGTCAGCCGCCCCACACCCTGGGCATCCTCTGCGATCCGGCGCACCCGGTCTTTGCCCACTTCCCCACCGAATACCACAGCAACTGGCAATGGTGGGAGCTGATCCACGGCGCGGGAGCCATGGTGCTGGACGGCCTGCCGCCGGCGCTGCGCCCCCTGATCCAGCCCATCGACACCTGGTTCGAAGCCCGGCGCCTGGGGCTGCTCTTCGAGGCCCGGGTCCACGGCGGCCGGCTCATGGTCTGCTCCATGGACCTGCGCCACGACCTGGAGAAGCGGCTGGTGGCCCGCCAGATGTGGCACAGCCTGGTGGTCTACCTGGGCAGCCCGGCCTTCGACCCGCAGGTGGAGGTCCCGGCAGACGCCATCCGCGGCCTGTTCCGGGAGCCGCCGGCGGGTTGAGCGCCCGCCCCCTGGAGCCTGCTCCGGGTGTAGGAAAGGGCGCGTCGGTGCGGTTCTCATACCGCACCGGTGCTGGACCCAGGCGGTCCCGTATGGAAACGGGACCTGCGAATGACCCTCTGTTGAAATTTACTGCCGAATCAGGTATGAGCTGCCCGTGTAGCCTCCCAGGCGCACGGGCAGCCTGCCCTGGGGATCCAACTGGCCGATGGACTGGCCGCTCAGCATGTCCGTTACCTCGCCAGCCTGGACGCTGGCCAGGGGAACGGCTTCCTCCAGGGGGCGGCTGCCAAAGTTGAGCGCGGTCACCTGGATGGCCGGGTCGTCGGGCAGCTCGTGGACCATCACCAGCAGGGAGGGATGCTGCACCTCCGGGATCTCCACCTGGCGGGCGGCGAAGAGGCGATACTGCTGGCGTACGGCCAGCAACCGCTGAAGCTGGCTGGCGAATGAATCCGGCCTCTGGAGCTGCTCGGGCAGGGAGCCGTAGAGGGCAGGCGCCTTGGGCAGGCCGGCCGACGAATGGATGGCCCCGGGATTGGCGTCCATGAGGTCATAGGCGCCCCGGTTGATCCAGCGGGTGTCGCCATCGGCCAGGAGAGGGGCCACTGCCTCTCGGGGCAGGGGCAACGCGCCCACCAGATCCCAGCCGGAGAGGGCGAAGACCCCCGGCTGGAAGGCGTTGTACATGGCCAGCAACAGGTGGGCCTGCTGGATCTGTCGCTGCTGGGCCGGGGTGAGCCGGGTGAGGTCCCGGATGCCCAGGGCGGCCGCGATCACGCTGGCCGTAGTAGAGGCGACGCCGTTGGTCACAAAGGGCAGGTTGTAGGGGGCCTGTTCGCCGGTCAGCCGCCGGTACATCTCCTGCCGGATCGCCTCCCGCAGCTCGCCGCCGCGCCATTCACGACCCTGCAGGGTGTACCGGTCGTCCCGGTGACGGGTCCAGAAGTGGACCAGCTCCAGGGTGAGCTCGTCGTGGTTCTGCAGGGCGTGGATGAGGGAGGCCGGGTCGATGGCGTACTGGTGCATGGTGTGGAGCATCAGGCGCAGGAAGCCGATGTCGCCGGTGACCAGGGCGTGGTGATAGGCGGGCCGGGTGATGAAGTCGTAGGAGAGGTCGGCGCCGCCCTGGGACATGGCCGCGATGTCGTCCACGGTCAGGTTCAGCTCCTGGAAGGTGAAGCCACCCATCTTGCGCACCAGGCCGGCGATGAGCTGATTGGCGATGATGGAGAGGGGATGTCCCTCGGACCAGGCGGGGCCATCGGGCCGCCGTTCAATGCCCAGGAAGCCATTGGCGTCCAGCCGCAGCATGGACGCGCCCAGCACGCCCAGGGAGTGGAGGGCGTCCCCCAGAACCAGGCGGGGCGCGGCGAAGGAGGGATCCAGCCAGTTGAGGGTGGGCTGGCCCTCTTTGAAGTAGTGCAGGTAGACCCAGCGTCGCTCCACACCGTCCACGCCCCGGACCACGTCGGTGGCGCTCCAGTTGGTCTCTTTGACGCCTGGCTCGTAGAAGATCACCCGGGGCAGGCGGCCCACGATGTACCCCCGCTCCTGGAGCCGGTCCACCGTTTCCGGACGCAGGTTGACCGAGTCCCGGCCCGCCGGCACCGGAGGCAGGAGCGCCCAATCTGCCGGCTCGATCTCCACCATGTGGTAGAGGCCCGGGTAGTCCTGGTAGCGGCGTTCGGCCAGGCGGAAGTCTGGCCCCTTGCCCGTATGGCCGGGGATGATGTCATCCACGATGACGGCGCCGTGGGCCTGGGCCGTCTGGGCCATGGCGATGAACTCCTCCTGGGTGCCGAAGACCGGGTCGATGGCCAGGCCGATGCGGTCGAAGTGGCCGTCCACCGTGGGGGTAAACTCCCGGCCCCGCAGGCCGCCGGCCTGTTTCATGGGGCCCGTGTGGAGGGCCTGGATGCCGATGGCCTGGAAGGTGGCCCAGAGGGCTTCGTCCCCCAGGGTCCGGAGGACACTTTCGCCCTCTCGGGTGATGATGGCGGGTGGGTAGGCGGTGAACCAGACCGAAGCCAGGGAGGCGGCTGCTCGGGGACGGGCCTGGGCATAGGGATGCCGCCACAGCGCTCCCCGACCGCTGTAGCGGGTGGCCAGCTCTCCGGCCTGGCGCAGCATGGAATGCTGAAGAAGCCAATCAACGTCCGGGTCCATGGCTTCCTGTGGGCGCGTGGACATGGTTCCCCCTTTCTCTGGCACATGGGTACCGCGAGGGCCGGCCTGGAACCGGCCCATTTGACAGCCTTGGAACGCATTATCGACCAGGGGTGGGGGCGTGTCAACCGTCCCCGTACGAAAACCGTCGCCATGTCGTAGGCGCAGCTCGCAGCTGCGCATCCGTCCAGGGCCTGGTGACACCGTGCGGCCAGAGACCACACCTGTGGCAAGGGCTGCCATCTGCGCGGATCGGGCGCGATGGCACGTAGGGCGGGCCTCTGGCCCGCCGAAGGCGGCCAGATCGACGGGGTACCGGCGTCCGTGTAGGTTTGACGACAGCGGGCGGGCACGGGGGCCCGCCCCTACAAGAACGGGTACGCCGTTGTAGGCGCAGCTCGCAGCTGCGCATCCGCCCAGGGCCTGGCGACACCGTGCGGCCAGAGACCGCACCTACCGCAAGGGCTGCCATCCGCCGCACCACGGCGCACCGGAAATTATTTGTAAATTGGTATGATCTTTTGATATGATCAATACAGTTCTCTAAAAATTCGCGTATGAGATGACATGGCCGCCCAGTTGCCCGGAGTGCGGGGCAATTGGGCGTGTTCTTTGCCCGGATTTTCGGTTGACAGGAATGGGAGTGTAAAGGAGGAACCTTGCAAAAGACAGGCTTACGTTTCCTACTCCCCTACATGCGCCCCTACCGTCGCGCGCTGATCATCGGCACCCTGTATGCCTTCATCGGTGCGGGCGCGAGCGCGTACAGCCCCACCTGGCTGGGGCAGGCGGTGGACGCGCTGAACCGGGGCGCGCCCCCCCGCACCCTGGCCCTCTACGCCCTGGGGCTGCTGGGCCTTTCGGCGACCCTGGCGCTCTTCCGCTACCTGCTGCGGATGCTCACCGGGAACATCGCAGCCGGCATCACCTACCGCATGAGCCAGGATCTCTTCCACCGGCTCCTGCTCTTCGACCGGGAGACTCGTCAGCGCTACGGCACCGGCGACCTGCTGGCCCGCAGCACCAACGACTTCATCTACATCTGGCGCTTCTACAGTGCCGGCTTCCAGATGTTCATGCACGCCCTCTTTCTGCTCCTCATCGGCTGTCTGCTCATGAGCCGCACCAGCCCTGCCCTGGCGGTGATGGTGGTGGTGATGCTGACCGTGAGCATCGCCGTGCAGGTGCGTTTGGGACGCATCCTGGAGCGTTCCTTTGTCCAGGTTCAGCAGGAGATCGCGAAGCTCTCTGCCTTTGCCCAGGAGCATCTGAACGCAGCCCGCATGTTGACCGCCTATGTGCAGGAGAGCGCGGTGGGTGAGGCCTTCCGCAAGGCCAACCAGCGCTACGTGGAGCGCAACCTGAAGTTCGTGCTCCAGTCGGGCGCCATCTCCCCCTTTCCCAGCCTGATGGTGCGCATTGCGGCCACGGTGGTGGTCTTCGTGGGCGGCATGATGATCATCCGCCAGCAGCTCACGGTGGGCCAGTATGTCCAGTTCATCGTCTACCTGGGGCTCCTCAACAGCGGCGCCCAGCAGATCACCGGAGCCTTCGAGCGGCTGCAGCAGGGGAGCGCCGCGGCCGCCCGCATCGGCGAACTGTTGCAGCGCTGGCCCAAGATCACCGACTCACCCAACGCCAAAGATGTGGAACTCCAGGGCCATATCCGCCTGGAGGATGTGGGCGTCTGGGCCGAGGATCAAAAGCGGTGGGTCTTGCGCCACATCAACCTGGACATCCCCGCCGGTTCCAGCCTGGGCATCGTGGGGCCCACCGGCTCCGGCAAGAGCATGCTCATCAGCCTGCTGGGCCGCATCTACGACCCGGACGAAGGCCGGGTCCTCATCGATGGCTACGACCTGCGGGAGCTGAAGCTTTCCACCCTGCGGCGCACGGTGGTCTACGTGCCCCAGGAGTCCCTCCTCTTCAGCATGCCCCTGCGCAACAACATTGCCCTGGGCATTCCCTACGTGCCCGACGCCCGCATCTACCAGGCCATGGAGCAGGCCCGCCTCTCCAACGACCTTTCCCAGTTGCCCCGGGGGCTGGACAGCATGGTGGGCGAGCGGGGAGCCACCCTCTCCGGCGGGCAGAAGCAGCGGGCGGCCATCGCCCGGGCCCTGGTGCGCAACCCCAAGGTGCTGCTGCTGGATGACGCCCTGGCCAGCGTGGATATGAAGACCGCGGCCGAGATCCTGCACGAGCTGCGCCACAGCCAGACCCAATGCACCCGGATCATCGTCTCCCAGCGGCTGGCCGCAGTTCAGGACGCCGACCAGATCATCGTGTTGGATCACGGCCGGATTGTGGAGCAGGGAACCCACGAAAGTCTGCTGGCCCAAGGTGGCTTCTACGCGGAGATGTACCGCCGAGAGGTGGAACAGGCGAGTGAGGAGAGAGCCCATGCCAAAGCCTAAACCCGATTCAAACGGACGTGCCCGGGAAAACGAACCGCCCGACGACCGATTCCAGGTGGAAGACCCGGCGGCCGAGGAGCTGGAACAGCGCTCCTTGACCGAAGTGGCCGACCAGGATTCGGCCCTGTTCAAGCTGTTGGGCAGCTCTCTGGCGCCCTACAAGCGCTGGCTGATCATGGCCCTGGTCCTCATGCTGGGGACGTCGGCCTTGAACGTGGTGCCGCCCTACCTGCTCCAGCAGGCCATCGACGGCCCCATCGCCCGGGGCGAGATGCGCTCCCTGTGGTGGATCACCGCGCTCTACGGCGCCACAGCCCTGGGGCTCTACGGCCTCACCTTCGCCTTCACCTATTTCCTGCAGCAGGCCGGGCAGCGGGCCCTGGCCGACCTGCGCAGCCGCCTTTTCGACCACATCCTGCGCCAGGACCACGGCTTCCTGACCCAGACCTCCACCGGTGAGCTGGTCTCTCGCCTGACCAACGACATCGACCAGCTCAACGCGGTGCTCTCCCGCAGCATCGTCATCGTCCTGGTGGAGGGGGTCACCCTGATCGTTGTCGTGGTGGTCATGTTTATGGTGAACTGGCGGCTGGCGCTCCTCTCCCTGGCTGTCCTGCCGGTGGTGGCCGTGGTGACCCGCTACTTCCGGGCCCGCATCCGCAGGTCCTCCAGCGGCGAGCGTTCGGCCCAGGCCCGCATCAGCGCCTTTTTGAACGAGCACCTCCATGGCATGACAGTGGTGCAGCTCTTCAACCGGGAGGATGAGAGCGAGCGGGAATTCGAGGCCTACAACAAGCGCTACCGGGAGGCCCTCATCGAGCTGCGCTGGCACAGCGCCCTCTTCCTCTCGGTGCAGGAGATCCTCTCCTCGGTGGGGCTGGGGCTGATCCTCTACGGCGGCGGGCAGGGGGTGCTGGCCGGCTGGGCCACCCTGGGGACGCTGGTGGCCTTTGTCCAGTACACCGAGCGGGCCTTCCAGCCGGTCCTGCGCCTCTCCCAGGAGTACAACACCGTCCAGGTGGCCCTGGGCGCGGCGGAGCGCATCTACGCCATGTTGAACACCAGGCCCAAGGTGCAGGACCCGCCCGACCCGGTGCCCCTGACCCGGGTGCGGGGAGAGATCGAGTTCCGCAACGTTCACTTTTGGTACGTCCCCGACGAGCCGGTCCTGCGGGGGATCGACCTCCACATTCCGCCTGGCCAGTCGGTGGCGGTGGTGGGCCCCACCGGCGCCGGCAAGTCCAGCCTGGTCAGCCTGCTGGCCCGCCACTATGACCCCCGCCGGGGGCAGATCCTGCTGGACGGCGTAGACCTGCGGCGCTATCGCCTCACCGACCTGCGCCGGGCCGTGGCGGTGGTGCCCCAGGATCCCGTCTGCCTGGCCGGCACCATCGCCTTCAACATTCGCCTCTACCGGGACGACCTGAGCGACGAGGACGTGCGGCGGGCGGCCGAGTTCAGCAACGCGGCCCGCTTCATCGAGGAACTGCCCGGCGGCTACGACTTCCAGGTCCTGCCCAACGGCGAAAATCTCTCCCAGGGGCAGCGCCAGCTCCTGGCCCTGGCCCGGGCATTGGCCCTGAACCCAGAGGGGGTCCTGGTGCTGGATGAGGCCACCAGCAGCATCGACACCGCCACCGAGGCCCTGATCCAGGAGGCATTGGAGCGCATCCTGCGCACCCGGACCAGCCTGGTCATCGCCCACCGCTTGAGTACCATCCGCAACGCCGACCGCATCATCGTCATGGAGCGGGGGCGCATCGTGGAGGACGGCGACCATGCCTCCCTGCTGGCCCGGGGTGGCCACTACGCCCGCCTCCACCAACATCAGCTCATGGGGGTGGAGACGAAGCTGGCGGGTTGAGCCTGCCCGTAAACCGGCGTCCCCAACCGCGCCACCGTTCGATGGCCTTCACTGCTCGAGGATGGGGCAGGAGCAGGCAGGACGGGTGCGCGGCGCCGTCAACTTCGCACATTGGTCATCGTCCAGTTCAGTTGTGCCCGACGACAGGGTGGGGGATGTAGGGCTCTTCCAGATACGCGATCTCTTCCGGAGTCAGCTCGATGGAGACCGCTCCCACCGCGGTTTCCACATGGGACACCTTGGTGGCGCCGATGACGGGCGCGACCACCGGCTTCTTGTGCAGGAGCCAGGCCAGGGCGATCTGGGCCCGGGGCACGCCGTGCTTCCCGGCCACCTCCGCCAGCCGTTCCACCACCCGGCGGTCCGCCTCGGCCATGGCGTCGTACTTCTGTTTGGCGATGGGATCCGTCTCGTAGCGCGTGGTGGTCTCGCTCCAATCTCGGGCCAGCCGCCCCGACGCCAGGGGGCTGTAGGGCGTGGAGGCGATCCCTTCAGCCCGGCACAGGGGCATCATCTCCCGCTCCTCTTCCCGGTAGATGAGGTTGTAGTGGTTCTGCATGGAGACGAAGCGGGTCCAGCCATGTTTTTCGGCCACGTACAACGCTTTCTGGAATTGCCATGTCCACATGGCCGATGCGCCGATGTAGCGGACCTTACCGGCCTTGACCACGTCGTGGAGCGCCTCCATGGTCTCCTCGATGGGCGTGTTGTAGTCCCAGCGATGGATGATGTAGAGGTCCACGTAGTCCATGTCCAGCCGCTGCAGGCTCTTGTCCAGCTGGCTCAGGATGGCCTTGCGGGAGAGCCCCTCGCCGTTGGGGCCCTCGTGCATGCGCCCACGCACCTTGGTGGCGATGACCACTTCATCCCGGTTGGCGAAGTCCCGGATGGCCCGGCCCAGGATCTCCTCGCTGACGCCCCGGGCATAGACGTTGGCCGTGTCGAAGAAGTTGATGCCCAGCTCCAGCGCGCGCTTGATGATAGTGCGGCTCTCCTCCTCGTTCAGGGCCCAGGGGTTGTGGACCCACCCCTCCGCCGAGCCGAAGCTCATGCAGCCCAGGCAGATGGGGGAGACGTCCAGGCCGGTGTTGCCGAGTTTGACGTAGTTCATTTCAATCCTCCTGAATGATCAATGATCAGCGGGGCGCCAACTTGAGCGTAGTCGCCCGCACTTCGGGCGTCACCATGGGCGCCACGTACTGGGGATAGCGTCCGTATTTGGCCCGGTAGGCGGCGTCGATCTGGTCGTTGAGCCCGGGGTCGGTCTCCTCCACGAAGACCACGTCCTTTTCCACGCCGCCGGCCCGGATGCGACCTTCGTGGGTCGCCAGCGCGGCGCGGTACCAGGCGCCGGCACGCCCGCGATAGGAGCGCACATAGAGGTCGTCCCCCACGCGCACCACCCAGATGGGCAGTGGCGTGCGCAGCTGGCCGTTGGGACGCCGCGGCGCGATTTCGAGCTCCTCGGCATTACCGATCCGGTTCAGTTCTTCGTCTGTCCATGGGGTCATCGTTCCCTCCGCATGAATGCAAACTCTCCTGTAGGCGCAGTTTATGGCTGTATATCTGTCGCTCTTCCTTCATCCGCCGGGGCGTGGCGCCAGCGGGCGGGCACGGCGACTGGAAGCCGATCTACGCCGGCAACGGGACCCCTGTGAGCGTTTCGCAAATATCCAGAAATCGCTCCTGCAGGGGGACGTCGCCGGCCTGGGGATTGTAGGCCCGCTCCTGCTGGTGGTAGAAGTACTTGCCGCTCACTTTTGCGGCAGGATCGTCGCTGACCGCCAGCCACACCTGGGTCTCGTAGCCCTTCTGCAGGTCATCCGGCGCGCCGGGGCCGCCCATCCTGGTGGGCACCCAGCCCGGATCCACGGCGTTGGTGTAGACGTCCCGCCATTTGCGGGCCACGGCCATGCAGAGCATGGTGACGTACAGCTTCGAATCGGAATAGCTGACCCGGCTTTGGTCCCTGGCGAGCTCTTCAAGGTTGGCACGTCCTTGCAGATGCATGTCGGAACTCAGGTAGATCAGGCGCTTGGGCCGTTGTATCAGGCAGGTGAGCAGATAGGGCGCCAGGGCGTTGACCACGAAGACCTCCCGCGAGGGAGAGCGGTAGATGCCGGCATTGTGGATCACCGCATCAAAGGTGCCCCACCGGTTGGCCGCCTCGGCCACATGCTTGATTTCTTCCACGCTGGACAGATCGCCCGGGATGGCGCCCACGGCGCCCGGTGTCCGACCAAGGGCGTCCTGGACCCGGTCCGGGTTGCGTGCGTGAAGGACGACTTCGTGTCCCTGGGCGACCAGGGCCTGGGCCGCCAGTTGGCCCAGGCCGTCCGCCGAGCCGGTGATGAAGATTTTTGCCATGGTCCACAAGCCTCAAGAATCAGTTCGCAAGTTCAATCGTTGCGACGAAGTCGCTGCTCTGGCTGATGAGGGCGTTGATGGCATCCGCGCCGCCGTCGAACTGGCCGAGCCGCACGGTGCCGTAGAGACGCAGAGCACGTTGAGTTTTCTCTGAGCTCTCTGGGCTTCCTCCGCGCCCTCTCTGTCTCGGCGGTGATGAACCCCTTTTTGCTGACGGATGATCAATACCGGTCGCCCACCACCTGGATCTGACTCATCGCCTCGCGGATCTCATCCAGGTCTTGTGCCGTCAACTGCACATTCAACGCGCCCAGGTTCTCCTCCAGCCGTTCCAGCTTGCGGGTGCCGGGGATGGGCACGATCCAGGGCTTCTGGGCCAGGAGCCAGGCCAGGGCAATCTGGGCCGGCGTGGCGTCCTTTTCCTTGCCGATGCGCTCCAGCAATTCCACCACCACCCGGTTGGCCCGGATGGCTTCTTTGGTGAAGCGGGGGTTACGGCTGCGGATGTCGTTGGGCGCAAAGGTGGTGTTTTCGTCGATCTTGCCGGTCAGGTAGCCGCGGCCCAAGGGGCTGTAGGGTACCAGGCCGATGCCCAGCTCCTCGCAGGTGGCAAGCACGCCGTTCTCTTCGATGGCCCGCCACCAGATGGAGTACTCGCTTTGCAGGGCCGTCACCGGCTGCACTGCATGGGCCCGGCGGATCTGCTCCGCGTTGGCTTCGGAGAGGCCAAAATGCTTGACCTTGCCTTCCCGGATCAAGTCCTGCACCGCGCCGGCCACATCTTCCATGGGCACATTCGGGTCGGGACGGTGCTGGTAGAAGAGGTCGATGGCCTCCACCCGCAGCCGCTTGAGGGAGGCCTCGGCCACCCGCTTGATCTGCTCCGGCCGGCTGTCCAGCCCCACCGTCGGGTGTGGACCGTTGGGGCCATGCTTGAAGCCGAACTTGGTCGCGATCACCACCTGCCCCTTGAAGGGCTCCAGGGCTTCGCCCACCAGCTCCTCGTTGGTGAAGGGGCCGTAGACCTCCGCCGTGTCGAAAAAGGTGATGCCCCGGTCGACCGCCGCGTGGATCAGCTCGATCATCTCCTGTTTGTCGGTGGGCGTGTCGCCGAAGCTCATCCGCATACAGCCCAGGCCCAGGGCCGAAACCTGCAAGCCGCTCTTACCTAGCACGCGCATTTGCATGGGTCTCCTCCTTTCCCAAACCGTTCGCTGTTCAGCTGATGAGCAGCGAACTTGATTCTCGTTTCATACTGGATTCTAGCGGATTGCTCCACGAAAAGGTATGCTATTTCTCCAGTATTTTTGTCTAATCCTCCAAACTTGACCGATGACGGAGGCATTGGCGCTACAGCTCCTGGCGTGTGGGGCGGAACAGAATCTCATTCACATCCACTTCCTCCGGCTGGCTGATGGCAAAGGCCACCATCCGGGCGAAAGAGTCGGCGGGAATGGCAAATTCTGCATAGAGGCGTCGCACGTTCTCTGCCACATCCGGCTCGGTCACACTTTCCGGCAGTTCCGTGGCGACGGCGCCGGGTGAGATGACGGTGGTGCGAATATTGTAGGGCTTGACTTCCATGCGCAGCCCTTCCGAGATCACGCGCACCGCCGTCTTGGTGGCGGCGTAGACCACCGCACCTGGGCGCACCTTGTGTCCCGCCACCGACGACACGTTGATGATGTGGCCGGATTTCTGTTGCTGCATGTACGGCAATACAGCGGCGATGCCATAGAGCACGCCTTTGATATTCACATCGATCATCCGGTCCCAATCGTTGACCTTGAGCCGCTCTAGAGAAGAATGGGGCATCACCCCGGCGTTGTTGATCATGACGTCAAGCCGTCCGAAGGTTTGCACGGCGGCGTCAACCAGTCGCTTGACCTGGCCGTAGTCGGTGACGTCGGTTGGGATGGCGAGTGCCTTGCCGCCGTTAGCAACCAGCTCCTCCGCCAACGCCTGGATGCGCTCTGCGCGCCGTGCCCCCAACACAACGCACGCTCCCTCTGCAGCCAGCAGGCGGGCGGTCGCTTCGCCCAGCCCGCTGCTTGCCCCTGTGATCACAGTGACTTTCCCTTGAATGTTATTACTCATGGTGAGATGATCCTTATCGGTTGAAGACCTCGCGCGCCACCCGGACGGCCGACATCGCCCGGGGCCAACCGGCATAGAAGGCCAGGTGAATGATGACCTCGGCCAGCTCGCTTTCCGTGAGACCGTTCTCCCTGGCTCGGAGCAGGTGGCCGGAGAGCTGCTCGGTGTTGCCGTTGGCGATCAGCGCGGCCACGGTCACCAGGCTGCGGTCGCGGGGGGAAAGCTCCGGCCGCGCCCACACGTCGCCAAACAACACTTCATCGGTCAATTCCGCCAACTTGGGCGCAAAATCGCCCACCAACTGCTGCGCACGGGAAGGTTGCTTTGGTTCAGACATTTCTTGCTCCTTGAGATGCGCCTGAATACTCAGCGCCTGACTGCCATGCAAAGCCTTACGTAGACCGTTTCAGCTCGCACAGCCGCTTCACGACCGCCGGGTCCCGGTGGTCGAAGAATGCGCTGGTCTTCGTGTCCAGCGTCGCAATGGCTGCCATGTCCTCGGCATCCAGCTCAAAGTCGAACACGTTGAAGTTCTCCTCCATGCGCTCCCTGCGCACCGTCTTAGGGATCGCTACGACCCGGCGCTGGATCAGCCAGCGCAAGATGACCTGCGCCACAGTCTTGTGGTGCTTCTCCCCAATCGAACGCAGCACGTCGTTTTGGAAGATGTTGTTTCTGCCTTCGGCAAACGGCCCCCACGATTCGATCTGTACGTTGTTTTCCGACAGGAAAGCCTGGGTCTCGATCTGTTGATGGAAGGGATGACATTCGATCTGGTTCACTGCCGGGACCACTTCGTTGTACATGATGAGATCCATCACCCGGTCGGGATAAAAGTTGCTGACGCCGATGGCGCGGATGCGTCCCTCCCGGTACAGCTCCTCCATGGCGCGCCAGGAGCCGTGGACATCGCCGTAGGGCTGGTGGATCAGATAGAGATCGAGGTAGTCCAGTTGCAGCCGTTGCATCGACCGCTCGAACGCCCGTTTGGTCTTTTCGTAGCCGGTGTCCTGAAGCCAGAGCTTGGTTGTCACGAAAATCTCCTCGCGGGGCACGCCGCTGCGCTTGATGGCAGCGCCGACTGCCGCTTCATTGCCATACGACGCGGCGGTGTCGATCAGCCGATAGCCGACCTCCAGCGCATCCAGCACGCAACGTTCACATTCTGCGAGATCGGGAATTTGAAAGACCCCATAGCCCAAAATCGGCATTTTGACGCCGTTGTTGAGGGTTACAGTTGGAATAATCGACACTCTTATGCTCCTCTTCGATGTCCAATAGGTTTAACCGTTCGTGATTCCACCTGAAATCTGAGTCAGACAAGGCGAAGTGGGATATACGATTCCCGATGGATACGCTTATCCGAGGTACTCCTCATCGCTGACTTGTTCCATCCACTCCACCGTCTTGCCCTCCAGCGCCTCTTGAATAGCGATATGCGCCATCGCCGTCGTCGGTGACGCACCGTGCCAGTGCTTCTCCCCCGGCTCGAACCAGACCACATCGCCGGCGCGGATCTCCTCCACCGGGCCGCCCCAGCGCTGCACCCGGCCGCGGCCGGCCGTCACGATCAGGGTTTGCCCCAGTGGATGGGTATGCCAGGCGGTGCGCGCGCCCGGCTCGAAGGTGACGCTGGCACAGCGCACCCGGGCCGGCTCCGGTGCCTGGAAGAGCGGGTCGACGCGCACCGCGCCGGTGAACCACTCGGCGGATCCCCGGGCTGAGGGCTGTGAACCGTTGCGGATGATTTGCATGGGAGTCTCCTTCCTGTTGGTTTCCATCTGGGCTAACACAAAGCGGTGTAAATACATCGATGGATTGCGTGGTGCGTAGTGCGTGAACGACTGCACGGACTACGCACCGCGTACCACGCAGGAATCACTGGTTGATTGACGCTGTCGTTTTCATCATTTCACAGGTATTATAGAGCGCTGGGATGGAAGGGGATAGGACAATCATCCAGAATGATTGGACGATCCTGCAAGGTTTGCTTCCGGATCTACAATGGCTCCATTCCCGAAGCCACAGATTTCATAGATGAATACAGATGGATGTCCTGGTTACGTAGGGCGGGCACGGCGGCCCGCCCCTACGGAAATGGGCATCCCATCTGGATTTGGTGAAATCGTGCGGCCGGAGACCGCACCTACGGCAAGTGCCCCTATTCCCCCGGATTGGGTGCCCTGGGTACGTAGGGGGGCTGGAGGCCCGCCGAAGGTGGCCAGCTCTATGGGGGGCCGGGATCTGTGTGGGCTTGGTGACATGGGGCGGCTGGGAGCCGTGCTCAGAGCGCCCTTTTGAGCCCGCTCCCAGGTCTGTTTCTTGAACCTTCTCTCTTGACTTTTACGAGAGAATCTACGGCAAACCGGCGCCCTTTCTTGTAGGCGCAGCTACGAGCTGCGCCTACAGGGGGGAAACAAGCTGTGGAGGATGGGACTTCCAGTCGTCCATACCTGGGGGCGTGCATCCATAGGGTACATGGAACGGCTATAGAACAAACTGATATGACCGCATCCCTGTGGTTTTGGCGTCAAGCGCTTTCAGGGCGATTTTATCCTGATCGCGACACGCTCAACAATTCGCAGTCGACACCCAACCGGTTGGCGTTGCGCGCCAATTGCCGATCTGCCGTAACCAGTGGGGCCTGGGCCAACGCGGCAGCTGCCAGGTGCAGCGCATCGGGTGCTTTGAGAGCCAGATCGAAGCGCCTGATGTAAGTTTGCGCCTCCTGATAGACAACGCTGTGCAGATGAAGAGGAATGTACAGTCCCTGGGCCAGATGACTGGCAAAGAGTGTGGTAACTTGCTGCGCGGCTGTCCATGATAGATCGCCGAGTCGTAGCCGCTGTGCCAAAGCTCTGACAAATTCGATCTGGGCCAGCTCACTCACTATGACAGCCGAAGCGGCCATCAATCGTTGTTGCGCCAGGTCGCTCAGGGGTTCCGGCACATAATAGGCAACCAGAACGCTGGTGTCAAGGTAAATCATGCATTAATAGCGCGCATCTTGACGTTCGGCGATGATGGTTTCGCTCATGGCTTCCCCGCGCAGCGCGATGCTGGCTCGAAACTCGGTTAGATCGGGGAACTGTGGCCGTGGACGTACCGGCGCCGTCAGTCTGGCAACAGCTTTTCCATGCCGGGTAACGACGATTTCTTCACCTGCTTCCGCACGGGCAATATATGCGGCCAGTTGTTTTCGTAGCTCTCTAATGTTCACTTCTACCATGGATGATTCTCATTCTTGGATTGATTTCAGCTATCACCCCTTCATGTACACATCAAGTGTACATGAAGGGGCAACACTTCGCAAGTGTTTGGATCCTCCACAGGTGGTTACTGCACCTTTGTCATTGTCCGGATCCCCTAATCTCTACCTTTGCAGATTCGACCCGCAGGTTTCACAGATAGACATAGATTTCACCCAATTGCTCTCTGGAAGCCCTCTGCGCCTTTGTAGTGATACGACCCGTTTTGCCGGGAAATCTGCTATGCCACGGGCACGCCCACGGTGAGTCGGGCCAGGAAGCCCTCCTCCACCGAGCCGGTTACCGCCGCCATTTGGGACTCCCATCCGTCCCGGAAGATGCCGTCCTGGTCCAGGGAGAGCCGGGACAGGTTGTTCATGCTGCTGCCGTAGCGGTCATCGGCGTAGACCGACCGGCACACGTCCTCCGGCAGGGCAATCTGGGACGTGTGGACCACGTTTCCGGCGCCGGTGGCCTCCTCCACCGAGGCATAGACTTCGAAATGAAAATGGGGCCAGCGGCCAGAGTAGCAGCCGGGGAAAACGGTGAGGAAGGAGACCACGCCGTTCTCGTCCGCCGCCTGGACGCCCCGCAGGTAGTCCTCGGCTTCGGCGCCGGGGCTGTACATGGAATAGCGGCCCTGGGCGTCGCAGTGCCACAGATAGATGGCGTAACCGGGCAGGGGGGCGCAGTCGCCGCCGGCCTGGACCAGCGTCAGCTCCAGGCGAAGGGGAACCCCTGCCGCGGTGTTGCCGGTGCCCAGGCTGGTGCGGATGTCGGGCCGCACCACGCCGGACTGGATCAACACGTTGAGATTGGGGCCCTGGGAGCCATTGCCCGGGAAGGGGCCGGCCGTCTCCCGGGGGATGGGCGAGACACATTCTGCCGCTGTGGCCTCCTCCGGGGTGCTGGGCTGGCCGCCGGTGGCCGCCGGCGTGGGTGTCCCAATGGGCGCGCATCCCGCCAGCAGCGCGCCAATGCCCATGAGGCCCATGCTGAGCACCCGGCGCCGGGTCATGGGCGACTGGCTCAGCATCACCAGGTCGGTCTTCAGGCCCAGGTCGTAGAGGTCCTGGGGCGAATCTGGGTGAAGATGGGTTTGGGGATGCATGGGTTGTTCCTCCGTTATCTCTCCGTCCTTCACGATTGTTGCCCATGGGCGGCGTGAGCATCCTGAGATGAAGCTCCCTCCCGCTGGGACCATCCTATCATCCTGGGATAAAATTCTGATGTAAGGATTGTTTAAAAGAGATGAAGGGAGCAACCCAATGAGACGCATCCGCTACCAGGTGGCCTGCAGCCTGGACGGCTACATCGCCGGCCCCAACGGCGAAGTGGATTGGATTCCCCCGGAGCCGGATATCGACTTCGAGGCCTTCTTTGCCCAGTTCGATACCCTGCTCATGGGGCGCAAGACCTATGAAATCCTGTCGCTGGATGATCCCACCTACGGCCACCTCTACGCAGACAAGGCCCTCATCGTAGCCTCCCGTACCCTGCGGCCCGAGGCGCACCCCCGTGCCACGGTGGTCGCCGAGCTCACGCCGGCCTATCTGGAGCAACTGCGCCGCCAGCCCGGGAAGGACATCTGGCTGTTTGGCGGGGGCGAACTGTTCAGGACGCTGCTGGCCATGGGCCATGTGGATACCGTGGAGCTGGCAATGGTGCCCATACTCCTGGGAAGCGGCGTGCCCTTCCTGCCACCACCTGCGTCCCGGCACCGCCTTAAGCCGCTTGACCAGCAGCTCTTCCCCCAATCCGGCATCATCCTCTTGAACTATGCGGTAGCGCCGAACGGTGCGCCGTCTTCAGAATGAGGATCTAGGAGGAATCAAAATGGCGCACCGGCAGCTCATCTCCAGCGGCAGCCCCTATGAGCCCCGCATCGGCTTTTCCCGGGCCGTGCGGGTAGGCCCCCATGTCTTCGTCTCCGGCACGGCGCCCATCGCACCCGACGGCACGCCCGCTGCGCCCGGCGATCCGGCCGGCCAGGCCCGGCGTTGTTTCGAGATTATCCAGGCCGCGCTGGAAGAGGCGGGCGCCTCCCTGGCCCATGTGGTGCGCACCCGCATTTTCCTCAGACGCATTGAAGACTGGGCGCAGGTGGCTCAGGTTCACGGGGAGTTCTTCGGCGCTGTGCGGCCTGCATCCACTGTGGTCGAGGTGAGCCGTTTCATCGATCCGGCCTGGCTGATCGAGGTGGAGGCCGACGCCTTCATCGACCTGGAAAGCTGAAGGCTGGCCGGGACCTACTACCACCCGGCTTTGCGGCGCCAGGCGGTGGAACGGAAGGCCTTTTCGTCGTCCACCTGACCCGGCGGGGCCAACCCGAGGGGGGCAGGGAGAATCGGGTAGGAAAAATCGAAGGGGGCGCACAGTCTGTGCGCCCCCTTTTGGGCTGTCGTCTATGGTTGTGGCAATGGTTGATGGCGACCGTCTGAACGCCTGACGGGGCTCAGGCCGCCTGCTGCTGCAGCCCCTTGGCCTGGAGCTTGGCCTCCAGGCGCTGCCGGGCCAGGTCGAAGCGGTCCAGGCTCATCACCTTGTGCCAGGCCGCCACGAAGTCGTGGACGAACTTTTCGGCGGCGTCGTCGCAGGCGTAGACCTCGGCGATGGCCCGGAGCTGGGAGTTGGCGCCGAAGATGAGGTCGAAGCGGCTGGCGATCCACTTGTGCTCGCCGGTGGCGCGATCGCGGCCCTCAAAGAGCTGCCCATCCTCGGAAAGGGCCTTCCACTCCGTGCCCATGTCCAGCAGGTTCACGAAGAAATCGTTGGTGAGCAGGCCGGGACGATTGGTCAGAATGCCCAGGTTGGAGCCGTCGTAGTTGGCATTCAGGGCCCGCATGCCACCCACCAGCACCGTCATCTCGGGCGCGGTCAGGTTCAGCAGCTGGGCCTTGTCCACCAGCAGCTCCTCGGCTGGCCGGCTCGCCTTTTGGCTCAGGTAGTTGCGGAAGCCGTCGGCCTTGGGCTCCAGCCACTGGAAGGACTCCACGTCCGTCTGCTCCTGGGAGGCGTCCGTCCGGCCTGGCTCGAAGGGGACGGTGACGTCATAGCCGGCATCCCGGGCCGCCTTTTCCACGGCCGCGCAGCCACCCAACACGATCAGGTCGGCCAGGGAGACCCGGACGTTGTCGGTGCGGGAGCGGTTGAACTCCTGCTGGATCTGCTCCAACACGCCCAGGACGTGGGCCAGCTCCGCCGGGTTGTTGACGGGCCAGTCCTTCTGGGGCGCCAGGCGGATGCGGGCACCGTTGGCCCCACCCCGCTTGTCACTGTGCCGGTAGGTCGAGGCCGAGGCCCAGGCCGTGCGGACGAGCTGGGGCACGGTCAGGCCGGAAGCCAGGATGCGCTGCTTCAGCTCGGCGATCTCCGCGGGGCCGATCAGCTCGTGGTCCACCTCTGGGATGGGGTCCTGCCACAGGAGCTCTTCCTCGGGCACCTCGGGGCCGAGCAGGCGGACGCGCGGGCCCATGTCGCGATGGGTCAGCTTGTACCAGGCCTTGGCGAAGGCTTTCTGGAACTCCTCCGGGTTTTCATGGAAGCGCTTGGAGATCTCCCGGTAGATGGGATCTTCCTTCAGGGCCAGGTCGGTGGTGAGCATCACCGGGGCGTGCCGCTTGGACGGGTCATGGGCATCGGGCACGGTGTTCTGGGCTTCGGGATTCTTGGCCCGCCACTGCCAGGCACCGCCCGGGCTCTTTTCCAGCTCCCACTCGTAGTTGAAGAGATTGTCGAAGAAACTGTTGTCCCACTGGGTCGGCGTGGCCGTCCAGGCGCCCTCCAGGCCGCTGGTGATGGTGTCGTTGCCCTTGCCGGTGCCGAAGCTGTTCTGCCAGCCCAGGCCCTGGGCCTCGATGGGCGCGGCCTCGGGGTCCGGGCCGAGGTAGCTGGAAGGCGCGGCCCCGTGGGTCTTGCCGAAGGTGTGGCCGCCGGCGATGAGGGCCACCGTCTCCTCGTCGTTCATGGCCATGCGGGCGAAGGACTGGCGGATGAAGCGGGCGGCCGCTTTGGGATCCGGCTTGCCGCCGGGCCCTTCGGGATTGACGTAGATGAGGCCCATATGATCCGCGGCCAGGTCCTCTCGCAGGAGGCCCTCCTCGTCATGGCGCTCGTCGCCCAGCCACTCGCCTTCCGGCCCCCAGTCGACGGACTCATCCGGCTCCCAGACGTCTTCCCGGCCGCCGCCGAAGCCAAAGGTCTGGAAGCCCATGGATTCCAGCGCCACGTTGCCGGCCAGGATCATCAGGTCGGCCCAGGAGAGCTTGCGGCCGTACTTCTTCTTGACGGGCCAGAGGAGGCGGCGGGCTCGATCCAGGTTGATGTTATCGGGCCAGCTGTTGAGGGGGGCGAAGCGCTGGGTGCCGTCGGAGGCGCCGCCCCGACCGTCGCTGACCCGGTAGGTGCCGGCGCTGTGCCACGCCATGCGGATGATGAGGGGGCCATAGTGGCCGTAGTCGGCCGGCCACCAGTCCTGGGAGGTGGTCAGCACCTGTTCGATGTCCTTCTTGACGGCCGCCAGGTCCAGGGTCGAGAAGGCCTCGGCGTAGTCGAAGTCTTCGCCCAGGGGATTGCCGGCGGGCGGGTTCTGGTGGAGGACCTTCAGGTTCAACTGATTCGGCCACCAGTCCCGGTTGGTCCGGCGCTGGGTGCGATAGGCCTGGGTGTCGTGTACCGGGCATTTGCCGTTTTCGCTCATACTGTATTCCTCCGTATGCGATAGATGTGAAACGGTGACATGAAGCGTATGTGGTGTGAAATAGATACCGGAAATCGCAGGTAGTGTGAAAGGGTGCTGGGCAAGGTACCGCCGCTCATCCAGGGGGGTGGGACTCGCCTTCGGGCTGCGCCCGGCATGAGGGGCAGCGACCCCAGTAGATGACCTCGGCCTCGTCGATCTCGTAACCCATGGTGTCGGAGGGCGTGAGGCACGGGGCCAGGCCGACCGCGCACTCCACATCCACCACACGGCCACAGTTGCGGCAGATCAGGTGGTGGTGGTTGTCGCCCACCCGGTCCTCGTAGCGGGCCGGTGAGCCCATGGGCTGGATGCGCCGGATGAGCCCTTTGTCGGCCAGGGTGTTGAGGGCGTCGTAGATGGCCTGGCGGGAGATAGCCCCCAGCTCGGCCTGGGCCAATTCCAGGACGCGGTCGGCGGTGATATGGGGATGCGCCGCTACCGCCCGCAGGACGGCCAGGCGCTGGGCGGTGACGTGGAGGCCATGTTGGCGCAGGAGAGCTGCCGGATCGTTCTTCATGGCCGGAGCATACCAAATATTCTGGATTAAATCAAGATTTGGATGGTGTATGGATATAGTTCAAGATCGTCGGGGTTCGCCCATCGGACGCCGCTGTAGGGGCGCTGCTTGCTGCGCCTGCCTACGACGGACAGGGCGGCGCCCAAAGGCGCGCCCGGGGGGCACTCGCCTAGGCGCGCCTTCGCCTTTTGCCCCCCCTTGCTGGGCAGGCTCTGTTAGGGCATAATATCTGGGTGGAGTCCATAGCATGCCTCTTCGTAGATACCTACCGTCCCAGGGGGCGTTGCGATAAGCCCCCACATGGGGTACGCGCCCCTCGCTCTATCGATTTGGTCAAGTGCAAAGGGAGTGAGATGGACATCACCGTACGCCTCAGCGCTGGCCTGGCCCAGGAGATCGGGCAGGCGCGCCTGCAGCTGACCCTCCCGGAAACGGCCACCGTGGCCGATCTCTACGCCTCTGGCTGCGGACCCGTTATCCGGCCCAGAGCGCCCAGATCGACACGGCCATCCCTGTTATTGCCGGCCGCCATGTCCCTATGACTGCCCCCTTGACCGCCAACGCAGAAGTCGCCCTGTTGCTGCCTGTGTCTGGCGGCCTGTGACACCCCCCCTGGCCACATTCATCCATCAGCATCCATCAAGTCACGTGTAGCGGTTTCTTTATGTACTTCAGGAAGGATGGTTTCTATGGCAACCCAATATCAGGTTGAACCGACTTCGTCTACTGCCAACGGGGAAACGACAGGCTACGAGACGGTCTTCGTCAACGAATTCACCAACGGCATCCTGGACCCCAATCAGCCCATGCTCGGCCCGGTGCGGGACGGTGGCCACATCGTGGCCAATACCGCGCCCGGCTGCTGGGGGCCCATGATTACGCCGGAGATCCGGGGCGGCCACGAGGTGACCCGGCCGGTGGCCGTGGCCGGCGCCGAACCCGGCGACGCCATCGTGCTGCGCATCCAGGACATCACCGTCACCTCCCTGGCCACGGCCTCGGGCAACGACCAGCACATGCAGGGACGCTTCCTGGGCGATCCGTACGTGGCCGGTCGCTGCCCGGAATGTGGCACCCTCTATCCCAAGACGGTGATCCGGGGCATCGGCCAGGAGGCCGTGCGCTGTGCCAACTGCGGCGCCGATGCCACCCCCTTCACCTTCACCAACGGCTACACCATCGCCTTCGACGGCAATCATCAGGTCGGCGTGACCCTCCACCAGGAGGCCGCCGAGGAGATCGCCCGCCAGGCAAAGCGCTACGCCGCCCTGCCGGACAACTCCATCCAGAACCCCATCCTGACCTTCGCCCCCCACGACCTGGTGGGGCTGGTGGCCCGGCTGCGGCCTTTCATGGGACAACTGGGCACCACGCCCTCCATGCCCATCCCCGATTCCCACAACGCAGGGGACTTCGGCGCCTTCCTCATCGGCGCGCCCCACGAATACGCCATCACCAGCGAGCAGCTGGAGGAGCACCGGACCGACGGCCACATGGACATCGACGCGGTGCGGGCCGGCGCCATCCTCATCTGTCCGGTGAAGGCGCCGGGTGGGGGCGTCTACCTGGGCGACATGCACGCCCTCCAGGGCGACGGTGAGATCGCCGGCCACACCTGTGACGTCTCCGGTACGGTGACCCTGCAGGTTCACCTGCTCAAGGGGTTGCACATCGATGGCCCCATCCTGCTGCCGGTGCTGGAGGATCTCCCCTTCCTGGCCCGGCCATTGACGGCCGAGGAGCGGGAGCGGGCCCTGCAGGTGGCCCGGGCCTGGGGCGTGGAGCGCCTGGAAGAGTCGGCCCCCATTTCGGTCATCGGGACGGGTCCCGACCTGAACGCGGCAACCGACAACGGCCTGGCCCGGGCGGCGAAGCTCCTGGGCATGACCGTGCCGGAGGTGAAGAACCGGGCCACCATCACCGGCGCCATCGAAATCGGCCGCCATCCGGGCGTGGTGCAGGTGACCTTCCGGGCGCCCCTGGAGCGGCTGGAACCCCTGGGGCTGCTGCCCTTCATCCGCGACCAATACGGCATCGGGTAAGGCCCTGGGAAAGGGCGCGCGGCCAGGTGCGGATGAGCCTGCGCTTCCCCTGCCGTGGCCAGCACCGCCGCCAGAAGGCCAATACCACGAAACCAGCACAGAAGCCGGGGAAACTTCCCCGGCTTCTGTGCTTTGTTCCTCGTTCGCCTCTCCAGCGCTGTGGGCCTGGGATAGGCTCAGACGGCCAGCTCCAGTTCCCGGGCCCGGTGACAGCTCACCAGTCGGCCGGGCGCGATCTCTTCCAGTTGGGGCGTCTCCTGCCGGCACCGTTCCACGGCGAAGGGGCAGCGGGGGTGGAAGTAGCAGCCGGACGGCGGGTTGGCCGGGTTGGCCACTTCGCCTTCGGGGATGATGCGCTCCTTGCGCTGGAACGGGTCGGGCCTGGGGACCGAGGCGATCAGGGCGGCGGTGTAGGGGTGCTTGGGCGCCTTGAAGAGCTCCTGGGGTGGTCCCACCTCCACCACCCGGCCCACGTACATCACCAACACCTTGTTGCTGATCTGGTTCACCACGCTGAGGTCGTGGGCCACGAACAGGTAGGTCAACTTGAACTCGTCCTGCAGGTCCATCATCAGGTTGAGCACCTGGGCCTGGACCGACACATCCAGCGCGGAGACGGGTTCGTCGGCCACGATCAGGCGGGGGTTGGCGGCCAGGGCCCGGGCAATGCCGATGCGCTGGCGTTGCCCGCCGCTGAAGGCATGGGGAAAGCGGCGCATGTACTCGGCCCGCAGGCCCACCCGGCGCAGCAGGTCGGCCACCCGCTCCTCCCGCTCTTGGCGGGTGCCGATATTGTGCACCCGCAAGGGCTCGCTGACGATCTCGTAGATGGTCATCCGGGGATTGAGGGAGGAGAAAGGATCCTGGAAGACCATCTGGATCCCCCGGCGCAGGGGGCGAATCTCGGCCTGGCTCATCCGGGCCAGGTCCACCACGTTGCCCTCATAGGTCCGGTAGAGGATTTCGCCGTCGGTCGGGTCCAGGGCCCGGACGATACAGCGGGAAGTGGTGGTCTTGCCACAGCCACTCTCGCCCACCAGGCTGACCGTCTCCCCTTCCCGGATGGTAAAGCTCACATCGTCCACGGCCCGCACTACGCCCACCCTGCGCCGAAAGAAGCCACTTTCCAGGGGGAAGTATTTCTTGAGATGGCGGACCTGGAGCACGATCTCGGGGTTCTGGTAGATATCGTCCGGCTGGGTGGCTCCAGCGGTGACCGGCTGACTCAAACGTTCTGTCATGGCTGGCTAGCATCCTGGGTAGAGAAAGCAACTGGCTTCGTGATGATCGCCCACGGCAGCGAGCCGGGGCTCCCGCTGGTCGCAGACGCCGGGCATAAAGTCCGGGCAGCGGGGATGGAATGGGCAGCCCGGCGGCCGGTTCTGGGGGTGGGGGATGGAGCCCTCGATGGAGGGCAGCCGCTCCCGGGGCCGGGCATCCAGGCGGGGGATGGACTGGAGCAGGGCCCGGGTGTAGGGGTGTTTGGGGTTGCGGAAGAGTTCGTAGACCGGTGCCCGCTCCACCACCCGGCCCAGGTACATCACCGCCACCTCGTCGGCCAGCTCGGCAATGACCCCCAGGTCGTGGGTGATGAAGATCATGGCCATGCCCTGTTCGGCCTGGAGGCGGCGAAGCAGGTTCAGGATCTGGGCCTGGGTGGTGACGTCCAGCGCAGTGGTGGGCTCGTCGGCGATGAGGATGCGGGGGTTGGTGGCCAGGGCCATGGCGATCATGGCCCGCTGGCATTGGCCGCCGCTGAGCCGGTAGGGGTATTCGTGCATGCGCTGGCTCGGGTTGGGGATGCCCACATGGTGGAGCCATTCCCGAGCCGTTTCCCAGGCCGTGGCCTTGTCCACCCGGTTGTGGAGCCGGATGGCCTCCACAATCTGGTCGCCCACGGTATGGACGGGGCTGAAGGAAGACATGGGCTCCTGGAAGATCATGGAGATTTCCCCGCCCCGGATGGCGCGCATCTCCGGGCTGTCCGCGGGGAAGGAAAGCAGGTTGACCTGGCGGATCTGCCCGGGGCCCGCCGGGTAGTTGTACAGGATCTCTCCCCCCACGATGCGGCCCGGCCGGTCGACGATCTGGAGGATGGACTTGGCGGCCACGCTTTTGCCGCAGCCGCTTTCCCCCACAATCCCCAGGGTTCTCCCCGGCAATACGTCAAAGCTGGCGCCGTCCACCGCGTGGACGACCCCTTCCTCGGTGAAAAAGTAGGTCTGCAGGTTCCTGACCTGGAGCAGGGGTTCTGCCTGGGTCGTGGGGGGCGGTTTGGGTTGGGTGAGGGTGCGTTGGGTCATAGGGTCAGACTTTCCCGGGTTACCAGCCTTTAGCTGTACGGATCTGCTGCATCCCGCAGGCCGTCGCCCATGAAGTTCAGGGCCAGGATGGCCACAATCACCGGGACGGCCGGAAACATGAGCCAGGGGGTGAGGGCGATGGCCTGGACATTTTGGGTGGCCTGCAAGAGGACGCCCCAGCTGATGGCCGGCGGCCGCAGGCCCAGCCCCAGGAAGCTCAGGGCTGTCTCGCTGATGATCATGAACGGAATGGCCAGGGTGGCCGAGGCGATGAGGTGGCTGTAGAAGGAGGGCACCATGTGGCGGAAGATGATGGCCTGCCAGGTGGCGCCGGTCACCAGGGCGGCGGTGACGAAGTCCTCTTCGCGCATGGCCAGAAAACGGCCCCGCACCACCCGGGCCAGGTCCGTCCAGGCAAACAGGGAGACGATGATGGTGATGGCAAAGTAGATCTGCAGCACCGACCAGTCGGGCGGCAGGGCGGCGGCCAGCCCCATCCACAGGGGGATGGTGGGGATGGAGCGGATGATCTCGATGGTCCGCTGGATGATGTTGTCGATGACACCCCCAAAGAAGCCTGAAATACCGCCCAGGACAATCCCCAGGGCCAGGCTCAAGGCCACCCCGATGAGGCCGATGGTCATGGAGGTGCGGGTCCCGTAGATGATGCGGGAGTAGAGGTCGCGTCCCTGGATGTCGGTGCCCAACAGGAAGAGGGTCTCCTCGGCCGTGTAGGTCTCTGGATCTCGGACGCCCAACAGGTGAATGTTGGCCGGGATCAGGCCCAGGAATTTGTACTCGAATCCCCGGGCGAAGAATTTCAAGTCGATTTTGCGGGAGCAATCTCGCTTGTAAATTTTCTGCATGGTGTAGGGATCCCGGCTGCCTTCCACGCCACAGACGTGGAGGCGAAACCGGCCGTTGTCGAAGAGGTAGATGGGCTGGGGCGGGACGACCGCCCGGGCGGAGCGGCCCAGGGTGGGATCGCTGGTGGCCAGAAATTCAGCCCCCAGCGCTGCCAGGTAGAACAGCAGGACGATCACAGTGGCCACCAACGCCAGACGATGGCGCTTAAAGCGCATCCACATCAACTGGCGCTGGGACGCCACGCTGAGGCGTTCCTCCAGCTCGTTGGCCTGGTCGCGCTCCGCCTGCTGGACGGGGGGCTTCTGGATGGGGGGCAGAACGGTGCTTTCTTGACTCATCCTTCCAAACCTTTGTCCATCTTCTTTCTTATCTCGACAGATTTTCGGTGCCTACTGGAGCCGGACCCGGGGGTCGATGAGGGCCAGCAGGATGTCCGACAGCAGGGTGCCGATGACCGTCATGACCCCGATGAGCAGGATGATGGCCCCGGCCAGGAACATGTCCTGGGAAAGGAGGGAGCGCAGCAACACCGGCCCGACGGTGGGCAGGCTCAACACCACCGAGACGATGACGCTGCCCGAGACCAAAAACGGCAGAATGTAGGCCGTCAGGCTGATGATGGGGTTGAGGGCCAGGCGTACCGGATATTTGAGGATGAGCTGCCATTCGGACAGTCCCTTGGCCCGGGCCGCCACCACGTAGGGCTTGCGCAATTCGTCCAACAGGTTGGCCCGGGTGATGCGGATCAGGGAGGCCGTCCCCGAGGTGCCCAGCACAATCACCGGGATGATCATGTGCTTCAGCAGGTCGATCACCCGGTCGACGCCCCATGGCGCCGTCACGTACTCGGGCGAGAAGAGGCCGCCGATGCTGAAATCGTACAGATCCCAGGCGAAGTACATGAGCACCAGGGCCAGCAGAAAATCCGGCACGGCCAGGCCCGTGAAGCCCAGGAATGTGGCCAGATAGTCAGGGATGGAATATTGACGCACGGCCGAGTAGATGCCGATGGGAATGGCCACCACCCAGATGAAGACCACCGTCCCCAGGGCCAGGAGCACCGTGAGCAAGAGCCGCTCGCCGATCACCTCAGTGACCGGCACCCGATACTGGAAGGACATGCCGAAGTTTCCATGCAGGATCTGCCAGATCCACTTGCCATATTGGACATAGGCCGGCTGCCCCAGCCCGAAATATTCCCGCAGGGCAGCGGCCTCTTCGGCCGAAACTTCATCGCCCTGGGCCTCCAGGGAGGCGATGTAGGAGGTCACATAGTCGCCGGGGGGAAGTTGGATGATGAGGAAAGAGAGGACCGACACGGCAAAAATGGTCAACAGCCCATAGAAGACACGCCGGATCAGATAGGCTACCATCGGGTTTCCTCTTGGGTATCAGCCAGTTTCACTACTTCACGATTGTTGCCCGTTTACGGAGAGTTGCCCGTTTGCGGAGAGAGGATGCCGACTCCGCGGCGTAATTGGGAACGACCGGGTTTGTCTGTGTGGGCCGGGATGGGATACCCACTGGCAGGCCCCATCCCGGCTAAAAATCTCTGGGGGCTCTCCGCTCTGCGCGGTTCTTGCCGCAGCGTCACTCCTGGATCATGAAGAACTGTTCGGGGTACCCGTTACCGGGGGTCTGGGCATAGACCACCCACTCCATGGGCTTGGGCACGTTGCGCACGTTCTTCTTGATCAGGGTGGTGTAGACGGGGACGTTGACGACGACGCCCAACAAGGGCTGGTTGTCACACATGATCTCCGTGCCTTCGATGTAGAGGGCCCGCCGCTTTTCCGGATCCGGCTCCTGGATGGCCTCCCAGTGTTTCAGGATCTGGGCCTTGATCCATTCTGGCCCGTCATACTCGGCCGGATCGGGGTTGGGTGTATTGCCCCAGGCTGTGGCCAGGGGTGCCCAGCGAGTGCCCGGGATCAGGCGCGGGAGTACCTCTGGATTCCATTCGCCCGTCTCGAAGAGGCTCATCATGGGCTCGTTGGCTTCCGACCGCTCGATCCAGAGGCTGCGCTCTACGGGGTTGATCAGAAGCTGAATGCCGATGTTCTGGGCCCACATCTGGGCGATCCGCTCGCCGATCTCCGGGTAGGGCAGGAAGGCGCCACTCACCGCGTCGATGCGCAGGGTCAGCCGCTTGCCGCTGGGCAACAGGCGGAAGCCCTCGCTGTCCCGCTGATCCAGGCCGATGCTGTCCAGGATCTGGTTGGCCTCATCCGGATCAAAGCGGCCGAACTCCCGATCCCAGCGGTCGCTGTTGAAGAAAGGTGGGGTGTTGGCCGGGCAGAGGGAGGCCTCGGTGCCCACGCCCAGGAAGAAGGTCTCGTTGAGCTCCGAGCGCTCGATGGCCAGGGAGAGGGCCTTGCGGAACTCCAGGCTGCCCACCGTGTATTCGGCAATCTCCGGATCGCCTTGCCAGTCCATGTTAATGTAGACAGCCACGGGATGGCGGGTGCTGCTGCCCCAGAAGTCCACGAAGTAGCCGCCGGCTTCCTCGTTTTCCCGGATCACGGGCAACTTGGCGAAGTCGATATGGCGGCCCTGCACCGTGTAGTTGCCGGCGATGGCCCGCAGATTCAACACCTCCAGCTCCTCCACCAGTTCCAGGGAGATGCGGTCGAAGTAGGGAAGCTGGTTGCCTTCCGTGTCCACGCCGATGTAGTAGGGGTTCCGTTCCAGGATGTACTCGCTGTCGGCGATGCGGGTGACCGGCTTCCAGGGGGTGATGACCGGCAGCTCGGGGTTCATGGCCGCGTCATTTTTGGCCAGGAAGTGGAGGTGCCAGTTCTCGTAGCCGGCGTCCTGGGCAATCTGGTTGGCTTCCTCTTCGCCCACAAAATCGGGGTGGAACTGCTCCAGGTAGTGGCGGGGCGCCACCAGGCCGCCGCCGTTTCGACCCTGGTGGAAGTGGCCGGCCACGCTGGAGGTGGACATGGTCTCCAGCCACGAGGGGAAGGGCTGGGCGAACTTGATCTTAAAGGTGTAACCGTCCACCTTCTCGAAGACGGCCGTCTCCCCGCCCCAGCGCATGTACCAGGGCTGGGTGGGGACCAACAGCTCGTTGGTCAGAATGTGTTCATACCAGAACAGGTAGTCGTCGGCGGTGTACGGGGCACCGTCGGACCACTTCATGCCTTCCCGCAGGTAGAAGGTCCACTCGCTGGCATCTTCATTGGCCTCCCAGGATTTGATGACCCGGGGCCGCAGTTCATTGGCGCCGGTATTCCAGAAGATGCCATAGTCATTGACCCAGCGCTCCACATTCTGGCGGTCGCCCGGGCCGGTGAAGGCGCGGCGCAGGGTGCCGCCGTATTGGCCGATCATCTCTGCCGGCTGGATGACCAGGGGCTCCTTGGGCAGGCGCTCCTCCACTGGCGGCAGCTCGCCGGCCTGGACCCGCTCGGCCAGCATGGGCGCTTCCTGGAAGGAGGTGGGGATGGTGTCCACAATTTCAGGCCAGCAGGGGGTATCCCAGGTACACTGTTCCCGTTGGGCCAGGTAGTCGTCCACGCTGGCCGGCTGCTGGGCTGCCTGGGGCTCTGCCGCTGCGGGGGCAGCCGGCGCTTCGGCCGCAGGCGCCTCTGCCGGCGCAGGTTCGGAAGAAGGCTCCGAAGACGAGTCACAGGCCGTGAACAGCAAGGTCAAGACGAGCAGAACAGGGGGGAGAAATCGGTACCAGGTCTTGGACGAAGGCCAGCTGGGCCACGTCCGGTGCGCATACGACATGGGGTTCCTCCTCAGGTCAATCTTGCGGAATGGGATGGACGGGAATGATTGTGTAACAGACGTCTGGCCGGTTTTGCTGGCCCTGCCTTGCGGAGGGGGCGCGCAGGTGCCAGTATCGTCGGCCAGGGTCAGCCGTTACCGTGCGGCAGATGGCCATGGGCAAACCCAGGCACCAGGTCGGATGAAAACGTTTTACTGCGCTGTGAAGACCAACGAAAAGCCAGTTTCCCGTAGGGCGGCCAGGATAGCCGTGTGAAAAATGCGCACCCAATTTTTCACGGCATTTTTCACGGGAGGGGAGCTGACTCACCCGGGCGCCGATCCAACAGGGTCAGTGTGTCATCGCCAGGAGTGCCCGACATGGTTCGATAACACCCTTTGCGAGTGAACGGAGCAGGCTGTAATGGAAGCTGGTAAACGGGTAAAAAGGGCTGGAAAATTTGGATGGAAAGGCGAGGAAATCCCCCCTTTCACGCTCCATGGTATCAAATCGTATTGGCCCTGTCAAACAAGATTTTCGAGGTGCAGGTTCTGCGCACCTTCTTGTTCAGACCCGCACGACAGGGTATACTTGGCTTGACTGCCACGCCCATGTGTACCCCATCTACGTCCCTATCTACGGCGTTATCGCCCTGTTGCAGAAAGGGACGCTGCATCCTATCTCGCACCTTATCATGTACCACGACTCATGTACCACGACATGGACCACATGTACTGCGGAATTCACCAAGGAGGCATCATGTACCAGACGGACATGTATGAAGGCATGTTGGCAGAGACCGTGACCATCCACGGCGCCAACGGCGATGTCATCAACGCCTACTTTGCCCGTCCCCTGGGGCCAGGACCTTTCCCCGGCATGGTGGTCATCCACCACATGCCCGGCTGGGACGAATGGTACCGGGAGGCGACCCGTAAATTCGCCCACCACGGCTACGCCGCCATCTCCCCCAACCTCTACTACCGGGCCGGCCATGGCACGCCCGAGGACGTGGCTGCCCGGGTGCGGGCCGAGGGGGGCGTCCCCGACGACCAGGCCGTGGGCGACATCGAGGGCGCGATGAAGTTCCTGCGCTCCCTGCCCTACATCAACGGCAAGGTCGGCGTCTTCGGAACCTGCTCCGGCGGCCGCCATGCCTATCTGGCTGCCTGCCGCACCCAGGGCTTCGACGCGGCGGTGGATTGCTGGGGCGGCCGGGTGGTCATGTCCCCAGAGGAATTGACCCCCAAACAGCCTGTTGCGCCCATCGACTATACGCCGAACCTCTCCTGTCCCCTGTTGGGCCTCTTCGGGGAGGAAGACCGGAATCCCACGCCGGAACAGGTGGCCCGGCACGAGGAGGAGCTGAAAAAATACAACAAGGTCTACGAGTTTCACATGTACCCCGGCGCGGGCCACGGCTTCTTCTACTACGACCGCCCCAACTATCGGCAGGCCCAGGCGGTGGACGGCTGGAAGAAGATCTTTGCCTTCCTGGAGAAGTACCTGAGCACGCCGACTTCGTCTGCCTGATGGGGAGCGGCATGGCAGGCCATCGGTGTAAACCCGGGGGCCGTCCCTACGGGGCCTGGCCGCTCCTTCGTAGGCGCAGCTCGCAGCTGCGCATGCGTCGCCGCCCTTTTATCCGCCCGGGTGTGGCGGCATCGGGCGGGCACGGGGGCCCGCCCCTACGAGGACTGGCAAAATCTGTGTTCATCTGTGGAATCTGTGGATCGAATCCGCCGGGGCAGCGGTATTGCCGTCAAACCGGCATCATGAGAAAGAGAGAGATGGCTATGTGCACCATGATCGCCGAGCAGATCCAGATCGCAGGCAGCGGCAAGGGCCGGCAGGACTGGTTTGAACTGGCCCAGGCCTACGTCTCCTACGACCATCCCTTCCATGCGCCCCTGGAGCACGCCCTGAACATCGACTTTGTGAACGAAGCGCAGGGACCGGGCGCCCGGGTGGCGGTGGAGCTCAGCGTGGCGTCCGCCCGGGCGCTGGTGGACGCCATCCAGCGGGTGCTGGCCCAGGCCGAGGCCCGGGGACACCTGGAGGAGGAAGATGTGACCGGGGAAGCGACGGTACCGCTCTCTTCTAGCGCAGGGTGAACACGCGAACCTGTCCGTAGAGCGCCTCCACGGATGCACGGCTGCCCACGCCCACGCCTGGCTCCTGGGCGGCAGCCGTGCCCGCGGCGACTCCCCACCGCGCCACATCGGCCAAGGTTGCCCCTCGCACCAGGGCCCAGAGGATGCCGGCCAGCAGGGCATCCCCCACGCCGACCACCGTCTGCACTGTCACGGCCGGCGGCACCGCCTGCACCACCTCGCTCCGGCTCCCCAACACCAGCCCCTCCGCGCCCAGGGACAGGGCCACCAACTCTACACCCTGCTCCAGAAAAAACGCCACCGTGTCCAGCCGGTCGGCCTGGGTGCGGAGCGGCCGCCCCAGCAATTCGGCGGCCTCTTCCTGGTTGGGCTTGACCAGAAACGGCCCCGCAGCACAGCCCAGGCGCAGGGCCTCACCGCTGGTATCCAACATGGGCCGTGCTCCCCGTTCCCGCAGCACAGCGATCAGCTCCCCGTAGCAGGTGGACGGGACGCCCGGCGGTAGGCTGCCCGCCAGTACCCAATAGCTCCCCGGCGTGGCCAGGTCCATCAACCGGGCCCGCAGCCCGGCCAGCTCGGCCGGCGTCACCGTGGGGCCGGCCTCGTTCACCTTGATGTAGCGGCCGCTGTGGGCTTCCGCAATGACCGTGTTGGTGCGGGTTTCCCCCTGGATGTGCACAAAATCGGTGGCGATGCCCAGACCTGACAGGCCCCGCTCCAGCAGCTGGCCGGTGGCGCCGCCCACAAAACCCAGGGCCGTGCTGGGTACCCCCAAGGCCTGCAGGGCCCGGGAGACATTGAAGCCCTTTCCGCCCCAGTCCAGGCGACTCTCCACGGCCCGCAAGACCACATTCTCCTGAAGCCGGGGAACCACCAAGGTGCGGTCCAGGCCCGGGTTCAGGGTGACGGTGAACACAGGCAGCAATGGTTCCGTCATGATCTGCCTCTCCACAGAAGATAAGGAGGGATCCACAGATTTCACAGCTTTACACAGATTTTTACCTGGCACTATCTTTGCCGATCCGATCCACAGAACCCAGGCGGATGAAAGGATGACGACGCCTACGACCTGGTGCCCGTTTCCGTAGGGGCGGGCCTCCGTGCCCACCCACTGTCGCCAATCGCGAAAGGGCGCCGGTTTGCTTGCCGTAGGGACGGCTCCCAGCCGCCCCATGGTGCCGGACCCAGGCGGATGAAAGGATGACGACGGCTGCGCAGCGACTGGGTCGGCATCTGAGGATGCCCACGCCGCAGATGGATCGCCATCGGGAAGGACTACATCCGTGCTCATCTGTGGAATCTGTGGCTCAAATCTGTAAAGGTAGTGTATCTGTGCAAATCTGTGGAATCCGTTGATCCTGTTGAATGTGTGTCTGTGTGTGAAATTTGTGGTTTCTGTAAGTGGATCCGCGTGTGAATTCCACAAAAATTGGTGTGAATCTGTGTTGTCTGTGGATCAAAACCGACTACGATGACCTACTGCTCCGGATCGTGTCCAGGGCGTGGTGCAGGGGGCGCAGTGTCTCGTAGACATGGCTGTAGACTTCCCGGTAGATCCGGCTGTAGAGGCGGGCTTCCTCTGGCACGGGATGAACCGGCGTGGCTGTGAGGGCCAGCCGGGCCAGGGCATCGGCCACGTCGGCGTAGACGCCGGCCCCCATGCCGGCCAGCACGGCCGCGCCCAGGGCGGTGGATTCGGCCACGCTGACCACATGGACGGGCCGGTCCAGGACGCCCGCCTTGATGCGTATCCAGAGCTCATTGCGGGTGCCGCCGCCGGTAGCCATGACCCGTTGCAGGGTGGCCTGCGCGTGGCCCAATAGCGGCTCCAGGGTGCTGCGCATCTCCAAGGACAGGCCCTCCAGCAGCGCCCGAAAGAGGACGCCCCGCCGGGCTTCGGTGCTGAGGCCGATGAAGGCGCCCCGGGAGCGGGGATCCAGATGGGGCGGATTGGCCAGCCGCAGATGGGGCAGGAAGCAGACGCCCAGGCTGCCCGGGGGAACGTCGGCCGCCTCCTGGATCAGGGTGGCGTAGGGGGCGCCATCGGCGATGGCCTCGCGAAACCACTCCACGCTGGCGCCGGACGTGTAGAGCCCACCCAGCGCGTAATAGTGGCGCCCATCCACGTGGGTTCCCTGGGAATAGCCCTGCTGGCCGAAGGCCGGGTCGGTGAGGGGGCGGGTGACAGGCAAGAAGACCGCTTCCGCCGTGCCCAGGGAATTGAGCACGGTGCCCGGGTCGGTTACTCCCAGGGCCAGGGCCCCACAGACGTGGTCATGGCCGCCCACGGCCACCTGGGCATGGGATGGCAGGCCGGTGGCCGCAGCCACCTCCGGCAGGACGGGGCCCAGGGGCGTGCCGCTGGCCGTCAGCGGGGCAAACAGGTCCGGGGGAAGGCCCAGCTCGGCCAGGAGTTCGGTGGCCCAGCGCAGGCGGTGTAGATCCAGGGCCAGGGTGCGGGAGGCCAGGGAGAAGTCGGTGGCCATCTGGCCGCTCAGGCGATAGGCGATGTAGTCGGCCACGTTGAGCCAGCGGGCCGTGCGCGCCCAGGCCTCGGGCTCATGCTGGCGCAGCCAGAGCACTTTGCACAGGCCGAAGATGGGCTGCAAGGCCAGGCCGGAAATGGCAAACAGCCGCTCCCAGCCGATCTGGGCATCCAGCCAGGCGGCCTGCTCGGTGGTGCGCCGGTCGAACCAGGCGATGGCTTCCCCGGTGGGGCGACCTGCCCGGTCCAGGGGGATGCCGGTCTCCCCCACGCTGGCCACGGCCACCCCCACCACCCGTCCGGGCTCTGTCAGGCCGGCGGTTACCTGGCGCAGGGCTCGGGCCGTCGTTTCCCACAGCTCCTCGGGATGGTAGTAGGCCCAACCCTGGCGGCTGGGCTCTGGGTGGTAGTGGGTTGGCGTGGGGACAGTGGCCTGGGCCACGGCCTGGCCTGCAGGGTCAAATGCAATGGCTTTGATGTTGGTGGTGCCCACATCCAGGCCCACCAGCAGCGGTGTCGATTCCATGGTGCCTCTGGGATCTGAAGATGCCCGGGTTGGCGGTGACGGGCCCCGGGGGCGGGCCCGGGGTGAAGGTCATCCTTTGACGGCGCCCAGGGTGAGGCCGCGGATAATGTAGCGCTGGGCCAGCAGGGCCAGGATGGTGGGCGGCAACATGGTGAGCATGACCCGCACGCCCACAAACCAGAACTGGACCCCTCGGGTGTGTTCGGCGCCGGCGATGATGACGGGCATGGGGATGGCGTTCTTGGTGGTCAGCGCCAGGGCGAAGAGGAACTCGTTCCAACTGAAGGCCATGCAGATGATCCAGGTGGCCACCAATCCAGGGACGACCAGAGGCAGCGCCACCCGATAGAAGGCCTGGAAGCGGGAGGCGCCGTCCACCAGGGCCGCTTCCTCCAGCTCCACCGGCAGCTCCCGGAACATCTGGCTCAGGATGATGACGGGGAAGGGCAGGGTGAAGGTGGCGTTGAGCATCACCAGCGCCCAGACGGAGTCCAGCAGACGGAGTTGCCGCATGAGCAGGAAGAAGGGGATGACCACCACCACCGGCGGCAACACCCGCTGAGAGAGGAACCAGGTGGTGATGGTGCCGTTCTGGGGGCGGTGGAAGCGGAAGCGGGCCAGGGCGTAGGCGGCCAGGGTCCCCAGGGCCACGGCCAGGGTCGCCGCGCCGATGGAGATGACGGTGCTGTTCCAGAGGGCCCGGCGAATTTCCCGGATGGCCAACTCGGCGCGCCAGTGTTCCAGGGTGGGCTGGAACTGGAGGAACGGGATCCAGCTGTTCTCGAAGGTGTCCGCCGGATGTTTGATGGAGTTGAGGAACGCCCAGTAGAACGGGAAGAGCACCCAGAGCACCATGATGACCAGGACGGCGGCCAGGATCAGGTTGGTGAGCAGCTGGCGTGTGCGAAGGGTCATGGGTTACCTGCCTTCCTCATACAGCTCGCGGATCTGGCCGAAGAGCAGGGAGACGATTAACATCACGATGAAGAGCAGCAGAAACCCCTGGGCCGCGGCATAGCCATGGTCGAAGAAGCGCAGCGCGGTGCGATAGGTGAAGAGGCTGTACACCTCGGTGGCGCGGCCAGGGCCGCCCAGGGTCAGGCTGGTGGGAATGTCGAAGACCTTGAAGGCCTCCACCAGGCGCAGCAACAGGATCAGCCAGAGGGTGGGCGCCATCAGGGGGAGGGTGATGTGGCGGAAGAGCTGCCAGCCCGACGCCCCGTCCACTTCAGCCGCCTCGTAGAGATCGGGCGAAAGACTCTGGAGTGCGGCCAGCGAAACCAGGAAGACGAAGGGCGTCCACTGCCAGACGTCCAGGATGATGACCGCGATCAGCGCCCAGCGGGGGCTGGAGAGCCAGGGGATACCCTGGCCGCCCAGGAAGCGAATGAATTCGTTGATGGGGCCGTTTTGCTCGTAGTAGAGGGTGATGCCCAGGTAGCCCATGGCCACCGGCGTGGCAAAGAGGGGCAGGGTCATGAGCGCACGCAGGATATTTTTGCCCCGCAGCTCCCGGTTGAGCAGGAGGGCCAACAGGAAGCCCAGGATCATCTCCACGGTCACCGTGGCGACCACGAAGATCAGGGTCACCCGCAGGCCGGAGTGGAGGTTTTGGTCGATGAAGAGGCGCTCGAAATTGGCCAGCCCCACAAATTGATTCCGCTGGCCGAAGCGGAAGCTGTAAAAGCTGGTAAACAGGGCGTAGAGCAGCGGGAAGAGGGTGAAGAGCAGGATCCAGACCACGGCAGGCAACAAAAAGAAAAGCGACGTCCGGTCCCGTCGCCTGCGGCGGGCTGGCAGGGCTGCGGTTTTGGATAGTTGACCGGTCACCTGTGTCAACGCTTATCTCCTTTACGCCAGGTTGCATACCGGGCTCTGCCCGTGGAACACCCAGGATGGTCGCGGAAGCGGTGGAGCCAGGCGCGCAAGGGGACAGGGAAGGTCGGCGGGTCGGGAGTTCGCACCGCCCCGGCCCGCCGACCTTGGACATGTGTTACTCAAGCCCCAGGGAGGTCCGGTAGATCTCCAGTTGCGTCTCCCGGCCCAGCCGGTCGGTGATCTGTTCGAAGTCGGCTGCAGTGGCCCGCAGGGCCTCTTCGGGCGTCACCTGACCGGTAGCCGCCTCGGACAGGTGGATGTCCAGGGCCGTCCAGTATTCGAAGGTGCCCGGAATGCGGAGGTATGGGAACTGCAACGGCGCGTTGAAGTTCTCGAAGTAGGCGTTGGTGTAGTCCCGGATGTCCGCCTCATCCCAGCCGGCCGCCAGGTAGTCGTCGATGGTGGCGGTGCCGTTGGGCTCCAGGAAATGACTGTACCGGCCCGGATCCACGCCATCCCAGCCGCGGGCGGCATAGATCAGGGACTTCTCCTTGGTGGCCATCAGGGCCAGCAGGTAGTAGGTGGCCTCCGGCGCGTCGGAGAATTTGGAGATCACGCCGGCCCAGGAGCCGCCGGTGGTGTTGCCCACCATGTTGGGCTCCTCGGTCTGCACCCATTCGCCGGTTTGGATGTTGTAGTACTCGTGGGTGCCGGGAATGGGCGCGGCGCCGGTCTTGCCCTTGACCTGACTGCCCTCCTGCTGGGCCAGCGCGCCCAGGTCACCCCAGGTGAAGGTGAGCGCGGCCTCGCCCCGCAGGAAGTGATCCCAGCTCTCGCCCAGGCTCCAGGCTAGCATGGCCTCGGGACCGAACTGGAGCAGGTCGATGAGGGTTTCCATGGCCCGCAGGTGGCCGGGGCTGTCGATCAGGGGCTCCATGGTCTCAGGGTCGAACCAGTAGAGCTTGGGGTTTTCCGGCCCGATGACGAAGGGCGCGGAGAAGGACATGAAGTGGAACATGCCCTGGCCGCCCACCTTCAGGTGGAGGGTCAGGCCATTGTCCGGCGTCCCATCCCCGTTGAGATCCTTGCCGTTGAAGTACTCGGCCACATCCCGGAACTGGTCCCAGGTCTGGGGGACGCCCAGGTCATAGCCGTATTGCTCCCGGAAGGCGGCCTGGTGCTCGGGATCTTCCAGCAGGTCCCGCCGGTAGTACATGACCTGGCCGTCGTGGTCGTTGGCCACCATGTACTTCTTGCCGCCGTACATGAGCAGCTCCCGGGGGCCGGGCAGGACGTCCTCGATGTCCCACTGGGGGAAGCGGGGATCGTTGTACCAGTCGTCGTAGGGGAGGATGAAGTCGCCGCCCACCAGGTCGCCCAGCCACCAGGCGCCGGCGATGGAGGTGTCATATTGGCCGGTGCCGGTGGTGAGGTCAGTCATCAGCTTGGGGAAGTGTTCGGCGAAGGGCACTTCCACGATCTCCAGGGTGGCGCCGGTGGCCTGTTCGAACTCATCCCGCACCTCGTAGAAGGGGCCGGAGATGGGGCCCTTTTCGCCGGCGGTGTTGACGATGACCGTCACCGTCTGGCCTTCAAAGGGGCAGGAGCCGGGCTCGCAGGGGGTGGCCACCACGGGCGGCGCCAGTTCGCCGGCTTCCACCACTGTGGCCGCCTGGCCCTCCTCCACCACGGGGCCTACCGTCCCTTCCTCTTCCTGAGCAGCCTCTGGCGTTGGTGTGGCTGCGGCCTCGGCGGGCGCTTCCGCAGGGGCTTCCGCCCCGCCACCGCCACCACCGCCACAGGCAGCCAGGAGCAACAGGGCGGCCAGTAGGGTTACCATCAGCCGCCAGGATTTCCAGGATGTCCTTGTCTTTTGCATCGGTGTCGTTCTCCTTCCCTTTCACAAAAGAAAGTTCCTTGAATAAAGCTGGACTTCGGCTGTCAGCTGTCCCGGCTCCGTTGAGATGTTCAAGGATGGGGCGCTGCCTGGCAGCCGAAGAGAACTCACAGAAACGAAAAGGGCGTGTTGGACCCAACAGGAGCGGGCGATGGAGGTGGTGGCTATTGCCCCTCCAGCATAGCCAGGGCAGAGGCCACATCGCCCCCGTCGTGGATGATGTGGCGAAGGGCGCCCACCACCGCGGCCGGGTCCGGATGTTGCCAGATGTTGCGTCCAAAGACCACGCCAGCCGCACCGGCTGTCACCGCGCCATGGACCACCTGCAACATGGCTTCGCTGCTGTCCATGCGGGGGCCGCCAGCGATCAGGGTGGGGACAGGGCAGTTGGTCACCACCTGTCGAAACGATTCGGGCGTGCCGGTGTAGTACGTCTTGATGTAGTCCGCGCCATGTTCAAAGGCCAGCCGCGCGGCCGAAGCCATGGCATCCGCCGCCAGGGGATCGGGGATCCGCTCGCTGCGGCAGGGGAGGGCCTCCACCATCAGGGGCAGGTTGGCCTGCAGACATTCGCCGGCCACCCGGGCGACGATGCGGTAGGTTTCCAGTTCCACGGGGATACCGACGAAGGTCATGAGCACCACGCCGTCCACGCCCAGGTTGAGGGCATCCTCCACCGAATGCAACAGGCTCCACTCGGTGTAGGCCAGCCAGTCCTCCCGATAAATGCTGGGGCCGCCATCCAGGCGCAGCAAGGTGGGGATGCGGCCGATCAATCGTTCCCGATATCGCTTAACCACCCCGAAGGTGGTCATGATGCCATCGGCGCCCGCCTCTGCGACGGCGTCGATGACCCGGCCTGGATCCTCCAGGCCCTGGATGACGCCGTTGGTGCGTCCATGATCCATGGCAACGATGAGGGCGCGGTTGTCTGGTTTTAAAATTGCCATCGATGATCCTGTCCGTTTTGGTGTGATTGGCTATTTGGGCCGGGTATTTCAACCGGGTTTGATCCATTGTGCCCGGGGCAAAGGCTATGGCCGCGTGGCCTGGCTGTCGTGGAAAGGGTACCCGGGCAATCAACCTTGCTGAACGCTCCAAAGCAGGACCGGTACAGTCTGGCGTCAATACCACGGCAGAAATTCCGGGTGCCCTCTGGGCGCGCTCCCTCTGGTGGAAACGCTCGGCTAAGCCGCGGGCCAGAGGCCTGATCGGCTATGCCGCAGGCCAGAGGCCTGATCGGCGAATTTCTGCCGGGATTTACTAGACGTAGGCGATGTTGGTCACTGCCGAACGAGAAGAGGAGCTGGTTGTCTGACCTCAGGAAAACGTTTTTCTGCTTGCAATGTAGCAGAATCCAGGGGCTTTGTCAACGTGAAGAAAAGTTTGGTCCTGGGCGCACCTTGACAATCCCTGGGACATCCTCTATACACCCTATGCACCCTTTTCCATTTATCATTCCACAGGGAGCCACTATGTCACTACCGAACGACTACACGGAACGGGTCTACGCCGGCGTGCTGGGCAAGATCATCGGGGTCTACCTGGGCCGCCCCTTTGAAGGCTGGACCTACGACCGCATCATGGCCGAGCTGGGCGAAATCTGGTACTACGTTCATGAACGGCGCAATGTCCCCCTGATCGTCACCGACGACGACATCTCGGGCACCTTCACTTTCGTGCGGGCCCTGGCCGACTACGGCTACCGCCGGGACCTGACGCCGGCCCAGATCGGCCAGACCTGGCTCAACTACATCATCGAAGAGCGGACCATCCTCTGGTGGGGCGGCCTGGGCAATTCGACGGAGCACACCGCCTTCCTGCGCCTGAAGCAGGGCATCCCCGCGCCCCAGAGCGGTTCCATGGCCCTCAACGGCAAGGTCGTCGCCGAGCAGATCGGCGCCCAGATTTTCATCGACGGCTGGGCCATGGTGGCGCCGGGGGATCCCGAACTGGCCGCGGAGCTGGCCCGTCGGGCCGCCAGCGTCAGCCACGACGGGGAGGCCATTTACGGCGCCCAGGTGGTGGCGGCCATGGAAGCCCAGGCCTTCGTGGAGTCCGACATCAACCGCCTGATCGACACCGCCGTCTCCCTGATCCCCCGCGATTCCATCATCTACCGCCTGATCCAGGACATCCGGGAGTGGCATGCCCAGGAGAAGGACTGGCGCAAGACCCGGGAGCGCATCGCCGCCCACTACGGCTACGACAAGTACGGCGGCAATTGTCACATGGTGCCCAACCACGCCCTCATCATCCATGCCCTCCTCCACGGCGAGGATGACTTCCAGAAGACCCTCATGATCGCCAACACCTCGGGCTGGGACACCGATTGTAATTCCGGCAACGTGGGCTGCCTGATGGGCATCAAAAACGGGCTGGCCGGCATCGACGCGGGCCCGGATTGGCGTGGTCCTGTGGCCGACCGTCTGTACCTGCCCACCGCGGACGGCGGCCGCGCCATCACCGACGCGGTGACCGAGGCCATCCACCTGGTCAACAGTGGTCGCGCCCTGGCCGGCCTGGCGCCCATCACGCCCAAGGGTGGCGCCCGTTTCCATTTCTCCCTGCCTGGCTCGGTGCAGGGCTTCCAGCCGGAAACGGAGGTGGAAAGCCGGGACACTGTGACGGTGGAAAACGTGCTCCTGCCCCAGGAGTTGGCCGACGAGCCGGGGCGGCGGGGTCTGGCCCTGCGCTATCGGCACCTGGCCCCAGGGCGGGTCGCCCGGGTCTCCACACCCACCTTCATCCCCTCCCTGGCCGTTGCCGAGTATTTTGAACGCCGAGGCTATGCCCTCCTGGCCTCGCCCACCCTCTACCCCGGTCAGACGGTGCGGGCTGCGGTGGCTGCCGATGCCGGGAATGCCACGCCGGTCCGCTGTGCCCTGTACCTGCGCTACTATGGTCCCCAGGATGAGCTGGTCCTGCGCCGGGGGCCGTGGGTCGAGCTGGCGCCGGGTGCTCGCCATGAATTCGCCTGGCCGGTGGAAGAGACCGACGGCGCGCCCATCGCGGCCATCGGCGTGGAGCTGAGCCAGGACTACCGGGCCGATGGCACAGTCTATCTGGATTTCTTGACGTGGGAGGGTACCCCCCGGGTGACCTTCCGGCGGCCGGATTTCGAGGGTAGCATGTGGCGTCGGGCATGGGTTAATGCCATCAGCGTATACGGCCAGCGCTGGCCCGAGGCCTACCGCCTGATCCAAAACCAGGGCCGGGGCCTGCTGATCCAGGGCACCCGGGAATGGCAGGACTACCGGGTGACCGCCCCCCTTACTCCCCACATGGTCAAAGCGACGGGCATTGCCGCGCGTGTCCAGGGCCTGCAGCGCTACTACGCCTTGCTGCTGGCCCCGGAGAACAAAGCGCGCCTGGTCAAAGTATTGGACGGCGAGACCGTGTTGGCGGAAGTGGACTTCCCATGGCGCTATCAGCGCACCTACGAACTCAGCCTGACGGTGCAAGGCTCCCGCCTGGAGGCGTCTATCGACGGGCAGCTCCTCTTCCAGGTACAGGATCCAGATCCTTCCCTGGCTAGCGGTGGAGTGGCCTTTGTCTGTGAGGAAGGCCGGGTCGCCAGCGAGTGGATGCGGGTGGAGGGGATGGACGTAAAATCCTCCAGCGCCCATGGCGGATGAGACTATTCGTCTTGGGCAGAGATATCCCCCTCACGGTCCTTCCGCCTGCACCGTGAAGGTGATGGGAATGGCCGGCCCCACGTAGCGGTTGTCCATCCACACCCGCCAGGTACTGGTGTAGGTATGGCTAGCCTCGCCGCTGGGCAGTGCCGGCGCTACGAAAAGGTTGTCGTAGTCTGTGAAGGTGAAGGGTTGTCCCGGCTCCACCACCCCGCGCACGGCCATGTGGGGGTAGGCGCCAAAGCGTAGTTCGTCCGCTTCGTCCATGTGGGCCAGGAAATCCCCCTCCTCCAGCCGGTAGGGCGCACGGGGAACCACCGTGATCGCCGGTCGGAAGGCCTGGCCGGGCCGCACCACCCGGGGCACCTGGACCGCCACCACGTCGATGGCCGGCTCCGGCAGGGGAAGGCCGGAATGGGTCAGACCGCTGCCGCTGGCCGCCGTCCAGACATCATCGTCGTCAAAGGGGCAGGCGCTGCAGGGGGGACCCATGGCCACCGCCTGGGCCGGCAGGGTGGTGTACGGCTGCCAGGCCTGCCCATCGAAGACGGCTATACCCCGCTGTTCCATCCCCACCCAGACCCGCCCCTGGGGATCGATGGCCAGGGCGTTGACCCGCTCCACCGGGAAACCGGCCCCGGCCGTGCAGTCCGCCCATCCCTCTTTGTCATAGAATCCCACCCCGCCCGGCTCCGTAAAATAGCCGATCCACAGCCCTCTGGCGTCGATGGCCAGGGTCCGAACCCCGTTACTGCGCAGGCCCCCCTCCGTGTTCTCCGCTGAATAGAGACTGACGCCCTGGGCGCGCATAAAACGATTCCAGGTCTGTTTGCATGCAACGCAAAGGATTGTTGCGCAGGTTGCAACAACCCCATGTTAGCCTGGATGTTAGAAGCTGCGCAGACTTCTGTACGTTCAGGGATGCACGTTCACCACCCGTAGAACGCGCACGGCTTTCACGTTGAGGGGAGCACGCGTGCCGCCCCCAGGCGGGAGATCTCCTCACCTCAACGTGTCCTTCCTGCCCGAAAGGAGGCACGTTGAGGATGAAAGCACCAGTCTATCGCAAGCGTTGGCGTGGTTGGATCGCCGCCATCCTGGTGGCGGCCGCGCTGGTCGGTCTGGGAATCGTTCCGGACGCCACTGCTGAGCCCGGCCTGCCGCCGTCCGCACCCTACCTGGCGGATGGTGGCGGCGGCCAACACGGCGGTTAGGCCAGTGACATGACCGGGGAAGTACAGGGAGCCCGAGACGCATGACAGTCTGGCGTAAATACCACGGCAGAAATTCGGCGGTATTACTTCTGGTGGAAACTATCGACGAAATTTCTGCCGGGATTTACTCATGGGAACGCTCTGGGGTTTCCTGTGCCTCCCCGGCATGGAGGCCTTCCTGGGCACGGTGCCACTTTTCGGTCACCGTCCGTTTGAGATCCGGGTAGGCCGGGTCGTCGGCCATCTGGGGCAGCCGGTCCAGCGCCTCCTGCAGAACTTCCAGCGCTTCCTGGTGGCGTCCCTGGGCGCTCAAGACAAAGCCCAGGTTGTCCAGGGTGTTGACCAGCCCGGCCAGGTGATCCACCTGGGACCAGCAGGAGAGGCTGAGTCGGTAGGCGGCTTCGGCCTCTTCCCAGTGTTGCTGGTATCGGTAGACTTCGCCCACGTTGTTGTAGATGCGGGCCAGGCGCAGGCTGTCGTTCAGCCGTTGAAAGACCTGCTCTGCCCGGCGGTAGCAGGTCAGGGCTTCTCGATAGCGGGCCTGATTGGCATGGAGCAGGCCCAGATTCAACTGGGCCGTGGCCCAGCCGGCGATATCCCCCAGGGCCTGAAAGCGGTCCAGGGCCTGCTGGTATACGGAGATCGCCACCTCGGGCTGGCCCATGTGTTGCAGGATCAGGGCCTGGTTCATCAGGGCCATGGTCGCCAGGCGAGAGGTGCCGGTCTGTTCCCAAAGGGTGTAGGCGGCCACCTCTTCCCGGTAGGCTTCTTCCCATTCCTGCCGCTCGTAGGCCACCGCTGCCCGCACCAGGTGGCAATAGGCCAGGGTCTCGTCGTCGGGAGAGTGGGCCAGCTCGGCCTGGGCCTCGGCCACCAGTTGAAGGGCGCGGGTAAACTCGCGCCGTTCCCAGGCCAGATAGGCGTGGTGGGCCCGAACCCGGGCCCAGCCCCGGCGGTCGCCCAGGGCTTCGTAGCGGGCCGCGCTGGCCTGGAAGGCCGCTTCCGATTCCTGGTGGCGGACCTGCATGCGCAAAATCACGGCCAGATGGAAGAGGATCAGGGCCTCGGTGGCCCCGTCGGCTTCTGTCTGGCAGCGGACCAGGGCTATCTGGAGGAGCTCCAGCCACTCCTGGCGATGGCCGCTGCGCTCCATGACCGGCGCCCAGCGGGCGATAAAGGCGCGCACCATGGGCCAGGCCTGGGGCAGGCGCAGGGCATATTGCAGGCTGTGGAGCGCGCGGGCACAGGTCTCCTCGGAGAAGCCGGCCTGTTCCAGTTGGGGGAGCAGATGGGCGAGGCTTCGTCGCGCGCAGAGGCTCAACCAGTCATGGCTGTTGGCGGTGTCGATTCGGTCCATTGCAGGATCTGGGTATGCAGGAAGTTGCGGGTGAGGCTGTGGATGCTGTAGACGCTTTGGTCCAGCGCGTTGCGCCGATGCTCCACCAGGCTCAGGTCAACCAGATGGAACAGCCCGGCGCGCACGGCAGACTCCGGCAGCTCGCTGATCACCGCAATGTACTCCAGATCGGCACCGGCGGGGGGAACCAGCACCATTGACAACAGAAGTTTTCGCTCCAGGGTTTCCAGGTGTTCCCAGGCCTGGGCGTACAGGTATTCGTACAGCTGTTCGGCTGCCTCTCCCTGGACATCGGCCAGGCCTTGAAGGACAGCCTCCAGGTGTTGGTAGCGACATTGGCCCACCAGCAGGCGCAGAGCCAGGGGATTGCCCCCCACCACGGCATAGATGGGCTCAAAATGGCTGGGGGAGAGGTCGGCCAGTTCGGGGATGCCGGCCACTCTGGCCTGGTAGCGCACCAGGGCCAGCGCATCCCGGGACCCCAACTCGGTCAGGTGCAGCACGTGGTACGGGGTGTCCGTGGGGGGGTGGAAGCGGCTGGTGAGGAGGATGCGGGTGGGGCCTGCCAGGGCTCGCAGCACCGGCAGGAGGCTCTGCACCTCGTCGATGGTCTCCAGATTGTCCACCACTACCACGCCGGGGTTCTCGTCCAACCGGGCCCGGAGCGGGGCCAGGGCCCGTTCCAGGGTGAAGGGCACGGGATGCTCGTCGGGTGGCAGGAGTTGATCCACCAGCGCGGCCATCACGGCCTCCACCGTCACAGTGGGGTTGGGAACCGTCTCCAGATGCCCATCCAGGCGCAGGCGCTGCTGTTGAGCCGTCACCCAGGCCAGCATCTGCAGGTGGCCGTCGGCCAGGAGTTGGCGCACCGCCGCCGCGGCCAGGGCCGTCTTGCCGATGCCACCGATGCCCTCGATGAGGTAGAGGTAGGGGGGATCCGGCTGTTGCAGTTGCCGAAGCAGGGTGCGGAGGGGCACCTCCACCCCAAAGAGCCGTTCTCGGCCCACGATCAGGTCCAGGCGCAATTGGGCCATGGTTCGCACGTCCTCTGGTGCGGCGCGGGGTAGATCCGGCTGCCGGGCCAACTGTTCCCGTTCCATCTCCTCGGCCAGCATTACCAGCTTTTCGATGGCCTGACGCTGGAGCCGATCCAGGTGAGAGAGGGAGAGGGTGTAGCGGCGGCTCAGGATTTGTCGCGATAGGCCTTTCTGGAAGCGATCTCGGATGAGCCGGGCGGCCCGTCCATCCACCCGTTCCAGCCGCTGCAAGAGCTGCTCCAGCAGGTGGTCGGTCACTTCCCTGGCGGCCGTGCCCGGGGCCAGGCTGGCCTGGATCTGGCCATAGAGGGGCCAGTCCTGGAGAGGGGAGTCGTGGTACAGGTTCCCCTGCCATCCGCGCAGGGCTACCAACAACTGCTGGTATCGGTTTCCGGGGCTGAACGTGGACATGGTGGCAGGTGTCAACGGGTGGTTTTCAGATTTGAACTTGTATCTCCACTATAGCAGACTAGCTCATCTATCACAAATGTGTGCTATCCACCCCCGGTTTCGCAGGGAACCAAACAGATTCGCACACATTTGGGAGATGAGCCAACAGGTTTTGCCTGGGATAGCAACGGGATAGGACATGGAGGGGAAGGGGATAGGCCGGGGATAGCAGGGCTATGATAGGCTGTCCCTGGACCCGAGTGGCCGCAAGCGGGCTTCGGGCCGGACACGAGGGGGTGTCCCGGACCGAATGATATGGACTCAGGACGCCACACGGCGAGCCACCGGGTCCGCATAGGCCCTTTTCGGGGCCGGTGGGTGAATCGTTTCCACAGTTGGGGCTGGAATGGTTCGCCCACAGACCGATGCAGGATCCGCCCCCGTCCCCCCGAGGGGCGGATCCTGCGCGTTTGGGCTCGGTTGGATGGAAAAGTCGGTTTGACAGCCGGCCATCGACATCCTATAATGGGCTCGCCAGCCACGTATGGCTCACAACGCTGCCTCTTCCAGAAAACTTAAAGTCAAAATTCATCTTAATCGGCAACCGCTTATAGCGGCTCCCCTCGATCCTACGCTGGATAACCGTCTTGGCGAGCGGAGTGCTGCTGAGGTCGTGTCCACCCTTTCCCCCTGTCCGCTGAGGCGGGCATGGCCATGAGGGCGGGTACACGTGTGCCATATTAATCTGTCACCCCCGGATCCAGCCCCCATCGACCTGCCTGCTGCCTAACTAGGTGGCGAAAGAGCGATGGGCAAGGGTCCGTTCTGGTGAATTGTTGTGCACGCAGCCTGCGCCCTTTGGGGTGCAGAATGCACCTTTCTATCTATGACTCACCTTTCGAAGGAGGAAGCCAATGGGTAAGATGCGATTGTCCTGGATATTTGCCCTGCTTGTGATACTCTCCCTGGTGCTGGCGGCCTGTCCAGCACAGCAGCCGGCGCCGGCTGCCCCGGCCCAGGAGCAGGCTGCCGCTCCGGCGGAGGCCGAGTCGGCCTCCGGCGCCACCGAAGCCGCGACGGAAGAAGCCCCCGCGGCCAGCCCGGAAGACTACATCAATGCCTCGCGAGAGGAGACGGTGATTTTCGACATCGACGGTGGCCGGGTTACCGATCCCGAGCTGTGGAATCCCTTTGTGCCTGGCAACCGGCGGGATCACGGCTACCATCAGGCCATCCTGGAGCCCCTTTTCATCCTCAACTACCAGACGGGCGAGTTCATCCCCTGGCTGGGGGAGAGCTTCGAAGCCAACGAGACCAACGACGTCTGGGTGTTGAAGCTCCGGGAAGGGGTGGAGTGGAGCGACGGCACCCCCTTCACCGCGGACGATGTGGTCTTTACCATCCAGATGCTGATCGACAACGCGCCCGAGTTGGGCGATTCGGCGGCCATGAAGGACTGGGTGGCCAGCATCGAGAAAGTCGACGATCTCACGGTCCAGTTCAATCTGACCCGACCGAACCCTCGCTTCCAGCTTGACTATTTCTCGGTCAAGATCTGGGGCAGTGTGAACATCATGCCCAAACACATCTGGGAAGGGCAGGATCCACTGACCTTCAAGTTCTACGATCCCGAGAAAGGATGGCCGGTGGGCACCGGTCCCTACACCCTGGCCAGCGTGAGCCAGACCGAGTTCGTCTACGTGCGCAATGACAACTGGTGGGGGGCCAAGACTGGCTGGAAGCCCCTCCCTGCGCCCAAGAAGTTGGTCTGGACCTGGGCCGGGCCAGAGGAGACCCGGGCTGCGCTCATGGCCGACCGGCAGTTGGACAGCCTGATGGACATCACCCTGGGTGCGCTGCAGGCCCTTCAGGCCCGCAATCCCAACGTCATCACCTGGTTCCGGGAAATGCCCAAGGCGTGGGTGCCGGATCCCTGCTCCCGCACCTTCGAGCTGAACCACGCGGTGGAGCCGTGGAACGATCCGGATATGCGCTGGGCCTTGAACTACGCCATCGACCGGGATCAGATCGTCCAGATCGCCTACGAGGGTACGACGCTGAAGTCGCGGCACTTCTTCCCGGCCTATCCACCCCTGGATGCCCTGGTGGATAAGGCCATCGAGGCCGGTGTCTACGACCTGGATCAGCTCTGGACCCACGACCCAGATCGGGCCCGGGAGATCATCGAATCCAAGGGGTATACCCTGAACAGCAACGGCTACTACGAAAAGGATGGCCAGGAACTGCGTCTGGACATCACCACCCACGAGGCCTTCATCGAGAAGCAGCGCATCGCCCAGGTGATTGTGGAGCAGTTGCAGGCCGTGGGCATCAACGCCACCACCCGCAACGAAGCCGGCGGCACCTGGGGTGAGAACTTCGCCTTTGGCCGCTTCGAGGCCCGGGTGGGCTGGCAGACCTGCGGCTCTGTGAATGAGCCCTGGGCTTCCCTGGATACCTTCAACGTCCGCTGGCTCAAACCCGTGGGCGAGCGAGCCGACAACGACGAATGGCGCTGGCAGGGTGAACAGGCCACCCTCTACAGCAACCTGGTGGATGAGATGGGCACCCTGCCCCTGGGCGATCCCAAGGTGGAGGAGCTCTTCATCCAGGCCATGGATATCTGGTTTGACGAGCTGCCGGTCATCCCCATCACCCAGGCTAAGAAGATCATCCCCTTCGATACCACCTACTGGACCGGTTGGCCCACCGCTGACAACGACTATATCCATCCGCCCACGTGGTGGCAGCACACCCATGTGATCATTCACAACCTGCAGCCGGCAGGTCAGTGAAGTCGCTGAGGTGGCAGGGAAGTGGGCGCCGATGCAACCGGCGCCCACACCCTGCCCCTTCCAGATAGAAAGGAACGTGTGCATGGCTGGGCTGACGCCCGCATATGTTCTCCGCCGGGTGGGGATGTGGCTGCTCACCATCTGGCTGGGGGCGACCATCATCTTCGTCATTCCGCGGCTGGCGCCCGGTGACCCGGTGGCGGCCATGGTCAGCCGCCTCTCTGCCCAGTCGGGCTACATTGAAAACAGCGCGGAGATGATTGAGGCCTGGCGAGAGCGATTTGGCCTCAATGGCCCCTGGTATGTCCAATATCTCAGCTACCTGCGCAGTGTCCTCACCTTTGATTTGGGCTATTCCCTGGCCTCCTTCCCCAGCCAGGTCCGGGACATGATCGCCCAGGCGGTGCCATGGACCATCGGCCTGTTGACCCTGGCCACCCTGATCTCCTTCGTTCTGGGCAATCTCATCGGCGCCCTGATGGCCTGGCGCCGTACCCCCCGCCTGGTCCGGTCCCTGCTGCCGGTGACCCTGACTTTCACGTCCATCCCCTTCTTCATGCTGGGGATTCTGCTCATCTATGTCTTTGCTTTTGGGCTGCGCTGGTTTCCACCCTCGGGCGCCTACGACAGCACCCTCACCGTGGGCTGGAACTGGGAGTTCATCGTGGACGTCATCCACCACGGCACCCTGCCGGCTCTCTCCATCGTGGTCACCTCCATGGGCTTTTGGGCCCTGGGCATGCGGGGGATGATGATCACCAACGAAGGCGAGGATTACATGATCCTGGCCGATGCCAAAGGGCTGTCCCCCCGGCGAGTCTTCTGGTTCTACGGCGTGCGTAACTCGGTGTTGCCCCAGGTCACGGCCCTGGCCCTGAACCTGGGTGGTATCGCCGGCGGCTCGACGCTGGTGGAGTATATTTTTGCCTACCCCGGGATGGGCTATTTGCTCTACCTGGGCATTGTGAACACCGATTACACCCTCATCCAGGGCATCGTCTTCATGTTGATCGTGGGGACGGCCACGGCTGTGTTGATTTTGGATCTGCTTTATCCCCTGATCGATCCGCGGATTACCTACGAAAAAGGATAGACGATGACTGCATCCACCGTCGATACCGTGGAAAGCACCCCTTCCCTGCGCCGGACGGGCCTCAATCGGTGGGATTCTCCCTGGTTGAATGGGAAGTTTTTGGTGGGGCTGGCCATGGTAACCCTGGTTGCCCTGATGGGCATCATCGGTCCCCTCTTTTGGGATACCAGCCTGGCCCGGGTAGCCAGCTCTCCCCAAAACCTACCGCCCCCGTGGGCACCCGGCTACCGGCATCTGGTGCAGGAAAGCCCACCGCCTGCTGCGGATGCTTCCCCCGCCCAACAGGCCGGTCCAGAGGGAGAGCGGTCGTCTGGCGGCTCCATCACCGGTGGCAATCCCCTGGCCCGGGCTACGCCGGCCTCCTCGGGAGGCTCCATCACCGGCGGCAATCCCCTGGCCACGGCCCAGCCGGGCGGCTCGTCGGTCACCGGCGGCAATCCCTTCCAGTCCCAGACCCAGGCTGAGGTCACACCCCAGCCCCAGACCACGAACCCCTACGGCTTCGGGGTGCCCACCTGGAAGCACCCCCTGGGGACGGAGAGCAACGGCCGGGACATGTTGGCCGTGCTCATTGTCGGTGCGCCCCGCTCCCTTCGGGTCGGGTTGATTGCCGCGGGCATCGGCATGTTGGTGGGCATTGCCCTGGGCTTCACCGCCGGCTTCCTGGGCGGCTGGGTGGACAACGTGATCCGAACCATCTCCGACGCGGTGATCACGATCCCGTCCCTGGCCGTGCTCATCGTGATCTCCGCCTATGTGCGCACCGTCAGCGTGGAGAACATGGCTCTGCTGCTGGCCCTGTTCGCCTGGCCGGGCCCCACCCGGCTGATCCGTGCCCAGGTGCTCACCTTGCGAGAGCGGGGCTATGTACAGATGGCCCGCCTCTCTGGTGCATCCACATTCGACATCATGTTCAAGGAGATGATGCCCAACCTGTTGCCGTATCTGGCCGCCAGCTTCACGGGGAATGTTTCCGGGGCGATCCTGGCGGCTACCGGCCTGGAGGCCCTGGGCTTGGGTCCCACCCGTATCCCGACCCTGGGCATGACCATCTTCTACGCCATTCGGGCCGCCGCTATCCTGCGGGGGATGTGGTGGTGGTGGGGCCTGCCCATCGCCCTGCTGGTGATCATCTTCACCGGCCTTTTCCTGATGACCATCGGCCTGGATGAAATTGCCAATCCCCGCCTGAGAGGAGCCCAGTCCCAATGATGGTTTCTGTCATGCATACGGTCCAGGAGCAGGAGAAGCAGAGCTCCAATCGCGTGGTACTGGACGTGCGCAATCTGCGGGTCTATTATGCCACGCCCCTGGGAGATGTGCGGGCCGTGGACGATGTGAGCTTCCAGGTGTACGACGGTGAAATCGTGGGGCTGGTGGGGGAGTCTGGCTGTGGCAAGACCACCACCGCCATGGCCATCCTACGCCTGGTGCAGCCGCCCGGCCGCATCGTGGGCGGCCAGATCATCCTGGACGGCATCGATCTGGCCACCCTCCACGGCCAGGCGCTGCGGGACATCCGCTGGCGGAAGCTGGCCCTGATTCCCCAGGGGGCCATGAACTCCCTGAATCCGGTGATGAAGATTCACCGCCAGATCGCCGACGCCATCGAAACCCACGAGGGACGTCAGCCCCGGGGCGAACTTAAGGAGCGCATCCTGAACCTGCTGAGCACCGTCGGCCTGCCCTCCCGGGTCTATGACATGTATCCCCACGAGCTGAGTGGCGGCATGAAACAGCGGGTCTGTATCGCCATGGCCATTGCCCTGCACCCGGACCTGGTGATTGCCGACGAGCCCACCAGCGCTCTGGACGTGGTGGTGCAGCGCAAGGTGGGCGAGACCCTGCTGGACGTCAAAGAGCGTCTGGGTGTCTCCATGATCATCATTGGCCATGACATGGGTCTGATGGCCCAACTGGTCGATCGCCTGGCCGTGATGTATGCCGGGCGCATGGTGGAGATTGCGCCGGTAGAGACGGTCTTCGAGGAGCCACTGCATCCGTACACCCAGCTGCTCATCGAGTCCATCCCCTCTATCAAAGAGCGAAAACCCCTGAAACTCACCGAAGGGTTGACCCACGATCTGCGCAACCCGCTGCCGGGCTGTATCTTCCAGTTCCGCTGCCCCCATGTGACCGATCATTGTCGGGCGGTAAATCCGCCCCTGCGGGAAGTGCGTCCCCGCCATCAGGTGGCCTGCCATCTGTATGAATGATGCGAGATCGCTATCCGAGGACAGAAGACATGAGCACACCGCTTCTTGAGATTCGAAATGCGACGAAAATTTATGGCGGCGGCTTCCTGAAACAGGGGCGGGTCACCGTCGCCCTGCAGGACTTCAACATGACCATCGAGGAGTCCCCGGCGACCATCACCACCATCGCCGGGGAGAGCGGCAGCGGCAAGACAACCCTGGCCAACCTGGTGTTGGGCTTCGTCAAGTTGACTTCGGGGCAGATCCTCTACAGGGGCGTGGACATTGGCGCCATGAACCGGCAGCAGTTGATGGCCTATCGCCGGGAAGTGCAGGCCGTGTTTCAGGATCCCTACGCCGTTTACAACCCGTTCTACCGGGTCAAACACGTTTTCGATCTGGTGATCAAAAACTTCAAGCTGGCCTCCAACAAGCGGGAAGCCCGAGAGCTGATCGAAGAGGCCTTGAACGTGGTCGGCATGCGGGGTGAGGAGGTGTTGGAAAAGTATCCCCACCAGCTCAGCGGTGGCCAGCGCCAGCGCATGATGGTGGCCCGGGCCTACCTGCTCAAGCCCCGGCTGATCGTGGCCGACGAGCCCGTCTCCATGGTGGATGCCTCCCTGCGGGCCATGATCCTGGACATCATGTTGCGCCTGCGGGATGAACACGGCATCTCGTTCCTGTACATCACCCACGACCTGAGCACCGCCTACCAGATCGGCGACCGCATCTACCTGCTCTACCAGGGAACCATTGCCGAGCGAGGTGACACGGTCCAGGTGATCGAGAACCCGAAACATCCCTACGTCCAGTTGCTCATCCACTCTATCCCTGTGCCTGATCCGAAGGTCAAGTGGGGCGGCGATATGGACGCCACCACCATCGACGATGAAGAGATGCGGGCCAGTGTCCTCAGCGGTTGCCGCTTCTATCCCCGCTGCAACCAGCGCATGCCCCGCTGCCTGGAAAAGCGGCCGCCCCTCTACGAGGTGGGTCCTGGGGGGCATCAGGCCGCCTGCTACCTGTACGAGGATCCGTCGTCCCTGGAGGTCGCCTCGCCGGTCGGCGCCCAGGTAAGCCACAAGGCCCCCTGAGCAGAATCGTCTGGCTCACCGTCGGAAAACATCCCCCTCGTGCAGGTCAAAGGGAGTCCATTATGCGAAAACCCATCTTTCGGGGCTTTCGGCCGGAGCTTTATCGGTTTTGACAAAGAATAAACCAACGATTGATCCTACTGAAGGAGCCTACCATGTTGGCCCAGTCCCAACTTGACTTCTACCAGGAGAACGGATACCTGCTGGTGGAAGGGATGTTCACGTCTGAAGAAGCAGCCCGCTTCCGCCAGGAGGCCCATGACCTCATCGCCCGGCTCCAGGCGGTCACCAACGTGGAAGCCACCTGGGGCAGCGCACGCAAGGTGGCCATGGCGCCCACATCGCTGCTCCACTGCCACAATGTCCAGTTCCAGTCTGCCCTGTTCACCCGCCTGTTGGTGGACGAGCGACTTACCGAAGCGGCCGCCCAGATCATCGGCTCGCCCAATGTTCAGCTCCATCACAACAAATTGTTCATCAAGCCGCCGGAAAAGGGTTCGCCTTTTCCCATGCACCAGGACTATCCCTTCTTCCCCCACACCCGCCATACCATGATTGCGGCCATCATCCATTTCGATGACGCGCCGGAGGAGAAAGGCTGTGTGCGGGTGGTACCGGGCAGCCACAAGTTGGGGCCCATCGAACATGAGCGGGAAGGGGGCTGGCACCTGCCCCTGGAGCAGTACCCCCTGGAGGCGGCCGTGGCGTGCCCCGCCCGGGCTGGGGATGTCCTCTTCTTCAGCTACCTGACCATCCACGGATCTGGAGTCAACGTAAGCCACGAACCCCGGACAACGTTGCTGGTGCAAATGCGAGACCCCACCGATCCACCCACCGAGCTGGTTCATCTATCCCGGGGGCAAGGGATGATGCTCCGGGGTGTGGACCCCAGTGCGGGCACGGCGACGCCGCCAGGGCAGGGTTAGTTCAGGTGACGGCACGCCGGCTCATATCGGCGTGTCGTCCAGAAAGCGTACGGCAGCCGCGCAGTTCCCCGCGGCACTTCCGGGTTATACTGAGCTACCCGCTTCCACAGAGAGGCAGCGCGGGGTCTGGTTCCGGCGGCAGGCGACCCGGCCATGAACGCCCATCGCCAGGACGGCGCCCGCGCCCATGCCTGCCGATTGTGTCAACCGGGGAGGGATGTCGCCGGCGGGTCAGGCGGCGCCCTTCCCCCCGCCACAGGAAGTTGCCCGGTGCCCTATCGAACCCTTGCTTTATCACTGGCATTTCTGGCCTTGGGACTGTTTTGTAGCCTCGCGCCGTCCATGGTCCTCTCCCATGGATCCATGTCCTATCCCCTCAGCCGGATCTACGCCTGTTACCTGGAAGGGCCCGAATCGCCCGATACCCTGGCCTGTCGGGATGCCATCGCCGCAGGCGGCACCCAGCCCCTCTACGATTGGAACGAGGTGAATCTGCCCGATGTGAATGGCCAGCACCGGGATCGGATCCCCGACGGTCGGCTCTGCAGCGCGGGGCGGGACAAATACGCCGCCTTTGACCAGCCCCGGACAGATTGGTATCGTACGGTGCTCTCGCCGGCCTCCAGCTACACCTTCCGCTATGCGGCCACCGCGCCCCATAACCAGGGGTATTTCGAGATTTATCTGACCCGGCCAGGCTATGACCCCACCCAGCCCTTGACCTGGACCGACCTGGAGCAAATCGCCCGCATCGACGAACCGCCCCTGGTGGCAGGTTACTACCTCCTGGAGGGTGTTACCCTGCCGGCTGATCGGGTGGGCCATCACCTCCTGTACACCATCTGGCAGCGTACCGACAGCCCGGAGGCCTTCTACGCCTGCTCCGACGTCTGGCTGGGCACCGAGCCAACCCCCACGCCCACGCCGGCGCCTCCCTGCAGCGAACCGGCCTGGCAGCCGGGCCAGCTGTATGAGGCCGGCAGCCGGGTCAGCCACCAGGGCCGCGTCTGGCAGGCCCGCTGGACGAACCTGGATGTGGAGCCGGACAGCGAGCCCGCATCAGGGCCGTGGGAGATAGTGGGCTATTGCACGGCAGGGGAAGCCGGGACTCCGACCCCGCCTCCTGCGACGCCTGCCGCCACGCCGACACCCACGCCGACGGCGGAGGCCTCCCCGGCCCCGTCCCAGGGCTACACAGTGCAGGGCAACCAGATCCTGGATCCTGCCGGAACACCTCTGCTCCTGCGGGGGGTGAGTTGGTTCGGCTTCGAGACCCACGAGCACGTGGTGCACGGCCTGTGGGCTCGCAACTGGCAGGCGATGATCACCCAGATGGCCGATTTGGGCTTCAACGCGGTGCGCATTCCCGTCTGTCCCGCCACCCTGCAGGACAGCTCGGTCAGCAGCATCGGCTACAGCCGGAACCCAGACCTCCAGGGGCTGACCAGCCTGGCCATCCTGGATCGGCTGCTCCAGGCGTTCGACCAACAGGGGTTTTACATCCTCCTGGACCATCACCGGCCGGACTGCAACGCCATCTCTGAGCTCTGGTACACGGAGAGCTACAGCGAAGAGCAGTGGATCGACGACCTGGTCTTCATGGCCCAGCGCTACAGCCACCTGGCGCACTTTCTGGGCATCGACCTCAAAAACGAGCCCCACGGTGCTGCCACCTGGGGCACGGGAAATCCGGCCACGGATTGGGACCTGGCCGCGGCCCGGGCTGCTGCGGCCGTTTTGGCGGCCAACCCCAATCTGCTGATTTTCGTGGAGGGCATTCAAGAGAATCCCACCTGCAGTGGCGACCAGAACCACTGGTGGGGCGGCAACCTGGAGCCGCTGGCCTGCACGCCCCTGGCCATCCCCCGGGAGAAGCTGGTCCTCAGTCCCCATGTCTACGGGCCCGACGTCTACGTCCAGCCCTACTTCAACCACGCCGACTTCCCGGCCAACCTGCCTGCCATCTGGGAGGCCCACTTTGGCCAATTCGCGGACGACTACCCGGTGGTGATCGGGGAATTCGGCGGGCGATATGGCCACGGCGGCGATCCGCGGGATCGAACCTGGCAGGATGCGCTGGTGGACTACCTGGTGCAGAAGGGGATACGGAGCAGCTTCTACTGGTCCTGGAACGCCAACAGCGGCGATACGGGAGGAATTCTCCAGGACGATTGGAACCAGGTGTGGTCCGACAAGGTGGCGTTGCTGCACCGGCTGTGGGGGCTGGACGGAACGCCGCTGCCCTCGCCGAGCCCCTCGCCTTCAGCGACGGCTTCTCCACCGGCGAGTACGGCTACCCCCGTTCCCCCGTCTACGCCCACAGGGGCACCGCCGGCCCTCTGCCGGGTGCACTATCAGGTGGAAAGTGTCTGGGAAGGTGGTTTCGTGGCCAACGTGGCCTGGACCTACCTGGGGAGCCAGCGGCTCTCGGGGTGGGAGCTCGCCTGGACCTTCCCCGCCGGGCAGCGGATTTCTCAGATCTGGAATGGGGTGGTCAGCCAGGAGGGGGACCAGGTGCGGGTCCGCCATGCGGACTGGAACGCCGCGGTGGAGCCCAATGGCCAGGTGACCTTCGGCTTTTTGGGGACATGGGCCGGGGAGAATCCAGCACCCACCCAATTTCGCCTCAACGGCCAGCCGTGTCTGGCCAACGCGGCCCAGGCGGATGCCCCGCGACTCTTTCTCCCGGCCGTGATGGGCGGCACCGACGACTCCTCATGAAGCCAACACGTTGGCAATCTCCTCCACGATCTGGAGCGTCGAACGGGGGTTGCCCAGTTCCCGGGCCCGGGCGGCCATGGCCGCCAGCTCTTCCCGCTCCTCTCCGAACCAGCGGGTGACCAGGCGTGCGATCTCCTCCGGGTCGGTGCTGAAGGCGCCCACCCGATTGTCCACCACGTAGGGGATGTTCCCTTCCTCCTGACCCGGGATGAACCCGCTCAGGATCACCGGCAGCCCCCGGATCATGGCTTCGGCGATAGTGCCGGGGCCCGCCTTGGTGATCACGCAGTCGCAGGCGGCCATCCAGTCGGACATGTTATGGACGAAGCCATTGACGATGGTGGGCACCGGCCAGCGGCGGTTTTTCAGCCGGGTGAGGAGGATGCGGTTGCGGCCACAGACGATCACCAGCTGGCCGATGGGCGTCCCCTGTCCATGGAGCCCCTCGGCCACACAGCGGGCGATGCGCGCCACCGGCCCGATGCCCTCGCCGCCGCCCAACAGGAGCGCGGCAGGCAACTCGGGATCCATGCCTAGCTCCCGGCGTAGAACCTCCCGGGCCCGGGGCGTCTCGGCGAAGGCTGGCCGGATGGGCAGCCCAAATTGGCGCAACTGTTCGGGACGCATGCCGGCCCGCAGGGCGCGCCGGCGGGCTTCCTCGCTGGCCACAAAGCAGAGCCGGGCGTCCGGGTGAAACCAGAGGGGGTGGGCCGTGGAGAGATCGGTCACCACGATCACGTAGGGGCGCTGCCGCCCCTCCTGGTTCAGCGCGTACAGCGTCATCTCCTGGACCAGGGGATGGACCGAGATGATCAGGTCGGGCTCATAGGTGCGCAGGACGCGTCGGATGGAAGGTGCCGCCCAGCGGGCCGCCAGGGTCATCAGGGGGCTGGCGATGATCTGCCGTTCGCCCGTCTTCCAGAGGAGGCGCCACAGCCAGGGCAGGTAGTTGGCCAGCAGGGCATAGCTCTTAGGCAGTTGGTTGAGGGGCCAGGGCAGGTGGTCGATGAGCAGGTCGATGATCTCCACCTGAAAGCGGTCGCCGAAACGCCGGGCAAAGCCGGCCTGGAGGGCTTCGGCGCTGGCCCGATGGCCGCCCCCGGTGTTGCTCATGAGGATCAGAATTTTTTGGGAAGTCATGCGCGCTGTTGGTGGCGAGGGTCGGTCATGTCGTCTGGTCTGGGCCATCAATAGGCGCCACGGGCGCGTACAATGGCCGGCAGTGAGCGGAGCATAATGGCCAGATCCAGGGTCAGGCTCCAGTTTTCCACGTAGTAGATGTCCAGCAGCACCATCTCGTCGAAGGTGAGGTCGCTGCGGCCACTCACCTGCCAGAGACCGGTGATGCCCGGACTTACGGTGAGCCGCTTTTTGTGCCACTCTTCGTACTGTTCCACTTCCTCCGGCAGGTTGGGGCGAGGGCCAACGATGCTCATTTCGCCCCGCAGCACGTTGATGAGCTGGGGCAGTTCGTCCAGGCTCCAGCGGCGCAGGAAGCGGCCCACCCGGGTTCGGCGCGGGTCGTTGCGGATCTTGAAGAGGGGCCCGCTGGACTCGTTTTGGGCTCGGAGCTCCTGTCGCAGTTCCTCTGCGCCCACCACCATGGAGCGGAATTTGTAGCAGCGGAAGGGCTGGCCGTTGCGGCCGATGCGGGTCTGGGAATAGATCACCGGCCCGGGGGAATCCAGCTTGATGGCCACGGCGATCAGCGCCGCCAGGGGGAGCGCCACCAGGCTTCCCACGCCCGCCAACACCAGATCCGACGCCCGCTTCACGACTCGATTCCAGCCCCGGATGGAGACGTCCCGGGTGCTGATCAGGGGAATGCCGTTGAGCTCCTCCACCTCCATCTGGTTCTTGGTGAGCTGAAAGAGATCTGGCACCACCTGAGCCCGGACGCCGTGGCGTTCACAAGTGCGCAGTAGCCGCTGGATCATGCGGTGGCTCTGCCAGGGCAGGCAGATGATGACCCGGTCCACCGGCCTGTAGGTGTCCAGCACCTGGTGGAGGTTGTCCACCGGCCCCAAGGCTTTGAAGGGGCCGATGTCGGTCTTGCCCTTCAGGGGGTTGTCGTCCAGGAAGCCAACCAGGTGATAGCCCAGGTCGGGCCGGGCGGCCACCGTGCGCATGACCATACGCCCCACGTCACCGGCGCCCACCAGCAACATGCGCTCCACGCCCACCCCGTAGGCCCGCAGATGGCTCCGCAACAGGGCGATGGTAAAGCGGCTCAGGCCCAGGAAGAGGGTGACCAGGAGGGCAGTGTACAGGAAGATCAGGCGGCTGTAGAGGAGGGGGCTGAAGAACAGGCTGGCGGTGATCAGGACCACCACGCCGCCGGTGGTGGCCGTGCCGATGGTGTAGACCTCTTCCAGCAGGCTGCGGCCCCGCCGGTAGGGGTAGACGCCGGAAAAGCGGAAAGCCAGGGGCAGGACGACGACCAGGGCCAGGGCAAAGGGTACGTAGGTCCACAGATCCACCTGGAAGGCCGGATCCACAGCCCGGAACCACTGCAAGTGGTAGCGCACATAGTAGGCGCCGCCGAAGGCCAGCAGGATCAACAACATGTCGGAGGCAACCAGCAGATAGGGCCACCACGAGGCAGGGACGCGGCGCACAAGGGCTGCCAGCCTGCTGGGCCGGGGGCGGGATCGATGGAGATGGGTGTTGAATCCCGGTTCCGTTATGTTCACCCTGTCGATCGTTGCCATCGGGCTTCGCTTCATCCACTCCGTGCCGGTTGCCAGATGTTGTCCCGGCGGCTCTCTCCGAAGGTCACGCTGCCAGATTGGGCCATGACCGGCCAGATATCGCACCCGAACGTGAAAAGTCGTAAATGCCGGCAGCTCTTCGCTGATGGTGTCCACCAGAGGTAGTGTCACCGGACTTCTGCCGTGATGTTTGGCTCATCTACCCCAAATGGGCGCTACTTACCCCGGTTTCGTAAGGAACCAAACAGGTTGGTACCCATTTGGGGGACGAGCCCCATGTTTATGTCAGACGGCCATAGTGTATCACAAATCGGGGCGATCTGCCCCACTTTGAACCTGCTCTCCACATACGCAGCCCCTCAGCGCCCGTGTACGGCCTGATAGACCTCCAGGGTGGCCAGGGCTGTAGCCTCCCAGCTGAACTTCTGGGCCTGGGCCAGGCCACGGCGTGACAGCTCCTGCCGTAGTTGGGGCTGCCGGGCCAGGAGCGCCATGGCCGCCATCCACCCATCCTCCGCCGTGGGAGGGACGGTCAAGGCGGCCTCCCCCACAATTTCTGTCAGGCTGCCGATGCGGCTGCACAGGACCGGGGTGCCACAGGCCATGGCTTCCAGCACGGGCAATCCAAATCCTTCAAACAGGCTGGGGTAGACGAAGGCCTCGGCCGCCTGGTACCACAGGGGCAGCTCGGCATCGGGCACGAAACCCGGGAAGAGCACCCTGTCCTGCAGCCCCAGCTCCGATACCAGCCGGAAGATCTCGGCATAAAACCAGCCCTGGGCCCCGGCCAGAACCAGCTTCACCTGGTGTGCTTCCGGATCTCCGCTGGCGCGCCAGCGGGCAAAGGCCCGGATGAGGGTCGGCAGATTTTTGCGTGGTTCCAGGGTGCCCACATACAAAAAGTAGCGAGAAGGCAGGCCACAGCCTGCCCGAAAGGCTTCGATGTCTGCCGGGTTGCCCGGCGAAAAAACTCTGTCGACGCCGTTGTGGATCACGGTGATCCTGGCGGCCGCCGTGCCAAAGAAGCGCATCAGATCCTCGGCAGTCTGCCGGCTGACGGCGATGACGTGTCGTGCTCGGTCCACGCTGGCCTGGCAGAGTCGGGTCAGGTAGAGGCGCTTGGCCCGGGGGAATTTCCGGGGCAGGCGCAGGAAACTCAGGTCGTGGACGGTGACCACACCGGGTGTGGACGTGGCCAGGGGCAGCACGTTGACCAGGCCGTGCACCAGGTCGACCTGACGCCGCCGGAGCTCTCGGGGCAGGAGCAGTTGCTCCCAGGCGATGCGCACGGGCGGGCGGGCCAGCAGCCCGGGACCCACCGCCAGCTCCACGCCCGGCGCGACAAAATCGGCCGCGTTGACGAACGCGGTGAAACGGGGACTTCCGTCGGCCGTTGCCAGCTGCCCCAGGGCCTGCAGAAGGTGACGGCAGTAATGGCTCACACCGGCCCCCCGGTACGAAGATTGGGTGCTGAGGAGCTGGGCATTCAGGGCGACGTGCATGGTGCCTCGTTGGAAGCCCGGGCCGGAGCCAACAGGGCCGCGTAGTGGGCCACCGTCCGGGCTGCGATCTGGGCCATGGTGAACCGCTCCAGGACCCGCTGTCGTCCCGCCTCGGCCAGCTCCCGGCGCCGCTGGGGCGCGTCCAGGAGGGTTTGAAGGCAGTCCCGCAGGCCGGCCACATCACCTTCGGGGAAGATCAGCCCGGCATCGCCGATCACGTGGGGGATCTCGCCGCAGTCGCTGCCGATGACGGCCACGCCGCAGGCCATGGCCTCGATCAGAACCCGGCCGAACTGCTCCTTCCAGGTGGGGGTGGAGCGGCTGGGCAACACGAACAGATCCAGCCGACGGTAGTACTGCGGCATGGCGCTGCTGGCCAGCCGGGACTCGAAATGGACCCGGCCGTCGATGCCCAGGCGGCGAGCCAGGGCCTGAAGACCGGGCTGTGCGTGGCCCTCGCCCACCAGGAACAGCTCCCAGGCGCCCCGCAGCCCGGCGCAGGCATGGAGCAGCAGGTCCACGCCCTTTTCGGGGAGCAGGCCGCCGGCGTAGCCGATGCGTAGTGGCCGGTTGCCTGTCGGCTGTGTCGGGCCAGGGGCCGGCCGGAACAGCTCCGGGTCCACGCCGAACTGGGGGATGATGGAGATGGCGCCCTGGTAACCCTTACGGCGCAGGACCTCAGCAGCTTCCTGGTTGCCGGCGATGGCGGCTGGCGTGCGGCGGTAGTTGGCCTGTTCGAACCATCGAAAAGGCGGGGGATAACGACGATAGAGATTTTGCCAGGTAAAAAAAGTGCCGACGCCGCCCTGACGGTGGGCGGCCCGCAAGCCCAGCCAGGTGGCCAGGTTGTAGGGTTCTTCGTCCATATGCAACAACTGGGGACGGATCGCGGCCAGCTCCCGGGCCAGGGTGGGGTAGAAGTGCAGGTGGAAGTTTCCGTTGAAGCGGAGGGGGACCACTTTCAGTCGATAGCCGGCCACGTATTGGAACTCCACCGGTTGTCGGCCCCGGCGATCGGCCCAAAACGGGGGGACCAGGACGGTCAAATCCACCCCGAGACGGGCCATCTCTTCCGCCTTACGCTGATAGGCACCCATCACCAGTGCCTTGCTGACCATCATCACACGCATTGCGGCTATTATAGTCGGATGGAGAATCTTCTGACAAACGGATCGGCCATTGGGTGCCCTGCCCCAGGACAGATTTCACGTTTATCCGTCAGACCTCCCTGGCTGCGTTATGCTGTTATGGTATAGGATGTAGGGACAGGGCTTGCCCTGTCCGTGCCTGCCCTGTCCGTGGCGGGCACAGCAAGCAACGTCCCGACGGCAGCGGCGTCCGCTGGGTGGATTCCGTTTTACCCCGGGGGCTAGGTCGTCGTTGTGGCTCCCGTGTGTTACGATACCAGGCTGGAAAGATGGGGCTGTTGAAATTAAGAGCGAATGAACTAATTCCGGGGCCGGAATGGCCCCTTGTTGCCATGGGGAGTCAATGGACTTGAGTGGAGAAGTTGCCAAGATGCGAGAAGAATATCGCGGTGTCCGCCTGCTGGAGGAGGAGGCGGGAACGGATCCGCTGGCGCTCTTTGCCCGCTGGCTGGCCGATGCCATGGCGGCGGAGCTCCATGAACCCAATGCCATGACCCTGGCCACGGCCAGTGCGGACGGCCGTCCCTCGGCGCGCATGGTGCTGTTGAAAGGGTTTGACGGGCGAGGTTTCTGTTTCTACACCAATTACGAAAGCCGCAAGGGGCAGGAGCTGGCCGAAAACCCGTGGGCAGCCCTGGTCTTCTGGTGGGGGCCACTGGCCCGCCAGGTGCGGGTGGAAGGCCGGGTGGAGAAACTGACCGCCGAGGAGTCCGACGCCTACTTTCGGACCCGCCCATTGGGCAGTCGCCTCAGCGCGTGGGCATCGCCCCAGAGCCGGGTGATCCCGGATCGGGCGACATTGGAGGCCTGGCTGCGGGAGGTGGAAGAGCGTTTTGCCGGGCAAGAGCCGCCCCGTCCACCTTACTGGGGCGGCTACCGGGTCATCCCCCAGTCGATTGAGTTCTGGCAGGGCGGTCCCGACCGTCTACATGACCGGCTGCGCTACACCCGGGAGGGAGATACCTGGCGTCTGGAGCGGCTGGCACCGTGAGGAGGGGGATCCCGTTTGGGGAGAAGGTGTTTCGCACCCGGCAAGGGATGCAGAAAAGCGCTGGCCCCGCTTGCCAGGCGGGGCCAGCACCGCACAGCGCCAACACACAGAAAGGAGAAACCCAAAGGAGGACGATCCTCAACCGCCGCTTCTGGTATTTTCAAGCCAAATCTAGCTATAGGATAGCCGTCGCCAGGGTCAAATGGCAGGGTCGGATGTCCCTGGCTGCGGGGGACAGATGACCCTTGGTCGCTCTTCCTTTGGCTCCAGCCCCTGGAACCTGATCATGGCCGTCTCCATCGGCGCGGCTATTCCGCCCATTCTGCTCTTCTTTTTCGGCCAACGCTACCTGTTAGAGGGGATTGTGGTCACCGAAAAGTAGTACCATTCCAACCCACCAGCTTTCTCGAGGAAGCCCATCATGCCATCACGTCCCAATATCCTCATCTTCATGACCGACCAGGAACAGGCCGATGTGGTCCATCCGGATCACCCCTGCCTCACCCCCCACGCGCAACGGCTGGCCCAGGATGGGATTCGCTTTACCCGGGCCTACTGCCCCACGGCCCACTGTTGCCCCTCCCGGGCCACCTTCATGACCGGCCTCTACCCTAGCCGCCACGGTATCTTCAACAACGTCCGCACCCGCACGGCTATCCACACCGGTCTGAACCCCGGGGTGATCACCTTCTCCGAGCAGCTGCGGGATGCTGGCTATCGCCTCACCCTCTGCGGCAAGTGGCACGTTACCGCCGAGGAGGAACCGGCCGACCGGGGCTGGGAAGAACGGGAAGTCACGGCTGCCGGCAACACCTTCCACTCCCGGACCATCGACCAGTGGCGCCAGGGGACCCGGGAGCCCGATACCAGCGCCAGCGGCATCCGACCCCGGGGCCACCTGCATCGCCCGGGCTGGGGAGATTACCTGGTCTATGAAACCGTGCCCGATGGCGGGCCCAAGGGCTACGAAGAGCTCCACGACTACCGGGTCATTCAGGCTGCCTGCCAGGCCCTCCAGGATTTCGCCGCCCAGGACGAGCCCTGGTGCCTCTTTGTCGGCCCCATCGGCCCCCATGATCCCTATGTGGTGCCCGAGAAGTTTGTCCGCATGTACGACCCGGCTCAGATTGACCTGCCGGCCAGCTATCGGGATACCCTGGAGGACAAGCCCCGCATCTACCAGCGCCATCGTCGCCAGCTCTGGGACCAGCTTAGCGAGGAGGAGGTGCGGGAGTCCATCGCCCACTACTGGGCCTACTGTACTCTGGAAGATGCCCTCCTGGGCGAGGTGCTGGACGCCCTGGACGCCACCGGCCAGGCCGACAATACCCTGGTCATCTTCCTCTCCGACCACGGCGACTACGTGGGCGCCCATGGGCTCTATCTCAAAGGCGTGCCCGCCTTCCGGGAGGCCTACCACGTCCCCTGCATCATGCGCTGGCCCCAGGGCATCCGGCACCCCGGCCGGGTGGTGGATGAGTTCATCACCCTGGCCGACTTCGCGCCCACTTTCCTGGAGCTGGCCGGCGTCCAGCCAGCCCAGCCCATGACCGGGCGCAGCCTGCTGCCGTTTCTCCACGGGGAGACACCGGTGGATTGGCCCGATGCGGTGTTCAGCCAGTTCAACGGGGTGGAACTCTACTACACCCAGCGCGCCGTGACCACCCGGGAATACAAATACGTGTACAACGGCTTCGATTTCGACGAACTTTACGACCTGCGCCAGGACCCCCTGGAGCTGGTCAACCGGGCCGATGACCCTGCCTATCGGGAGATTAAACATGACCTGGTGCGGCGCATGTGGCGTTTTGCCGCCCAGGAAGAGGACATCATCTTTAACCCCTACGGCACGGTGGCCCTGGCCCCCTGGGGACCAGCCGATGCTTTAGCGACGCCAGGATGATGGTGCCTTCAGGATCTACCTGGCTCCCCGGGCCGTCTCCGCTCATCCAGGCTGTTGAGCAGGGCCACCAGCTGCCCTTCGGGGAGTGCATCATGCTCCTGGCGATAGGCGCGTGGGGAGCGCCCGCAGATCTTCTTGAAGGCTGCGTAGAAGCGGCTCGACGAAGCGAAGCCACAGGCCAGCACAATCTCCAGCACCGACAGGTGGGTGGTGATCGGCGGGCGCTGAGCATGGGCCACCCGATATGGGGTCAGGTAATCCAGGATGGTCATGTGGAGGTACCGACGGAAGATATGGTATGCTGAGGGCGTTCCGTCAACATTCAACCCAGATCCCGGCGTCCTCCAGGGGGGGCGCCGCCACGCCCATGCAAAGGAGTTCTGACCCATGAAGATCGCCATGATCGGTGCCGGCTCCATCGGCTTTACCCGCAAGCTGATGTACGACATCCTGGCCGTTCCCGAGTTCGCGGACACCCACTTCGCACTGATGGACATCTCCCAGCGCAACCTGGACATGGTCACCCAGTTGGTGAAGCGGGACATTGCCGCCAACGGCCTGCCCGCCACCATCACGGCCACCACCAACCGGCGAGAGGCCATCGAGGGGGCCGACTACATCATCTGCATGATCCGGCAGGGTGGGCTGGAGGCCTTCCAGCTGGACATCGACATCCCTCTCAAGTACGGGGTGGATCAATGTGTAGGGGATACCCTCTGTGCCGGGGGGATCATGTACGGCCAGCGCACCATCCCCGCCATGCTGGAAATCTGCCAGGACATCCGGGAGGTGGCCCAGCCCGACGCGCTCTTCCTGAACTATTCCAACCCCATGGCTATGAACGTCTGGGCTTGCAACAAATATGGCGGCGTCAACACCGTCGGCCTTTGTCACGGCGTCCAGGGCGGACACTGGCAGATCACCCGCTGCATCGAGCTGTGGGCGAAGAAGGAGGGCCTTTTGGCCGAGGACGAAACCCTCCATCGCCGGGATGTGGACATCGTCTGCGCCGGGATCAACCACCAGACCTGGTACATCAAGGTCCAGTGGCGGGGCATGGACATGATCCCGCGCATGCTGGAGCTGTTCGAAGCTCATCCCGAGTACAGCCGGACGGAGAAGGTGCGCATCGACATCCTGCGGCGGTTCGGCTACTACACCACCGAGTCCAACGGCCATGTGAGCGAGTACGTGCCCTGGTACCGCAAACGGCCGGAGGAAATTCCCCAGTGGATCGACCTTTCCCGCTGGATCCACGGCGAGACCGGCGGCTACCTGCGGGTCTGCACCGAGGGGCGCAACTGGTTCGAGACCGACTTCCCCAACTGGCTCAAGGAAGAGCCGCCCACCATCGGTCCGGAGCGGCGCAGCGAGGAGCACGGTTCGTACATCATCGAGGCGCTGGAGACCGGACGCCTCTATCGGGGCCATTTCAACGTCATCAATCGGGGCCACATCACCAACCTGCCCGACGGCTGCGTGGTGGAGATCCCCGGCTACGTGGATCGCAACGGCATCAACATGCCCGTGGTGGGCGATCTGCCCCTGGCCTGTGCTGCCACCTGTGCCGCCAGCGTCCGGGTGCAGGAGATGGCCGTGGAGGCCGCGGTCCACGGCGACGTCATGCTGCTGAAGCAGGCCATGCTCCACGATCCCCTGGTGAGCGCGGTCTGCAACCCGGAAGAGGTGTGGCAGATGGTGGACGAGATGCTGGTGGCCCAGGCCCGCTGGCTGCCCCAATATCGAGATGAGATCCCCAGGGCGGCCGAACGCCTGGCCCAGGCCGAACGCAACGGCACCCGGGTCAAGTTGCGGGAGGGGTGGCAGGGAGCGGCCCGGCTCCACACCAAGACCGTGGAGGAGATGGCCCGGGACAAGGCGGCTGCCCGCGCCAACGCCGCCGCAGCCGACAAAGGCCAGATGACCCAGGAGCCGGCCTGATCCCAGGATTCTTGCCGAAGACTCAGGCTCCCACTTTAGTGCGGTACAGATCCTCGCGTCTCAACGATAGATCCTCAGGCCATGGGCCTGGATCGTCGATGGGGAAGTTATCCAGCGATGGAGAGCCGTTGTGGGTGGTTTCCTCGATCATGAGGATGACCCGATGTTCGCCCGGCGGTACATCCAGCGGGGCTTTCAGGACCATGGTGCCATCTGCCTGAACCGTGGCCGTTGTGTGAATGGTTTTCATGCCGTTGCCTCCTGCCTCTTTTGCAGCATACGCCAGTTCTTCCTATTGTATCTCCAGACGCCATGCTGCTCAAGCCAGGCCAGGATGGTCTTCGGACATAAACTTACCCATGAGTCCGTTAGTGAAGTCACCCATTTCCTGAAAAGGAGCCAGACGTGACTAACACCAGATCCAACATTCTCTGGATCTCCTTCGAAGATACCAACCCGTTCTATGGTTGTTACGGAGACCCGGTGGCCCGCACGCCCCACGTGGATCGGCTGGCCGCAGAGGGATGCCGCTGGCCCAACGCCTTCTCCACCGCCGGCGTCTGCGCCCCGGCCCGTTCGGCCATCATCACCGGCATGTACGCCATCTCCATCGGCACCCACCACATGCGCACCACCCACAGCAACCGCTACACGGCCGGCATGCCCACCCCCTACGACGCGGTGCCACCCCACTATGTGAAGTGCTTCACCGAGTACCTGCGTGCGGCGGGGTACTACTGCACCAACAACGTCAAGACCGACTACCAGTTCACCCCGCCCCGAACCGCCTGGGACGAGCTCAGCACCGAGGCCCACTGGCGCAACCGGCCAGATCCAGATCAGCCCTTCTTCGCCGTCTTCAACCTGACCCGCAGCCACGAGAGCGGCATGTGGCCGGAAAACTGTCCCGAAATCACCGTCGATCCCGCGGCCATCCAGCTCCCCCCCTACTTCCCCGACACGCCCAAGGTGCGGGAGGCCATGGCCCGCATGTACACCCACATCGAGTACAATGATCGGATCCTGGGGGAGCTGCTCCAACAGCTGGAGGAGGACGGCCTGGCCGACAACACGGTGGTCTTCCACTGGAGCGATCACGGACCCCTGCCCCGGGGCAAGCGCTGGCCCTACGATTCCGGCATCCACGTCCCCCTGATCGTGCGCTGGCCGGGGGTGCTGGCGCCGGGCAGCGTGAACGAGCAGCTGGTCAGCACCATCGACCTGGGGCCCACTGCGCTTTCCGTGGCCGGCGTGGCCATTCCGGGCCACATGCAGGGGCAGGCCTTCCTGGGAGATCAGGCGGCGCCCCCGCGCGAGTACATCTACGCCAGCCGGGATCGCCACGATGAGGCCTACGACATGGTGCGGGCCGTGCGGGACAAGCGCTTCAAGTACATCCGCCACTTCTGCCCGGAAAAGCCCTACCTCCTCTGGATTCCCTACCGCAACCATCACCCTATTCTCCAGGAGATGTGGCGGCTCCACCGGGAAGGGGCACTCACCGACCCGCAGCAGCTGCTCTTCCAGTCCAGCCGCCCCGTGGAAGAGCTCTACGACACCCAGGCCGATCCCTGGGAGATTCACAACCTGGCAGATGACCTCGCCTACCGGCCGGAGCTGGAACGGCTGCGGGCCGCGCTGGAACGCTGGCGTCAGGAGGTGGGCGATCTGGGGGAGGTGGACGAGGCGGAGATGGTGCGGCGCTGGTATCCGGACGGTGTCCAGCCCCAGACGGCGCCTCCTCTCTTCATCCCCATCGACGAGGCCAATCCAGGCCAGGAGCCGGTGGAGGGCACCGTCAACCTGACCGGGCCGTCCCTTTTGCAGATCCACTGCGCCACCCAGGGCGCGTCCATCGCCTACACCCTGGAGGCTGGGGCAGATGTCCGCTGGCGACTCTACACCGGTCCCATCGCCTTGCCGCCGGGCCAGAGCACCGTCCGCGCCAGGGCTGTGCGCATCGGCTACGCCGAGAGCGAGGAACGATCTGTGAGGGTGACGGTGACTGCGGGAGATTAACCGAGCAGGCGGCGCCCCTCGTCGCAGGCGTGGAGGTAGCCACAGCCCCGGCAGCGGGCCGGTTCATCGTGCTGCTGGTGGACATCCGGCGCGGAACGGGCCCGGCGGATGGCGTCGCTGGCGGCCAGGACCTGCCGGCGCAGTTCGTCGGTGAAGGGGATCTGGAAGGTGCGGTCGGCGTAGTGGAGCAGACCGTGGGGTGGCCGCTGGCCGTAGACGTCCTCCACCAGGAGGCAGTAGGCGGCCAGCTGAAGGACGTGGCTGGGGTAGGGGGTGTCCGGGCAGGCGCGGCTTTTGACCTCCACCGGAATGACCGTGGTCCGCCCCCCTACCCGATGCTGGACCAGGTAATCGGGCCGGCCCACCAGCCCATGGCGGCGGCTGACCAGCGGCGCCGTCACCGCTTCCCAGGCGCCGGTGTCGCTGTAGATGACCTGCCCGGGGGGAAGGCCGGCCTGCTCCCGGGTGCGGCGCCCCAGCCAGAGTAGCGCCCCACCCAACATCAGGAGCAGAAGGGCGAATCCAAAGAGATAAGCCATAAGACAGCTGCAGGTCCCGTTCCCATACGGGACAGCCCCGGTCCAGCACCTGTGCGGTCTGGAAACCGCACTGCCCCTTCCTGTTCAAAATCCGGGAGACATCCTCAAGACGGCCGCGCCTTGACCAGCATTTCCCAGGTCCCCCGCTGGCAGACTTCATCCCGCTGGTTGAGGACTTCCACCTTGAAATTGACCAGCCCACCCCCCAGGCGGGGCATGGCCTTGGTCTCCTCAACGGTCAGGCGCACGTGAATCGTGTCGCCGATGAAAACGGGCCGCTGCATCCGCCATTCGCTGATGCTGCGGAAGGCCAGGGTCGTCTCCTCCAGAAAGCCCAGGCGCACGGCCAGGCCGCTGGCCACACTCAGGATCAGCAGCCCGTGGGCCACCCGTTGCCCAAACATCTGCCCCTGGCTGTATTCGGCGTCGGTGTGGATCAGGTTCCAGTCGCCGGAGAGGGCCGCAAAGTTCACCACGTCGGTCTCGGTGATGGTGCGGCCGACGCTCTCCACCTGGTCACCCACGGCGAATTCTTCGAAATAGAGCCCCCGGGAACGTGTCAATTTTCGTTCGTTCATGAATGGCTTGCCTTTCCAGATGGTTGGATCTGGGCCGGATTGGATCGGGACGGAGCAGGGCCAAGGCTGCCCCGGCTCCCGGGCTATCATACCCCAAGGCCTGCAGAATGGACAACAATCTGTGGACTCATCCGAGATCTGGCGGCGAGTTTGTGGATTGGGGCTTTGGGGGTACAATGCCAACTAGTAAATCCCGGCAGAAATTCGCCGATGGTTTCCACCAGAGGTAATACCGCCGAATTTCTGCCGTGGTATTTACGCCAGACTGTACTAGCAGGGTTTGCCTGCTTATCCTCACCCAGCCTCCCCCAACTTGGGGAGAGCCGTGAACGGGGCTTGGTGTCCTCGGTTCTCTCCCGGGGAGCGTCGGACGCAGGAGGGTGGGGGAATGGCTATCGTCTCTTCTTTCGCCCTGGTGCAGGGCATCCTTGCCATCATGCAGTGGGAGCAGGAGAACTACCATGCAGACCGATCTACGTGGCCGTGACTTCATTTCAGACATGGACTTCAGCAAGGAAGAGGTGGAAACTGTCCTGGACGTGGCCTTCAAGCTGAAGCGGGACAGGGCCCTGGGCAATCCCCACCCGTTGCTGCGGGATAAGACGCTGGCGTTGCTCTTCTTCTTCACCAGCACCCGTACCCGTTCCAGCTTCGAGGTGGGGATGGCCCAGCTGGGCGGCCACGCGGCCTTCATCGACTCCACCACCACCCAGATTAGCCACGGCGACACGGCCAAGGAGATCGGCCAGATCTACGGCCGCTACTACGACGGCATCGCCATCCGCCAGTGTGACTGGGGCGTGGGCAACCGCTACATCAACGACGTGGCCGCGGCCAGCCGGGTGCCGGTGCTCAACATGCAGTGTGACATCTATCACCCCTTCCAGATCCTGGCCGACCTCATGACCATCATCGAAAAAGTGGGCGACCCCCGGGGCAAGACCATCAACGTCAGCTGGGCCTACGCCAGCAGCTACCAGAAGCCCATCTCCGTGCCCCAGAGCCTGATCCTGCAGATGACCCGCTTCGGCATGAACGTGCGCCTGACCCACCCGCCGGAGTACAAGCTGATGCCCGACATCGTGCAGCAGGCCAAGGACAACGCCCGGCGCTCCGGCGGCAGCTTCGAGATCCTGGACGACTTTGACGCCGGCTTCAAAGACGCGGACATCGTCTACCCCAAGAGCTGGGGCGCGCTGCTGACCACCTCCGACAACGAGGAGAGCGCCCGCATCGGCCAGAAGTACACCGACTGGATCACCGACGAGCGGCGGATGGCCCTGGCCAAACCGGACGCCATCTACATGCACTGCCTGCCCGCCGACCGGGGCATCGAGGTGACCGACGCCGTCATCGACGGCCCCCAGTCCGTGGTCTACGACGAGGCGGAGAACCGGCTCCACGTCCAGAAGGCGGTGATGGCCCTCACCATGCGTTGAGATGTTGTTCGTGGTGCGTGGATTCGATACACGCACCACGAACCACCATCTGGTTTACGTCGACGGGACGGTTCCCGAGGGATCGTCCATTGCCCGAGGAGGCGATGATGCGCCTGGAAAATCCCTTCAAAAAAGTGGAACGGCTGAAGCGGGTCACCAATGTACCCAAGACCGGCCAGGGCGAGCGGGTGCCGCCCGGCCAGTTCTTGACCGACCGCTTCCCCGTCCTGACTTACGGTCCCACACCCCACTACGACAGCCTGGACCAGTGGGACCTGCGGGTCTTCGGCCTGGTGGGCGAAGAGAAAACCTTCTCCTGGGCCGACCTGATGGCCATGCCAACCCAGACCCAGACGGTAGACATCCACTGCGTGACCCGCTGGAGCAAGCTGGATACCACCTGGACGGGCATCCCCTGGCGGGAGTTCCTGCGCCACATCGACGTCCGGCCGGAGGCCACCCACGTCCTGGTCCACTGCGAACATGGCTACACCACCAACATCGGGCTGGACGTGCTGGACGACGACGACACCATGTTGGCCTACCTCTACGAGGGCAAGCCCCTGACGCCGGAACACGGCTACCCCATGCGCCTGCTGGTGCCCAAGAAATATTTTTGGAAGAGTGCCAAGTGGATCCGGGGCTTCGAGTTCATGGCGGGCGACCGACCTGGTTTCTGGGAGCGCTACGGATACCACATGGAGGGGGATCCGTGGAAGGAAGAGCGCTTCGGCTGACCGGTGTCACCCGTTTTGTCGGCCCAATTGGCCGTCTCGGGCCGGCCGTGCTACAATCTGCCCTTCGGGTAAACGAGGGCTGAATTCATGCCCACAGTCAACGGGGCTATGGAAGCGGTGAGCGAATCCATTCGCCAGTGGACCGACCCGGTCGCGACAGAGATCGCACTGACGGTGGTCATCCCAACCTACAACGAAGCTGACAACCTCCCCGCCATGGCCGAGGCGCTCTTCGCCCTGCCGTTTCGCCGGCTCCAGCTCCTGGTGGTGGACGATAACTCGCCCGACGGGACCGGCGCGGTGGCAGACCAGCTGGCTGCCCGCTACAATGCGCCGGAGAACAACCCCGGCCTCGAGGCGGGGGGCAACCAGCCTGGGGAACGGCGGCCGCGCATGGTGGTCTTGCACCGCCGGCGCAAAGCCGGCCTGGGCACTGCCTACGTGGTCGGCATGCAACGAGCCCTGGCCGACGGCGCCGAGTACGTGGTGCAAATGGACGCGGATTTCAGCCATTCGCCTCGCTACATCCCCCAGATGGTCGGCGTTATGCTGGCCACCGGCGCCGACGTGGTCATCGGCAGCCGCTACGTCCCCGGCGGTACCCTGGACGAGGGATGGGGCTGGTGGCGGCGCTTCATGAGCTGGTGGGCCAACCTCTACAGCCGCATGATCCTGGGGCTGCGCATCCGGGACATGACCGCGGGCTTCAAACTGTGGCGGCGGGAGGCCCTCCTGGGCATCGGCCTGGAGAACATCCGCAGCAACGGCTACAGCTTCCAGGTGGAGATGGCCTACCTCTGTGAGAAGCTGGGCTACCGCATCATCGAGATTCCCATCCACTTTGAAGACCGGCGGATCGGCCAGAGCAAGCTGGACGTGCCCGTCAAGCTGGAATCTGCCTGGCGCACGTGGCAGATCCGCTGGCGCTACCGTCACATCCAGCGGGAGCCCCTCCCGCTTCTGGAATCCGTCCCGGGCGCTGTGGCCGACCCGGCCCAGCCCCTGTCCGATTCCCGCACGCCCTTTGCCTCCCGTTGATCGCCATGGCTCGTCTTCGCCCCTATCGCCGGGATCTGTGGGCCTGGATGGCGCTGTTTGGCCTGGCCCTGCTCTGGTTTGGGCCGGTCCTGCTGCCCGCCGTCAGCGGCGTTACCCTGTTGCCCTACGACAACCTGGCGGGCTTTGAGCCCTGGCGCTCCATGCACCCGGGGCTGGTGCCCCACAACGAACTCCTCAGCGACCTGATCCTGGAAAACGCAGTCTGGAAGCTGCACATCCGGCGCACCCTGGCCGACGGCCAACTGCCCCTGTGGAATCCCCAAATCTTGACCGGGTTGCCCTTTTTTGCCGCCGGCCAGGCCAGCACCTTCTACCCCCTGAGCCTGCTCTTCTATCTGTTGCCCCTGGAGGCCGCGTACGGTTGGTTCACCGCCCTGCAGATCGGGCTGGCCGGCGCCAACATGTATGTCCTGGCCCGCACCCTGCGCCTGGGGAGGTGGGCAGCCTTTTTCAGCGGGCTCGTCTACATGTTCAGCGGCTTCCTCATCGTCAGCGTGGTCTTCACCATGTTCGTTGCTGCGGTGGCCTGGCTGCCCCTGTTGCTGGCCGTCATCGAGATCATCGTCCACAAGCAGGAGCAAAAGGGCGTTGCCGGCTACAGCCCCATCCCCTATGTGGTGGCCGGCGCGGTCGCCGTGGGATTCGTGGTGTTGGCCGGCCATCCGGAGTTGATCTACTACACCCTGCTGGTGGCGGGCCTCTATACGCTGGTGCGGCTGGGTGTGGCCTGGCGCTGGGTTCGTCATGGACCGGCATTTCCCCCCGCGGCGGGCACCCGCTGGCTGCGGCGGCTCTTCCGGCTGGCCCTCTGGCTGCTCTCCCTGGCGATCCTGGGTGTGGGCCTGGGCGCGGTCCAGCTCATTCCCCTGGTTGAGCTTCTGCCCCTGAACTTCCGGGAGGGATCGGCCACCTTTGCCCAGGTGGTGGGCTGGGCCTGGCCTACCCGCCATGTGCTGACCTTCTTCCTGCCCAACGTCTTCGGCAACCCCAGCCATCACGCCTGGTTTGACATCTGGCGCTGGACATGGGTGCCCGCCACCACCAACGCCCTGGGCGAGGAAACCCACACCATCTTCTGGGGTATCAAAAATTACGTGGAGGGGGGCAACTACCTGGGCGTGGTCACCTGGCTGCTGGCCGCAGTGGCCCTCCTCCACGCGGGAATGGGACGCCGGCGCGCCGATTCCCTGGAGCAGCCCCGCCCCTTCGTCACCTGGTTTTTTGCCGCGCTGGCCCTCCTTTCTCTGCTCTTTGCCTTCGGCACGCCCCTCTACGCTCTGCTCTTCTACGGCCTGCCCGGCTGGAACCAGCTCCATAGCCCTTTCCGCTGGGTCTTTCCCTTCACCTTGAGCATGGCCCTGTTGGGAGGCGTGGGGTTACAGCACTTGCTGGATGGAGGCCGGCTGACCCTGGTCGGGCGGCCCTGGCCGATTCGGATCAGCGCCTGGCTTTCCCTGGCCGCGGCGCTGGTTGGGCTCGGCACGCTGCTGACGGTGGCGGTGAGCGTGGCCATGCCGGGGCCCTTCGTGGCCCTGGGCGAACGGGTGTTGGCCGCCAGCGACCTGGCCCGGATGGCCTTCGCCGACGGCCGCATGTTCTGGAGCTACCAGAGCATGAACCTGATCCACTTCGGCGTCTTCTCGCTCCTCAGTGGCGCCGTCCTGTGGATCTTGACCCGTCCCCACTCTTCTCATCATCGGCTCCTCCGCTCGCCCCATCTCGCCCTCCTCCTGGTCCTCATCGTCTTCCTGGACCTCTACGTGGCCCACGGCCGCTTCAACCCCGCGACCGACGTGGCGCTGTCTCCGCTGGCGCCGGGCAATCGGCCACCGGTGGTGGACTTTATCGAGCAGCGGGAGGCGGAGCGGGCGGCGCAGGAAGGGGTGCCGGCCACCTACTGGCGCTTCACCACCTTCAACCTGCCCGGCGAAAAGACCTTCAACGCCAATGTGGGCATGTACTACGGCTGGCACGACATCCGGGGCTACGACTCCATCATCCTGCGCCAGTACGTGGCCTTCATGGAGCGCATCGCGCCCCAGGCCAACGAGCTGCTCTACAACCGCATCGCGCCTCTGTACAGCAACGTGACGCCGGATCCCTACGCAGTGGTGGACAACCCACTCCTGGACCTGCTCAACGTGCGCTACATCCTCACCCAGCATCACCTGCCCAACCCAGGCTGGCAGGAGATCTACCGGGACGACGCCATCGCCGTCTACGAGAACACCGAGGCCATGCCCCGGGCCTTCATCGCGGCCGAGGCTCGGGTGGCCCCGCCCGAGGAGCAGCCCCTGCTGGAAACGGACCTGCGTCGGGTGGTCTTTGTGGAGACGACACCCACCGAGTCCCATGCCCTGGTGCCGGCAGGGCCCCAGGTGGCAGAGGCCCGCATCAGCCGCTACACGGCCAACGACGTCTTCGTGGACGTCAACCTGAGCGACCGGGGCTGGCTGGTGTTGACGGATGCCTATTTCCCCGGCTGGAAGGCCTTCCTGCGTCCCTTCGGCGGCGATGAGAGCCAGGAGCAGGAGCTCACCCTCTATCGGGCTGACGGCGCCTTTCGGGCCGTCTACCTGCCCCAGGCCGGCCAGTGGACGGTGCGCTTTGTCTATTCGCCCATGAGCTTCAAGCTGGGACTCTACGTCTCCTTTCTGGCGGCCATGGCCCTGCTGATGCTCCTCCTCTACTGGGCGTGGGGGCGCTACTACCGGCCGGAAAGCAGCGAGGGCGAGGTGCGCACCGTGGCCAAGAACTCCCTGGTGCCCATGATGCTGAGCCTCATGAACAAGGGCATCGACTTCGCCTTCGCCATGCTCTACGTGCGCCTGCTTGGCCCGGAGGGCACGGGCAAGTATGCCTTCGTGGTGGCCATCTACGGCTTTTTCGAGATCATCAGCCGCTATGGGCTGGGTACCCTCTTGACCCGGGATGTGGCCGCGGACAAGAACCAGTCCAGCCGCTACCTGACCAACGTGCTGGCCCTGCGCACCCTCCTCTGGCTGGCCAGCCTGCCCCTGCTGGCCCTGGTGACCTGGGGCTTCTGGGTGGTAGGTCGGGTGGATTTCCTGGACGCCAGCGGCATTGGCCCCCAGGAGATCCAGGCCATCGCCATCTTTGCCCTCTCCATGCTTTTCGCCAACTGGGCCGACGCCCTGAGCAGCATGTTCTACGCCTTCGAAAAGATGGAGTATCCGGCCGGCCTGACCAACGCGGTTGCCCTGTTGAAGGTGACCCTGGGCGCCCTGGTCCTGCTGTTGGGCTGGGGCTTTGTGGGCCTGGCCGCGGTCAGCCTGGTCATCAACGTGCTCCAGCTGTTCTGGCTCTACGGCCTGCTGCGTAGCACCCTCTTTCCGCCGGAATGGCACTGGGACTGGCCGCTCCAGAAGTGGATGTTCCGTACCAGCGGCCCCCTGATGATCAACCACCTGCTGGCCACCATCTTCTGGCGCATCGACCTCTGGATCCTGCGGCCTCTGGCTGGCGCTGCCAGCGTGGGGCTCTACAGCGTGGGGCTGAAGTACCTGGACGGCCTCAATATCGTCCCCAGCGTCTTCACCATGGCCGTCTTTCCCCTGATGAGTCGCTACGCCCGCCACAACGGCAGCAACCTGCTGCGCTCCTATGTGCTCAGCCTGCGCCTGCTGGTCATGGTCAGCCTGCCCATCGCCATGAGCGTCACCTTCCTGGCCGAACCCCTGGTCTATCTGGTGGGCGGCGTCCAATACCTGCGGGTGCCGGAGACCATCACCCTGCTGGGCCGGGAGATCTCCTTCCTGGGCGGCTCGGCCCTGGCGCTGCAGGTCATCATCTGGAGCATCCCCATCGGCTTTGTGAACAGCGTCACCCAGTACGTGCTCATCGCGGTGGATCAACAGCGCTATCTCACCAAAGCCTTCATCATCGGCGTGGTCTTCAATGTGGTCGGGAACCTGTTGGCCATCCCCAGTTTTGGCTACCTGGGCGCGGCGGTGGTGACCATTTTGAGCGAGTTCAGTCTGCTTTTCCCGTTCTACTACAGTGTCAAACGGAATGTGGGGACGGTACCGTGGCTCTCCATCTTTGCCGGGCCGGTGGCCGCGGTGACGGTGATGGGCGGCGGGACCGCGGCGCTGATGGCCGGCGGCCTCAACCCGTGGATCGCCGTGGCCCTGGGCTGGGTGCTCTATCTGGTGGTCCTGGTGGGAGCCGGCGTCTTCCGCCACGACGACATGGCCGTCCTCCTGCGGGCACTGCCCGTCGGCCCCTGGCGTTCCCGCCTTCCCGCTGCTTGAGTAAATCCCGGCAGAAATTCGCCGATGGTTTCCACAAGAGGTAGGGCCGCCGAATTTCTGCCGTGGTATTTACGCCAGACTGTATTGAGGCCATTGGGGCAGTCGTCCTGTCTGTCTGAAAATGCGTAGACTCACTTTCCTTGCCATCGCCGTGGCCCTGGCCTGGCTGGGCCACCACATCCTGGCCACATCCCAGGGGCTCCCGACACCGGGCGCGGGGGAGGTGGCGCCGGGAGCACTGGCCGCGCGCCTGCGGGATGGCCTCCTGCTCCTGGCCGCGGCTGCGGTGCTGGCCGGCCTGGTGGCGGCCCCATATTTCCCGCCGATCTCCCCCGGCGTGCTTCGACGGTGGGCCGGCAGGGGCGCCCTCTGGCCCCGGACCCTGCTGGCGGCCGGGCTCTGCTCGCTGGCCGTGGCCGGAGCTGCCCATGGCTGGGCCGGAATGCCCGGCTGGCTGCGGGTCGGCCTGCTGGACGTCCTCTGGTGGCTGGGTCTACTCTTCCTGGTGGTGGCCACGGCATGGCCTGGCGAGATCGCCGCCTACCCCCGGCCCGCCTATCGCTGGACCGTGGACGCCGCCGGGCGCTTTGTCCGCACCGCCCTGGGCGCCCGGAACACCCAGGCCATTGCTCTGTCCCACGAATCGGATCGCCCGGCCCTGGGCTGGGTGGGACTCGTCACCCTGGGGCTCCTGGCGGGGGCTGTGGCCCTGCGCTTCTGGCGGCTGGCTTCCCTGCCGCCCGGCTGTGGGGATGGCCCGGGCCTGGCCGAATGTGACCTGGCGCTGCAACTGGCAGCCGGACAGCCCCTGGGGCCTGCCCCGGAGCTGCCCGGGGACCTCTTCGCCCTGCTGGCCCGCCTGTTCTGGCGTGCCCAGGGGGCTCCCGGCCAGGAGAGCCTCTGGAGCCTGCGCCTGGCCGCTGCCACCATCGGCAGCCTCACCCTGCCCGCCTTCTGGCTGGCCGCCCGCCGCTACGTGGGCGGGGCGAGCGCAACCCTGGCCACCCTCCTGCTGGCCTTCAGCCCCTGGCACTTGGGCGTCAGCCGCCTGGCCGCGACCCAGGCGGTTGCCTGGCCCCTCTGGATCTGCCTGGGCCTCTGGGCCTGGCCTCGCTGCCGGGACATCCGCTGGGCGGTGTGGTCCGGCGTGGCCTGGGGGCTTCTGCTCCAGGTGGCCGGCGGCCTGGGACCCGCCCTGGTCCTCTGGGTGCTGGCCCTGGCCCTGCTGGGGGGCGGTCGGATTCTCCCCTGGCGGCAGGAGAGCAACGAGCCCGAAGGCAACATGGGCTTCTGGCTGATGGCCCTGGTGGCCCTGGCCGTGGGCCTGCCTGGCTGGACCTCGGGCCACTGGCAGGGGGCGGCGGAGGGCGCCGGATGGTTCCCGCTGCTTACCGCGCTGTTGGCCTGGGGCGGGATGCCCGCCCTCCCCTACTTCACGGAGGCGCCCCTGCTGGATGGAATCAGCCTGGTGCTGGCCACCGTGGGCCTGGGTGTTCTGGCCCGCTATGGCACCCACCCGCCGGCAGCCGGCCTCCTGATTGGGTTGACCCTGTTGGCCCTGTGGACACCCTTCGCCCCGGCGTCGGCCGCGCCGGCGGGTGGGTTACTGGCCTGGCTGCCCCTTCTGGTCCTGGCTGCAGCCGTCGGGCTGGAGCAGATCCTGGTCACCGGCATCCAGACCTGGCGTCCCGTCTTTCGCCCCCAGTCCGTCCTGGCCGCGGCCCTGGTCGTGCTGGTGCTGGCCGCGGTGCCCGGCAGCCTGCGCCTGGTGGGCCAGCTGGAACAGGTGGGCCGGTCGGGCTCCGACTCGGTGGCGGTGGCCATGGCCCGTTATGTGGCTGACTGTCTGCAGGGGGAAGCGGCCCCTGGCCGCGGTAACCCCTGCAGACCCCAGGGCGGACAGGACGCCGCGGACGAATCCTTTGTGCTGCTGGTGCCCCCTTCCCTCCTGGCGGGGGAGTCCCAGGCTGCAACCCTGCATCTCATGGCCGCCCATGCCCTGGACGATCCCCGGGTGCGTCCCCTGGACCCGGCGGAGGTGTTGCCCTTCCCTGGCGTGCCCGAGGGGGACCTGATCTACCTGGTGGCCATGGAGGATCAGCCCCTCATCGATCTGCTCCGGCTCTTTTACCCGGGCGGCGAGATCCAGGCCGAACCCGGGGCGTCCAACCAGGAGGTCGCCGGCCCCAGCCTCTTCGTTACCTACCGGGTGCCACGGGACCTTCTCGACCGCCGTCAGGGGCTCCAGGGCTTTTACTTTTCTGGACCGGCGGTGGGCCTGCCCGAAGAGGCCGCTTTGGTCCATCAGGATGGCCCCCTGGCCTTTCCCTGGGGTGAGGAGCCGCCGCTGCCGCCGCCCTTCAGCGTCCAGTGGGAGGGGAGCCTGCGGGTGCCGGTGGACGGCGTCTACCGCTTCGTCGTGGACCTGGGCGCGGTGGGCAGTCCGGCTCTCTTCAGCCTGCAGCTGGACCGAACCATCGTGTTGGATACGTCCCTGGGCCTGACGGAACAGCGGATCTCCCTGGCCCGGGGCCTCTACCACCTGACCATGCGCTACCGTTCCGGCGACCAGCCTGCCGACCTGGCCCTCCGCTGGGAGCCGCCCGGCGGCAGCCTGACTGCCATTCCCCGGCCCTTCCTTTATGGGCCGCCCTTCCCCAACGTGGGCCTGGTGGGCAGCTACTTCGCCGGCAGCCGACTGGAAGGCCCGCTCCTCAGCCTGCGCAAAGATCCCCTGCCCGGCCTCCCCGTGGAGCTGCCCCAGCCCTACAGCGTGCGGTGGGAAGGCAAGCTGGCTGCGCCCCGGGCTGGTGAGTACCTGCTGGCCAGCGTGAGCGACGGTTTTGTCCAGGTGCTGGTGGACGGCCAGACGGTGGTGGATAGCCAGTTCGCCCAGGATGACGCCCCAGCCTACGCACAGGGCAGCATCTACCTGGAGCCGGGCTGGCATCCCCTGGAGATCCGCCACGTGCCCGATCCACGGGCGCCGGGGCTCCGGTTGCTCTGGCAGCCCCCGGGCAGCAGTCCGGCGCCCCTGTCCAGCCGCTACCTCTCGCCCGTGTTGGCCCAAGTGCAGCCAGGGGACCTGGCCCTGCCCGACGCTCCAACGCTCCTGGATCCTCGTCTGGGGGAGCCTTCCGGGCGCGGCGACTTCGCCCTTTCCTACACCTTTGACCTCTACCAGCCCCGGCTGGCCATCCCGCCGGGGGACCTGCCGACCCTGTTGGCGGAGCCCCTGTGGCAGGTAGGGGGTAACTGTGGCGCCGCGCCCGTGCTGACGCCCCGGGGGGTGGCCCTGGACCTGGCCCGGGGGCAGCTCTATGTGGCCGACAGCGGGAACCAGGATGTGGCCCTCTTTGACCTGGCCGGCAACCTGGTGCGCCGCTTCTCGAGTGAACTGTTCCAGGAGCCGGTGGACCTGGCCGTGGCCGACGGGGTGGTCTGGGTGCTGGACGCCGGCAGCCAGCAGGTGATCCGGCTGGATCCCGCCACCGGGCAGGTCCAGGCCCTGGCCGGGCAGGTCGGCTTCTACCGGCCCCGGGGCATCGCCGTGGATGCCGCCGGCCATCTCCTGGTGGCGGATACGGGCGGCGCGCGGGTGGCGCTGCTGGATGCCGCCGGAAATCTGCTGGGCCAGTACGGAGGCCGGGATACACAGCTGGGGCGAGGGCAGCCGGTGGATACCCTGGCCGTGGGCGAGACCGCCTGGGCGGTGACCGCCGAGGATGGGCGGCTCTGGCGTCTGGACGATCTGGCCAGCGTGGTGGCCCTGCCCCGCAGCACCACCCTGGATGGGCCCCACCTGGCCGGCCTGCCGGATGGTAGCTTCTTTCTTTCCGACCCGGTGCGCCACCGGATCCAGTACCACACGGCGGGGGGGCGACCCTGGCGCCAGTTGGTGGATCCGGCCCTGTTGCACACGCCGGTGGGGGTGGATGCGGCCCTCCAGGGGGATGAGGTGCTTCTGGCCGTGGCCGACAGCGGTGCCTGTCGGCTCACCCTCTGGCGGCTACCGGCCGCGGGGCTGGTGCCATGAGCCCGGAGGCGCATCCGTGGCCCTGTCTGGACTTGGTCCTGGCGGGATTGTCTGGTTAAATAGCGGCTGTATCGTGTGGCGATGGCAGGCGGAGGGAAGTGGATGGTGAACGTGAAACGACGACTCCTGGGGCTGGTGGTGGGCCTGTTGTGGCTCCCCCTGTTGGCCTGCTCTTTTAGCTGGCAGGTGGGGGAGATCCCCCGGCGCGCAGAGCGACCTTCTGCCACGTCCACGCCGGCGCCTGCTCCCCAGCCTGGCAAGCGCCCCGCCGGCCTGCTGGCCCTGACGCCGGAACCGGCGCCCCCCCTCAGCACCGAGGCGCAGCTGGCCCAGGTCATCGTCCCCACCCGCGATCTGCGGGATCTGGCCATGCGTTTCAAGCCGGAGGTGGGCGAAATTCCCCTGGTGGCCGTGGAGACGCCCGTGACTTACCAGGTGGGGGATCACCTGGCGTTCTGGGTGCACGACGTCACTGCGAATCGCAACTTTCAGATTACCGCGGAATTGGTGGCTCGAACCGATGTGGCCTACGCCTGGGTGGAGGTGGGCCGTCCGGTGGAGCGGCTGGACCTGATCCGGTCTGTGGAGCATTTCAGCACCGACATCTATCCCAAGCTGGTGGAATTCTTCGGCCCCGAGTGGAACCCTGGCGTGGATGGGGATCCCCGTCTCCACATCCTCCACGCCTACGGGCTGGGCGACGGCATTGCCGGCTATTTCAGCAGCATCGACGAGTACAGCCGGCTGGCCCACCCCTTCTCCAACGAGAAGGAGATGTTCTACATCAGCCTGGAATGGCTGAACCGGACCCGAGACTTCGAGTACTACGAGACGGTGCTGGCCCACGAGTTCCAGCACATGATCCACTGGTACAACGACCGCAACGAGGAGACCTGGGTCAACGAGGGCCTCAGCGAGTATGCCCAGGAAGTGGTGGGCTATGCGCCCGACCTGGGCTTTGTGCGTAGTTTTGCCAACAACCCGGACACCCAGCTCACCACCTGGAGCCCGGACATGGGTTTCAACGATGCCCATTACGGCGCCGCCTATCTGTTTATCTCCTATTTTGCCCAGCGCTTTGGCGCCGAGGTGACCCAGGCAGTGGTGGCCAACCCCGCCAACGGTACCCGCGGCTTTGACGCCGCCCTGGCTCCCCTGGGCCTGAACTTCGATGCCGTCTTTGCCGATTGGGTGGTGGCCAACTACCTGGACGACCCCAATGCCCTGGACGGCCAGGGACGCCTGGGGTACTTCGAGATCCAGCCGCCCGCCCCGGTGCTGGACCAGGTGCACAGCGAGTACCCCACGGAACTGCGCCGCTCCACCGTCCACAACTACGCGACCGACTACATCCTGCTGGAAGGCCAGGGCGACGTGACCCTCTACTTCCAGGGGCAGACCGAGACCCGCCTGGCTCGCGCAGAGCCCTTCAGTGGCCACTACGCCTGGTGGAGCAACCGGGGCGACGACACCAACAGCCGCCTGACCCGCCGTTTCGACCTGAGCGCCCTGGCCGCCGGCACGCCGGTGGAGATGCAGGTGGCCATGTGGTGGGATATCGAGAAGGACTACGACTACGGCTATGTGAGCGTCAGCCGGGATGGACACCACTGGGAGCTCCTCTCCGGCCAGTACACCCAGCCGCCCGATGCCGACCACAACGCCCTGGGCCCGGCCTACACGGGCACCAGCCCCGGGGAAGGGGACGCGCCCGGCTGGGTGCAGGAAACCTTTGACCTGAGCCCCTATGCGGGCCAGGAAATTTGGGTGCGCTTCGAATACATCACCGATGACGCGGTCAACAACAGCGGCTGGCTGATCGATGACGTCCAGATTCCGGCCCTGGACTACACCGCCGATTTTGAGAACGGCGCCGACGGCTGGGAAAGCGAGGGGTGGCTGTTGACCGACGGCCGCCTGCGTCAGCGCTGGCTCCTCCAGATCCTCCATCTGCAGGACAATCGGCTCCAGGAGCTGGAGCGCTTTACCGTGGATGAAGCCGGCCGCGCCACCATCCCGGTGGACGGCCTGGGCGGGGGCAGAACCGCGGTGCTGGCCATCAGCGCCCTGGCGCCCATCACTACCGAGCCGGCCGCCTACGAGTACAGGATAGAACCTCGTGATGAACCATCAGACCATCGCCGTCCTTGACTACGGCAGCCAGTACAGCCAACTCATCTGTCGTCGCGTGCGAGAGGCCCAGGTCTACGCCGAGCTGATCTCGTGGGACCAGGCCGCCGAGCGCCTGCCCCAGCTGCGCCCGGCCGGGATCATCCTCTCCGGCGGCCCCAACAGCGTCTACGAACCGGGCGCGCCCACCCTGCCGGAGGTGGTGTTGGAGCTGGGCGTGCCGGTGTTGGGCATTTGCTACGGCCTGCAGCTTCTGGCCCACACCCTGGGCGGCCGGGTGTCGCCCAGCCGGGAGCGGGAATACGGCCCGGCCACCCTCACCGTGGCGGGCGGGGAAGCGGGAACCCGTAGCCCCCTCTTTGCCGGATTGCCCTCCACCCTGCAGGTCTGGATGAGCCACGGCGACCGGGTGGAGCAGCTTCCGCCGGGCTTCGTCGCCATCGGCCGCAGCGACAACTCCCCCTTTGCCGCCATCGCCCATGAAGGCCGGCGCATCTACGGCCTGCAGTTCCACCCCGAAGTGCGCCACACCCCCCAGGGCATGGCCATTCTGACCAATTTCGTCAAGGGAATCTGCGGCTGCACCGGCGACTGGACGCCCGGGAACTTCATCCAGGAGACGGTGGCCCAGATCCAGGAGCGGGTGGGCCCAGAGGGGCACGTCATCTGTGGCCTGAGCGGCGGCGTGGACAGCGCCGTGGCCGCAACCCTGGTCCACCGGGCCATCGGCGATCGCCTGACCTGCGTCTTCGTGGATCACGGCCTCCTGCGCCAGGGGGAAGCGGAGCAGGTGGTGGAGACCTTCCAGCGCCATCAGGGCATGCGCCTGGTGGCCGTGGACGCCAAGGAGGAGTTCCTCAGCGACCTGGCCGGTGTCACCGATCCCGAGGAGAAGCGCAAACGCATCGGCGCTCGCTTCATCCGGGTCTTCGAGGCCGAGGCCGCCCGCCTGGCCGCCCAGTGGGGAACCGACACGCCCGCCTTCCTGGCCCAGGGGACCCTCTACCCGGACGTGATTGAGTCGGCCAGCAACGACGACACCCGCAACGCCCGCACCATCAAGACCCACCACAACGTGGGGGGGCTGCCCGCGGACATGACCTTCCAGCTCATCGAGCCCCTGCGCATGCTCTTCAAGGACGAGGTGCGCGCCGTGGGCGAGGTGCTGGGCCTGCCCGAGGAGATCGTCTGGCGGCATCCCTTCCCGGGGCCAGGGTTGGCCATCCGCATCCTGGGCGAGGTCACCTGGGAGCGGCTGGAGACCCTGCGTCAGGCCGACGCCATCTTCCTGGAAGAGCTGCGCCGGGCCGGCCTCTACCGCCAGACCAGCCAGGTCTTTGCCGTGCTCCTGCCGGTGCGCAGTGTGGGCGTCATGGGGGACGGCCGCACCTATGCCCACGTGGTGGCCCTGCGGGCCGTCACCACCGACGACTTCATGACGGCCGATTGGGCCCGCCTGCCCTATGAGCTGCTGGCCCGGGTCAGCAACCGCATTGTCAATGAGGTGGACGGCGTCAACCGGGTGGTGTATGATATCAGCAGCAAGCCACCGGCCACCATTGAGTGGGAGTGACTGAGTGGAAGTGACTGAGGGGGAATGACTGCGTGGGAATGACGAATGCGTAGATTTATCACGTTCGTCGCAGTTCTCGTCGCCGTACTCGCCATCTTTCCCGTTTATACTCGCTTCAAAGTTTCTGCCGCGCCCATCCCCCCTGGGGTCTACCTGGGCGGGCTGGATCTGAGCGGGCTCAAGGATACCCAGGAGATCCGGCAGCATCTGGAGTACGTCTACCGCCAGCCCATCGCCGTTTACTTCGCCGGGGAGCGGCTGGTGCTGCGGCCCGAGACCATCGACTTCCACGTGGACGTGGAGCAGATGGTGGCCGAAGCCAGCCAGTATCTGGAGGGGCCGACCTTCGTGGACATTGCCGTGCGGGCGGCTTTGGGGTTGGAACAGCGGCGGCGGGATGTGCCCGTGCGCTTCACCCTCAACGGCGAGAAGCTGCGGGCGTGGCTGGCTACGGTGGCCGCCGACTACAACCGGGGCCCCCAGCCGGCCCGGGTCCTGCCCCCCACCAGCCGCTGGAGTGAAGGCGGTACCGGAGAGGCCGATCTGCCCGGCGGCTACGTGGGTACCTACAGCCGAGACTGGACCTGGATCCCCGGCACACCCGGCTACCAACTGGATGTGGAAGCCAGCGTCCCCCGGGTGGTGGCAGCCCTCACCGATGATCGCACCCGCACGGCCGAGCTGGCCCTGACCGAGATCCCGCCGCCGGCGCCCTCCCTGGCGGACCTGGCCCGGGAGCTGGATCGCTATCTCTCCAATTTCCCCGGCTTTGCCGCGGTCTACGTCCAGGATCTGACCAGCGGCCAGGAAGGAGCGGTGGACGCGGATGTCTCCTTCTCCGGCATGTCCACCCTGAAGATTGCCATCGCCGCGGCCGTGATGCACAAGTTGGACAACGGCATCGACGGGGATGACGCCACAGCCGTGCAGGTGGGGCAGTGGATAGACTACGCGCTGGGCGAAAGCAACAACTACGCAGCCAACATGCTGCTCCAGTTCCTGGGGGACGGCGATGTGACGACCGGTGCCCGGCGCTTCACCGAGTTCATGCGCTCCCTGGGCTTCGTCAACACCTACATGCAGTCCGGCTACGACGCCCAGGTTGCCCTGCCGGAGATCCCCACGCCGGGCAATCAGCGGACCGACTGGAACACCAACCCGGATCCCAACCTCCAGTCCACGCCCGCGGAGATGGGGCGCATCCTGGCGGCCATTTACGACTGTACCCAGGGCCGGGGCCTCCTGCTGGAAGTGTACCCCGACCGCTTTACCCCTGAGGAGTGCCTCTCCATCCTCTTTTACATGACCCACGACGAGTTCCAGGAGATGGTGTGGGCCGGGCTGCCCCGTCCCAACGCCACCTGGATCATCCACAAGCATGGCTTTGCCTTCGAAAGCCACAGCGATGTGGCGCTGGTGTGGGGGCCGGCTGGCCCGTATGTCATCAGCATCTTCCTCTATCGCCGGGGGTGGATGGACTGGGCCACCAGCAACGGCACCATGAAAGTGGTGAGCCGCATCACCTGGAATTTCTTCGACTTTCTGCAGCGCCAGGAAGCCCGTACGCCAGCGCCGCCTCTGCTGCTGACACCCCCCTCGGGTTACATCAAGATCAAGGACTACATCCCCACGGTGGCCACCGAAGGCCAGCGCTGACCGGCCCGCAGGCGCCTGTCTACAGGCTGCGCAGGAGGACCAGCCCGCTCTCGTCGTCGTACAGGGCGTAGCGAAGCTGGGGGCCGTCCTGGGGCTGTCCGGCGCTGCCCACGCCGATCAGGTAGCGGGTTGGTCCCTGCGCATCCAGCGTCAGTTCGGCCGGGCCGGCGATGGAACGCAGCCGCTGGCGGCCATTGCGCTCCCAGATCCAGGCCTGTTGGATGTGGGTGTGGCCGTGGAAGGCTGCACACCAGCCACCCTCCTCCAGGGCGGCGAAGGCCCGCCAGCGGGCCTCCTCGTCCCGGTGCAGCCGTGGGAAGAGCTGGCTCCAGCCCACGCCGCCGGCCATGTAGCGGGCAGCGGCTGCGGTGGTGGTGGCTTCCTCGGGCATGTCCGGCGTGGCGTGGCAACAGACCACCTGGCCCAGGGGGAGGCGGGCCGGCCAATCCCGCACCCAGGTGGCCACGTCGGCCGGCAACCGCCGCAGACCGCTCACCTCCCAGTTGCCAAAGGTGCACCGGCTGCAGCGGCCCTGGAGTTCCCGGTAGAGGGCCGGGTTGTGGCCCACATCGCCCAGGCAGATCCAGGCGTCGGCCTGTTGCCGCTCTGCATCCCGGAGGACCCGGGTGAGGGCCGGCCCGTTATCGTGGAGATCTGAGAAGATGGCAAAACGCATGGGTATGGCTCCTGGGGGACAGCTTCGGAGGGTTTTTGACAGGTTTCTGACAGGTTCGCTCCCCGCCGTCCGTGTTATGATACAGGCGTGGTCAGAGATTGACCCCCTGCCCACAAGGGCAGATTCCAGCTTGCTATTTTACCTCCCTCCATACCAAACTGTCTGTCTTGTCTGCAGAGAACCCGCCACCTGGCGGGTTCTCTGCATTGGTCATAAATGGACAGATGCACGACGCGTGACAGGTTCCCCTCGCGCTGGGATCCCCTACGCCTGCTGGGCGGCCAGCATGGCCTGGAGCGGCGAGTCGTCGATGGTCAGGGGGAGATCCACCCGGCCGCGGCGGCGGCTGGATTCATAGGTGGCGAAGATGAGCTCGGTGGCCCGCAGAGCTCGCCGGGCCGACAGCTCCGGCTCCCGGCCTGTCTTGAGCGCGTCGATGAGATCCAGCACGCCCCGCTGGACGAACTCCTGGCCGTGGAGCCCTTCGGACACGGGCACCGGCTGCCAGCCCCGGCTTTCCGGGTTGAAGTAGCGGAGGGGGACCTCCTGGCTGTGTCCCACTTCGATCAGGCCTTCGCTGCCCACCAGGCGGTTGGTGAGCCCGTTGGTATCGTGGCCGGTGATGAGCTGGCCAAAGACGCCATTCTGGGCCTTAAAGTAGCTGAGCCCCTGGCCCTCTACCTTCACCCCGAAGATCTCCCGGCTGTCCCGGGTGTCCACCTGGCCGATGACCCACTCCACCGGCGTTTCGTCGTTGTAGAAGAAAAGCATGTCGAACCAATGGGTGCCCCAGTCGAACAGGTTGGGGCAGGTCGCCTCCATGCGCTCCAGGGTGCCGATGGCGCCGCTCTTGAGTAGCTCCTTGGCCTTGCGATAGGGTTCGCCGAAACGCCGCTGGTGGTTGAAGGTGAGCTGGACGCCATGGCGCTCGCAGACTTCCACCATGCGCCGGGATTCGCCGTAGGTGGGCGCCATGGGCTTTTCGCAGTGGATGGCCTTGACGCCGGCCTCGGCCGCCGCGATGACCATCTCCGCGTGGAGGTGGGGCCAGGTGCTGATGCTGACAATGTCCAGAGCCTCTTTCTCCAGCATCTCCCGGTAGTCGGTGTAGATGCGCTCGCCGCCATGTTGCTCCTGGAAGGCGCGGGCATTCTCCAGGTTAATGTCGGCCAGGGCCACGATTTCTGCGTCGGGCGATGCCTTGTAGCCCAGCGCATGGGCGTGGGACATGCCGAAGCCCGTGGCTCCCTCGGAACGCCAGGGACGTCCGCAGCCGATGATGCCTACTCGAAACAGTGCCATGGTTTTCACTCCATTCGTACAGTGGGATGGGTCAGCTCCTGAGGGCGTGGCTTCGCCCGCGTGAAGTCTTGTTGATGAGGGCTTGTTGATGAGGTCTCGTTGGCATCCCCGCCGGGTCACAGCCCCAGGCTGCGCAGGTAGGCCCGGCTGACCTGGGCGCTCTCCAGGGGCGTGGGGAGCTGGGTGACGTCGGTTTCCACGATCAGCCAGCCCTGGAAGCCGGCCTCTTCCAGGATTTGGAATACGGCGGGGAAGTCCACAAAGCCCTGTCCCAGCTCGGTGAAGATGCCATGTTGCACAAAGGTCATGTAATCCCACTCCTGGCGTCGTCCCTCTTCCAGGACGTGGGGATTGATGTCTTTGATGTGCATGGTTTTGATGCGGTCGGCGTAGTCCCGGCAGAAGGCCACCACATCCGCGCCGCCCCACGCCAGGTGTCCCGTGTCCGGCCCCAGGAAGATCAGGTTGGGATCCACCATGGACAGGAGGCGGTCGATCTCTTCCCGGGTCTCGATGACGCTGCCCACGTGGTTGTGAAAGCAGCTGTAGACTCCCTCGTTCAGGGTGATCTCGCCCACCTGGTTAAGCACCTGGGCAAATTGCTCATACTCGGCGTCGGTCATGGCATCCTCCGGGCGGACATGCCCCGCGACCTGCATGCGGGTCAGGCCCCGGCGGGTGACGTAGCTGTTGAATCCGCCCGGCGCTACGTACAGTTCGGTACAGCCCACTGCCTGGGCAAACCGGGCGTACGCCCTGGCCCGCTCCAGGATCTGGGCTTCTTCCTCCTTGTTCCAGAAGTCGGCGCCCAGGTAGCCCGGCGCCGGCTTCAGCCCGTGTCGGGAGAATTCTTCCAGGGCTTCCTGGGCCGATCGGCCGCCGTGGGGGCCGGCCGGTGCTCCGGCATAACCGGCCTGGGCAATTTCAGCCAGCACCTGTGCTTCGGGCACATTTCTCCAGGTGATCTGGCCACATCCGATGAGTACATTTTTCATGGGCCTATCCATCCTTTTCTGCTCTGGGTGGGTTTGACCTGGCTTCCCTGCGCGGCCGCTCCAGCCATCCCATGGGCTGCGACGCCCGGGGTCCCCTGTGGGCGGCGGCCGGATGTGCTGAATCGGCGGGGAGGGTGAAGGGTTGAGGTTGTTCTTCTGCAGTATACATCGATGGGGAAGCGCCCTCAAGTTAGCCAGGGGAGGGGTAATCGTTTGGGATGGCCAGCATTCGCCCATTGAAGGATGCTGTCGGGGGGCTGCTTGCTGCACCCACCTGGTGCGCCATGTTTATTGAGATCTGATCTCAAACTGAACTTGGCGCCGGCCGTCCCTGTGGTACAATGAACCATCATGGCCCAGGCGTTCGGCGGCTCCATCGAACTGGCCTGGACGGAGACAGGCCTGGTAAATCCCGGCAGAAATTTGCCGCTCGTATCCCCCAGAGGTCGCGCGCCCAGAGGGCACCCGGAATTTCTGTCGTGGTATTGACGCCAGACTGTACTAGTAAATCCCGACAGAAATTCGCCGAGGGTTCCCACTAGAGGTCGTGCGCCCAGAGGGCACCCGGAATTTCTGTCGTGGTATTTACGCCAGACTATACGAGTGTAAAGGATCAGAACATGAACGGCGTGGCGGAACAGTCTACCTGGCTCCCGCAGGACCAGGCGCCTCTCTTGTTGGAACTGATCGGGGTGAGCGCCCACTATGATGGGGTGTTGGCCCTGGAAGATGTGACCTTTCAGGTGCGGCGCGGGGATCGGGTGGCGATTGTCGGGCCCAACGGCGCCGGCAAGAGCACCCTCTTCAACGTGATCGCCGGTATTTTGAAGCCGGCCCAGGGCCAGGTGGTGATGCACGGCAGCGGGCCCAATGGACGCCTCAACGTGGGCTATGTACCCCAGCGCAACCGCATCGACTGGCGTTTCCCCGTCACCGTGGCCGATGTGGTGATGATGGGACGGGTGGGCCGGATTGGGCTCCTGCGTCGGCCCGGGCGCCGGGACCGAGAGGCAGTGGCCAGCGCCCTGGAACAGGTCGACATGGCCCACCTGGCCCATCGCCAGATCGGCGAGCTCTCCGGCGGCCAGCAGCAGCGGGTCTTCCTGGCCCGGGCCCTGGCCCAGGAGGCAGAGCTTCTGCTCCTGGACGAGCCGTTCACCGGGTTGGACCTGCCCAGCCAGGAGGCCCTGCTGGAGATTCTGGAGCGCCTGCACGGGCAGGGCATCACCATGCTGGTGGCCACCCATGATCTGACCCAGGCGGCCCAGTTTTTCCCCCAGATTTTGCTCCTCAACCGCCGGGTGATTGCCTATGGCACGCCGGAACAGGTGTTAACCTCGGAGATGCTGGGGCAGGCCTACGGCAGCCAGATGCATGCGGTCTCCAGCCATGCCGGCGAACTCTTACTGGCCGATACCTGCTGTGGTGGCGGACTGCCGCCGGTGGAAAAGTTGCTGGGCACCCGGGAACGCCCTCAGCGGGTATGGCCCATCCGAACGGGGAGGGACTGATGGGTTGGCTGGACTGGATCCTGGATCCCCTGGCGTATGGTTTCATGTGGCGCGGCCTGCTGGCAGCGCTCATGGTGGGTGTTCTCTGTTCGGTGCTGGGCACCTACGTGATCTTGCAGGGGATGGCCTTTTTCGGAGACGCCCTGGCCCATGCCATCCTGCCGGGCGTGGTCATCGCCTACCTGGCCGGCTGGCCCCTGGCCCTGGGGGCCCTGGTCTTCGGTGTGATCACGGCGGTGGGCATTGGGGCGCTGAGCCACCGGGGGCAGATCCGGGAGGATACGGCCATCGGCATCATCTTTGCGGGCAGTTTTGCCCTGGGGGTAGCCCTGCTTAGCACTGTGCGTAGCTACGCGGTGGACCTGGCCCACATTCTCTTCGGGGATGTGTTGGGCGTTTCACCTACGGACCTCTGGTTCACCTTTGGCCTGGGCGCTCTGGTGTTGTTGATCGTCTTTGCCCTATACAAAGAAATTTTGGTGCTGGCCTTCGACCCCACCCTGGCCGTGGTCTTGCGGCTGCCCGCCACATTCCTGCGCTATCTCATGCTGGTCCTGATCGCGGTCACCATCGTGGTCTCTTTGCAGACGGTGGGGGTGGCCCTGGTGCTGGCCATGCTGGTGACGCCGGCGGCCGCGGCCCAGCTCCTCACCCGCCGCCTGCCCTCCATGATGGCGGTAGCTGCCCTCATTGGGGCCTTTTCCAACGTCACGGGCCTCTACCTGAGCTACTACGTCAACGTGGCTTCCGGGCCGGCCATGGTGCTGGTGGCCACGGCTATTTTCCTCCTGGCCTTCACCTTCGCACCCCGGCGGGGTCTCCTCTGGCAGATGGCGCGCAGGCGGAGAGCCCTTGGTACGGCCCTCTCTTCTCAATCGTCGTGACCCTCCGGGTAGATCCAAAACAGGAAAAATCTACGGAAAACAGAAATGTCCATCAAACCGGATCATTGGATTCGCCGCATGGCGCTGGAACACCGGATGATCGAACCCTTTGTGGACCGTCAGGTCAGCGAGGGGACCATTTCCTACGGCCTGAGCAGCTTCGGGTATGACATCCGGGTTGCGGACGAGTTTCGCATCTTCACGCCCACCACAGGCCAGTTGACGGTCGTCGATCCCAAGGCCATCGACGAAAGCGCTATGGTCCCCTATCGCGGGGACGTCTGCATCATTCCGCCCAATAGCTTTGCCCTGGCCCGCACGGTGGAATACTTCCGCATCCCCCGCAACGTGCTCACCATCTGCCTGGGCAAGTCCACCTATGCCCGCTGTGGCATCATCGTGAACGTGACCCCATTCGAGCCCGAGTGGGAAGGCTATGTCACCATCGAAATTTCCAATACCACGCCCCTGCCGGCCAAAATCTACGCCAACGAAGGCATCGCCCAGGTGATCTTCTTTGAAGGCGAGCCGCCTGAGATCTCCTATGCCGATCGCAAGGGGAAGTACCAGGGGCAGGTGGGCATCACTTTGCCGCGCCTGAAGGGACCCCGATAGGCGCCTGGTCCAGCCGGGCGTGAATTCCGTTCAGCCATTCACGATTTCGACGCGGAGTCGGCATCGTCAGATGCCAACTCCGCCCGAACTTTTACCCCAATTTACCAGGCATCCCCGCCTCCGTCCGGGGGAAACCCGCCGGGGATAGGGCTAGGAGTGGGTGCGACGAGTGGTGGCGCTGGAGGCGAGCCAGTGGCGATGCCCGGGGGTGTCGGCGTTGCCGGTTCTGGCGTCGCCGTGGCCGTGGGTGTCCAGGTTGGCGTGGCCGTCGCCGTCGCCGTAGCCGTAGCCGTGGCTGTCGCCGTGGGTGGCATGGGCGTTGCCGTGGCAGTGGCTGTAGCGGTCGCCGGAACCGTGGCTGTCTCCGTCGCTGTTTCCGTCGCGGTGGCCGTGGCTGTTCCGGTGACGGTTGGCGTCAGGGTAGCTGTGGGCGTCAGGGTGGGCAAGGCCGGCACTTCCGGCGTCACCAGGGTGAGGACCACTTCCGGCACACCCGGCAGGGCGATGGGCGGCGCCGAAGTGATGGGCGTATCGGTTGCCACCACCGGCATCTGTTCCACCACGGTGTCATCTTCCAGGTCTTCCGTGTCGGGGCGGGCCTCTGGCGTGCCTTCACCCTGAACGGTCGGCGCCGTCAGGGGCGCGCTTCCCCCAGGGGCGGCAGGGGCCGCTGTGGCCTGCTCGGCCACCGATTCTGCCGTTTCCACGGGGCCCCTGGTGGGTGTCGTGGGCGAGGCCGGGGGGCTAGCCGGTTCCCCCTGGGCAGGGCGGGGCGTCCAGGTGGGCGTATGGCTGGCCGTGGGCTCTGGCAGGCTGGACGGCGTGTCTGAGGCGGCATCGGGCTCGACGGCGCTGGGCGGTCGAGGCGTCGCTGTGGGGGGTGGGGGCATCGCCTGGGCGATGACCGGGGTGGGTGTGGCCGTGGCTCCACGCTGGGTGGGCCGGAGCGTGGAGACCGGTTGGGTGGGCCCGACGAGCGAAGGCGCGTCCGCGGGCAGCAGGGAGGTGGCGGTGGGCGTGGGACGGGGGACTGCCGGCGTGCTCCCTGGGGATTCCTGCTGGCCGGGAGCCATGCCCGGCAACCCGGTGAAGGGCTCGGTAGGCGTCGGGCCAGGGGTCGCCGTGGGGGGCAGGGCTGCCACGGCCGTCGGCGCCAGGATGCCGTCCACGGTGGCCATCAGGTCATTCACGGCCTGGGCCAGGGGGGCGGCCGTCTCCTGGGTAGGGTCAAACCGGGTCCGGAAGGCCAGGAGGTTTTCCTGCCATGCAGCCAGCAGCCGATGACGTTCAGCCTGAGGCAGGGATGCCGCGGCATCCAGGGCGGCCTGGGCTTCTCGTTCCATCTCCCGCAGCAGTGTAGCCGGGATGGGCCGTGCCTGGCGTTGGAGGGTCAGGGCTTCCTGCAGGCGGCGGTTGGCCAGGACCATGTGCCAGGCGGCTTCTTCGCCGGCAGCGGCCATCAAGAGGCCCTGGGCTGCTTCCACCTGTAATTTGAGGCCATAGAGGGAACTTCCCGGCAGGCTGGCGTTGGCCTGGCTGGCCAGGAAGAGGAGGCCCAAGATCAGGCTGGCGGCCACCAGGGGCAGGCACCAGCGGGGCCATCGGCTCGTGGCGCGTCGGGCTCGGCGGCCGTTGGACCCCAGGTCCTGGGACTTTCCAAGTACCGGAGCCGGCGTCGCCGGTGCCAGCAGCGCCTCTGGGAGAAGTTCGGCGTTGTGGTGGCCGGCTACCTGGCGGGCGTGGGCTGCCTCCAGGAGCTGTTGGCGCCCCCGTTGAAAGGCGACGTCGGAGAGGGACGGAGGAGGCATGTCACGTAATTCCACGGCCAGGCGAAGCAGGGGGGCCAGTTCGGCCGCCTGCTGTGGGTACTGCGCCAGACATGCTTCAACCGTCTCGCCCCGCTCAATGGCTTCCAGACAGTCGGCAAGAATTTCTTCGAAAGACATGCCGTCCTAACTTTGTAAGTAGCGCCGGAGGGTCTCCAGCGCCCGATGTTGGAGTGCCTTCACGGCGCCTTCACTCTTCTGCATCACCTGCGCCGTTTCGGCAATGCTTAGCTCTTCCACGAAGCGCAGTACCAGCACCTCTCGCTGCTGTTCGTTCAAAAGCTGGAGCTTCTCCAGCAGCCATTCGAAGTCCAGGCGGGCGTGGACCCGCTCCAACAGGTGGCCGGTGGTCACGTGGGCCGCCTTCTCCAGGGCTACCCGGTGCAGACGGCGCTCCTGGCGGTAGACGTCGATCAGCTTGTTGTATGCCATCCGGTAGAGCCAGGCCGAGAAGATGGCCACGTTGTCCCTGGGGCCGATGCGATACATGTCGATTTTTTCGATCAGGCGCAGGAAAACCTGGGATGTCACTTCCTCGGCCAGATCGGCATCCCCCACCCGCGCCAGCAGATACCGAAACACGCGGTCGGCGAACAGCAGATACAGGCCATCGAAAGCCTCCGGGTCGGAGTCGCGCTGGGCCCGCTGAATGAGTTCGACGAGCACATTCTCTTCAACGGGAGCACCACGTTGGATTGGTTTCATGCGCCGGTTAAAAACGACATAAAGGATACGCAGCGACGGATGGTCAGGATACGCACTCCTGGCCCAGGGAGACCGCCCTGTGGGGAAAGGCGCGCCGCCGGCGTTATCCGCTGCGGCCCCGCAGACGCGCCTTCAGGCTCTGCCACGGCGTGGTCTGGAGCGCCTCTGGGGGAATCTCTTCCTCTTCCTCGGCCTGGAAGAGGATGTTCAGCCGGTCGGCCTCGTAGCGGGCACCGGCCACCTCCAATTTGGCCAGGCCGTAGGGAAGCGCGATATTGCGCTTCCAGTTGCCGATGCGGATCACCAGTTCGTCAAAAATGCTGCGATGGAGGTGGACCTCCTCCCGCTCGACCAGGGGAAGCGGGATGCTGAGGATGTAGTAGCCGTCCTGGCGAAAGATTTCCTGGGGCTTGCCCATGTAAAAGTGCCGGGTTGGATCCCCATCGCCACCCCGGACGGCCTTCTCGCCGAAGAGGGTGGTGGCCATGCGCTGGAGCATCTCCACGCCGGCCACCTCCTGGGGGAAGAAGGGAATTTCGAAAATGGGCAGGGGGTGGAAGCATTCCCGCACCAGTTCCATGTTGGCCTGTTGGGCTTTCTTCCAGGTATCGAAGTATTGGTCGGTGATGGACGGGGGAAAGAGGCGGTTGGCAATGACGCTGTCCACCGAGTAGCCGTAGAGATTCAGGTAGGTGTAGGCCCGCTGAGCTTCCTTGACCACCATCTTTTCCGGGTTGAGAACCACCCGCACGCTGCTGACCTGGGGGTCACTCAGGAGGCCGCTCATCCGCTCCAGGTAACTGACCAGCTCTTCGATACTGTCGAAGACATCGTCGTCGGGCAGGGGCATGTCGCTGAGCCGGCGCATCACCGGGCGGGCAATCTGGATGGTTTTGCGCTGGAAGGGGAAGATCTTTTCGATGTACCAGCGGGCCATGTCCGGGAAGCTCAGGAGCTGGAGGGTGGCGCCGGTGGGTGCAGCGTCGATGACAATGACGTCGAAGTCGCCTGTGTCGGCCAGGTAGGTGATCTGCATCAGGCTGGCCAGCTCCTCCATGCCCGGCAACACCGAGGCCTCTTCGGCGACCAGCTCGTCCATCCCCTGCCAGGCGAACAGGGCGTTGAGGTACGCCTGGACCCGGCCCCAGTACTTGTCCATCTGGTTGAGGAGGTCGATCTCCTGGCCCCAGAGGTTGGGGGCCAGCTGGGTCAACTCGTTGCCGATGGGGGTCTCGAAGCTATCCCCCAGGCTGTGGGCCGGGTCTGTGCTGAGGACAGCCGTCCGATACCCCAGTTCGGCGCAGCGCAGGGCGGTGGCGCCGCTGACGCTGGTCTTGCCTACTCCGCCTTTGCCTGTGTACAGTAAGATGCGCATCTTTACCTCACCTTACCTTGACCTGACACACCTTGACCTGACACTTTGCCTTGACCTGACTTCATCGTTATCGTTGCACCGTGCATGCGCCCATGGATGACAACCACGGGTGACAACCGCGTAGCTTCATGAACTCCACCGGGGCGAGACGGGTTCCCGCAGGGTATGGTGTTGTTCATGGCCCAGAGGGGCCGTCCGGGGGGCGGGCATCAGGATGACCTGCCCTTGTGAAGGTCCACCGCATGAGTATACCATAGCGCAGCTACGGAGGCTGGAAGCAGGCGCCCCCGGGGACCGGTGCGCCCGGTGGAGGGAGCAAGTCGAAGACCTGCCGTGGAGGAAACGGCAGGTCTTCGACCGGATGAAATGGAGTTGCAGAGGGCCCCTCTCAGAGGGCGGCCAACGCCTTGGGCGCGCTTTCCTGCGGCTTGACGTTGTACTGGGCATCCACAATGCGGCCCTCTTCGTCGATCACGAAATGGCTGCGGATCACGCCCATGTACTTCCGGCCGTACATGGACTTCTCGCCCCAGACGCCATAGGCTTCGGCGATGGCGTGATCTTCATCCACCAGAAGGGTGAAGGGCAGGTTGTACTTGGTCTTAAAATTCTGGTGGGAGGCGACGCCATCCGGGCTGACGCCCAGCACCACCGCGTTCTTCTCCTCGATGGTGGGATAGTGATCCCGAAAGCTGCACGCCTGGGTGGTACAGCCGCTGGTGTCGTCCTTGGGGTAGAAGTACAGGATCACCCGTTTGCCACGGTAATCGCTCAGTTTCACGGTTTGGCCCTGATCGGTGGTCGCGGTAAAATCAGGCGCCAAATCGCCGGCTTTGAGTTGGGACATGGTGGGAAGCTCCTCTTCTATTGATTCCAAAACTCATTCGGCCCAATCTTACCGCAGCTTTGGCCGGGGAACAACTGGTAGCCGGCCCCAAGGGTTCGCCATCTACGCTTCGCCATTCGCTATGCAACACTGGTATCGCTGTCTCCTGGGCTTCTGCCTGTTCTTGAACCTCTTCCTTTCCGGTGCGAGGCCTGTGTACGGCCAGGCGGGAAGTCCGGGGCCGGCTGGAGCCGCCGTCAGTCCCCACCTCCAGGAGCGACTGGCTGCGGCCGATGATCCCATCTCCTTTCTGGTGCTCCTGGAAGAGCAGGTGGATGCCACGAGCCTGGCCGTCGGCGCATCCGGAGCGCAATTCGTAGGCCAGGATGGCGACCCGGTGGGCCGGCGGATTGCCCTGTACAAAGCGCTCACGGCCACCGCGCGGCGCAGCCAGGCGCCCCTGCGGGCCTGGCTGGAAGCCCACCACATTCCCTACCGCGCCTTTTATCTGGTCAACATGCTGGAAATCTGGGGAACGGCGGAGACGGTCGCTGCCCTGCAGACCTTCCCGGGGGTGGCCCGCATCGTCGACAACCCGGCCCTGCGCCAGCCTCGGCCCATGCCGGCGGCAGGCGATGGCACCCTGCTCCCGCTCTCTATCCGGGGCCAGACCCTGGGCGCGACGGACGTTCTTACCGATGTCATGGTACCCTACGGTGTTGCCTACACCCACGCGCCCCAGGTGTGGGAGCAGGGCTATCGAGGGCAAAGCGTGGTGGTGGCCAGCGCAGACACGGGCGTCCAGTGGGATCATCCGGCCCTGTTGAGCCAGTATCGCGGCTGGGATAGCGTAACCGGCCAGGTGGACCATACCTACAACTGGCATACGGCAAGCTGGCCGGCAGACTGGCCGCTCTCCATCTGCGACAACGATCCGGCCGTGCCCTGTGACGATAACGGCCACGGTACCCACACGGTGGGCACCATGCTGGGCCAGGCGCCGGACGGGCTCACGGTATGGGGCATGGCGCCGGACGCCCGCTGGATGGGCTGCCGCAACATGCAGAACGGCGTGGGGTATCCGGCTTCCTACATCGACTGCTTCCAGTTTTTCCTGGCGCCCTATCCGCCCGGCGGCGATCCCATGGTGGACGGCCGGCCGGAGCTGGCGCCCCACATCGTCAACAACTCCTGGGCCTGCCCACCCAGCGAAGGATGCGATGTGGACAGCCTCCGTCAGGCTGTGGAGACCCTGCGGGCGGCGGGCATCTTTGTGGTGTCATCCGCCGGCAACTCCGGCCCCGACTGTAAGAGCGTCAGTAACCCCATCGCCATCTACGACGCCGCGTTCACCGTGGGGGCCCACGATGCCGTCGGCAGCCTGGCCAGCTTCAGCAGCCGGGGGCCGGTCATCGTGGACGGCAGCGGCCGCCTGAAGCCGGAGATCACCGCGCCGGGCGTGGGGGTCATGTCCACCTATCGGGGCAACAGCTACCGCTCCCTCTCGGGCACCAGCATGGCGGCCCCCCACGTGGCAGGCGCCGTGGCCCTCCTCTGGTCCGCGCAGCCGGCGCTGGTTGGGGATGTGGACCGCACCCAGGACGTGCTCCTGAAGAGCGCGGATCCGGTGGCCCTGGGAGAATGCGGCGATGCGTCGTCGCCCACCGTTCCCAATCCCAGCTACGGCTACGGCCGTCTGGACGTGGCCGCCGCGGTGGAGATGGCCCGACACCCGGCCACGGTGGTGATCACGGTCACCGATCGCTTTGAGACACCCCTACCCGGCCTCCAGGTGATCCTGGAGGATGGCTTTACCGGCGTCCGCTACCGGGCCCAGAGCCAGGCAGATGGCCAGGCCGTGGTGACCCATGTCTACCCGGGGGATTATCGTATTACGGTGGACGCCGGAACTCGCATCTTCCCCATCCAGTGGCTGCGGGTAGAAGCGGATGGCGAACACCATCTCCTGTTGGCTGAGGCCCGCACCTATTTCTTCCCGCTGGTGCTCGTGGGCTCCCTGGAGGTTTGTGAAGCGCCGTGTCCCACTCCGTGAACCCGGGCAGACCGTTGCCCACGGCCTCCAGCTGGGGTGAGGCCGCGGTGGTGACCGTGATGGTGCCCGGCTTTGCCGATGACGAGCGTTGCCTGACCGCGCTGCAGGCCGCGCTGGCGCAGGCCGGCCTGCCCGCCGTGGCCATCTCCCCCCAGCCCAGCACCGGCGAGGTGGCCCTTGAACAGCTGGCCGGGCAGCTGGCCGAGGCCATCGTCGCCCGTTTTGGGGAAAGCCGCCCCCTGAACCTGTTTGGCTTCAGCATGGGCGGCCTCATCGTCCGCTACTACCTGCAGATTCTGGGCGGTGTGGAGCGGGTGCAGCGGCTGGTCACCCTGGCCACGCCCCATCGAGGCACCTGGTTGGGCTGGCTCTTTCGCCGGGAGGCCTCCCGACAGATGCGGCCGGGCAGCGCCTTCCTCCAGGAACTAAACCGGGACCTCTCTCCGCTGGAGCGAGTCCAGTTCACCTCCATCTGGACACCCCTGGACCTGACCATCGTGCCGGCCTGGAGCTCCCGGCTTCCTGTGGGACGCAGCCAGATCGTCTGGGCGCCTTTCCACGGCACTTTGTTGCAAAATCCCCGGGTCCATCGGGCCGTGGTCCAGGCCCTCGGGGGAAGGGGTTGATGGGCTCCACAGATACAGCTGTTACACAGAGACAGCTATGGCCGTGCTGCATGAAACCGTGGCCAGCCTTGGGCCGATGATTTCAATCATCGGCTGGCACACCCCAAGTCATTCGTGGACGATGACCAGCGTCCCCGGATTGTCCTTGCTGCTGTTCATCCAGATGGACTTCCCATCCCAGACCGGGCCGGCCCAATCGAAGAGCCACTTGGCGTCGGCATTGGTCATGTTGATGCAGCCGTGGCTCATGGGCTGGCCGAAATTGTTGTGCCAGTAGGTACCGTGGAATGCGTACTCGGCATAGAAATATTGGACCCACTCCACATTGGGCAGACTGTAGTAAGTCCCCAGCTCTGGGCTGCCGCCGGACATGGTCTGGGAGCGCACCTTGGTGCGGATGCGGAAGGTGCCGGTGACGGTGGGGGTACGGGGCAAGCCGGATGAAATGATGAATCCCCGGACCGGCTTGCGGCCTTCGTAGGCAATCACCGTCTGTTCGCTGAGATCCACCCGGATCCACTTTTCATCCGTGTCCGGCATTTCAATCGGGGTTAGATGATCTAATGAGCGCGGAATAAAAGCCGTGGTGCGCCGATCCACATCGTCCTGGAAGCCCCGCTTGATGACCGGTCCAATCTGCGGGCGGGAGAAGGGAAGCGGCGGCAACAGTGCCTGGGGCGCAACCGATTGGCTGGCCCGCTCCAGGGGGGGCTGGCTGGCCTGGGCCTGGACCACTGGCTCCGGAAAGAGCCAGCAAAGGCCCGTCAGGGTGATGACCAAAATGGCCGTCCGCCGATACCAGGCGGCCAGATGGCGTATGACGTGTCGATCGTTCAAATTCTGCTCCTCTCTATGACTGGCAATCCACACACCCGATCCCTCCGTTGTCTGCCGCGACGCTGAATCGCGGCCAGCACCTGGGTCGCTGTCGCGTGCTATTCTACTCCATGGGCTCTGCCAGAGGCAAAGGGATTGCCACTGAAGGCGCTATTCCAGGTGCCGCCGCATCGGGCGGGCACGGCGGTCCGCTCCGACGGGAACCGACGCCCTTTCGCGGCTGGCGCTATCGGGCGGCACGGAGGCCCGCCACGACGGGCCTGTTGGCCGCGTCGCTCCACGCGGCCAGATGCACAAGGGGAAAAAATCGGGTACAATGCTCCCATCCCTACAGACGAAGAAGATTGGCGTCGGTTACGCCCGTTTGGCTTCCTGGATCCGCGGCCATAGACACCATGCCTTGTATCTCAACCCCACGTAATTTTTCAGGGAGGATCGGACCGTGACGCACCTATTGGGAATCGACGTTTCCACCACCGCTACCAAGGCCCTGCTCATCGACCCGGCAGGGGAAGTGGTGGGGGTAGCGGCCACCGAGTATGACTTTGACACGCCCCAGCCCCTCTGGAGCGAACAGGATCCCGCCGTCTGGTGGTATGCCACCGCCCAAAGCATTCGCACCCTCTTGAAACAGACCGGCATCTCCGGCGCCGACGTGGCAGCCGTCGGCCTGACCGGGCAGATGCATGGCCTGGTCCTGGTCGATCAAGAAGGCCACGTGCTCCGGCCGGCCATTCTCTGGAACGACCAGCGCACAGGCCGCCAGTGCGACGAAATCCGGGAGCGGGTGGGCAAGCAGCGGCTGATCGAGATCACCGGCAACGACGCGCTGACCGGCTTCACGGCGCCCAAGATCCTCTGGGTGCGGGAACACGAGCCGGAGATCTACCGGCAGGCCCACCAGATCCTGCTGCCCAAGGATTACATCCGCTTCCGCCTGACCGGGCGCTACGCCACCGACAAGGCCGGCGCAGCCGGTACCCTGCTCATGGATCTGCGCCGCCGGGACTGGTCGCCGGAGATCCTGGCCGCCCTGGAGATCGACCCGGATCTGCTGCCCCCCACCCACGAAGGACCCCAGGTCACCGGTACCATCCAGGAGTCCGTCGCGGAACAGCTGGGCCTCCAGGCCGGCACTCCCGTGGTGGCCGGTGGCGGGGATCAGGCCGCCCAGGCGGTCGGCGTCGGCGCCGTCCAGGAAGGGATCGTGGCCCTCACCCTGGGCACCTCCGGCGTGGTCTTTGCCACCGCCAACCAGCCCTACTACGAGCCGGAAGGCCGCCTGCACGCCTTCTGCCATTCCGTCCCGGGGCGCTGGCACCTGATGGGCGTCATGCTCAGCGCTGCCGGTAGCCTGCGCTGGTACCGGGACACCCTGGCGCCGGGCACGGACTACGACACCCTCCTGGCGCCCGCGGCCGACATCCCGGCGGGCAGCGAAGGCCTCCTCTTCTTGCCCTACCTCACCGGCGAGCGCACGCCCCACCCCGATCCCCTGGCCCGGGGCGCTTTCGTGGGGCTGACTGTCCGCCACAGCCAGCCCCACATGACCCGAGCCGTGCTGGAAGGAGTAGCCTTTGGCCTGCGGGACAGCTTCGAGCTGATGAAGGGCGCGGGCCTGCCGCCCATCCAGCAGGTGCGGGTCTCGGGCGGCGGCGCCCGCAGCGCCCTCTGGCGTCAGATCCTGGCTGATGTCCTGGACACAGAGCTGGTCACCGTGAACACCACGGAAGGTGCCGCCTACGGGGCTGCCCTCCTGGCCGGGGTGGGGGCTGGCGTGTGGCCGGATGTGGACGCCGCCTGTGGGGCCGCCATCCAGGTCACCGGCTCCACCACGCCGAACCCGCAGACGGTGGCCCAATACGGCCGCTACTACCAGGCCTACCGAGACCTCTATCCCGCGCTCAAGGCCACCTTCACCGCCCTGGCGCCCCAATCCTGAGGCTTCCCGCGCAGTTCATGCCGGCATCCTGATTTCCCCACCAGCAACAGGATGCCGGCACCCTTCACCTGCCCTGCCACCACCCAATCGATCCATCGATCCATTTTCCCCGTTGACGGCCATTTGAGATTCTGCTAAAATAGGCCCAGCCAGAACATTTGTTCTGATTGAGCCGGCACCAATCGTATGATCTGGCGTGTGCCGGTGGATACGGCAGCCCGCCCTGCGCGTCCCCCGCTGCCGTTGAACGCCAATCCGATGACGACAACCCGTGTGTGATGCAGGCATGCCCGTTGGCATTCCCCAGGAGGTGGTTCCATGGCCTATCGGAAGCGGACCCTGGACATGCAGGCCGACCGCATCGAGGCGGTCCTGGCCAGGCACAAAGTCGCTGCCCGAGTGCAAGGCGGCGCGGTAACCCCCCGGTACGTCCAATTCGAGCTGGTGACAGGTCTGGGCACCAAGGTCAGCAAAGTGGCCTCCCTGGCCGAGGAGATCGCCCTGGCCCTGGGCAAGCGAGAGGCCCGGGTCTACCGCCGGGATGGCTGCATCCGGGTGGAGGTCCCCCGCCAGGGGGCCGATCCCATCCGGCTCCTGAAGCTCTGCAGCCGGCTGGCTACCGTGCCGCCAGGGACCGCCGTCTTGGGCGTGGACGAGGCTGGCGTACCCCTTCTCCTCCGTTTGCCCGCTCCGGACGTGGCCCACGTGCTCATCGCCGGCACCACCGGCTCCGGCAAGACGGCCCTGGCCCGGAGCCTGCTCACCTCCCTGGCCATGTACAACCGTCAGGCGGAGGTACAGCTGGTGCTCATCGATCCCAAAGGCCGGGGCTTCGGTCCGTTACAGCGGCTTCCCCACGTGTTGGGTGGGATGGCTGCCACGTCAGAGGAGGCCCTGGCTCGGCTCCGCTGGCTGGTGGAGGAGATGGAACGGCGGGATCGGTTGGGCCAGCGCCGGCCCCTCCTGGTGGTAGCCATCGACGAACTGGCGGACCTGATCCAGACGGCCGGGCGCAGCGCGGAGGCCATGATCACCCGTATCAGCCAGCGGGGCCGGGAGGCGGGCATTCACCTGGTCGCGTGCACTCAAAAGCCCACGGCCAGCCTCATCGGCAGCGCGGTCAAGGCCAATTTCCCGGTGCGGCTGGTGGGTGCGGTGGCCAGCCGGGATGAGGCCCGCTACGCCACCGGCCTGAGCGATTCGGGCGCGGAGAAGCTGGAAGGTAAGGGGGATTTCCTGCTGGTGGCCAAGGCGGAGACAGTGCGCTTCCAGGCGGCCTGGCTGGGGCCCCAGGACCTGGAGACGGTGCTGCAGGCATTGGCCGCAGGACCTCGCCCCGGCAGTCGCTGGCGCACTGCAGGCGAGGCTTGCCAGGAGCCGCCCGCCCCGGAAGGACTTATCCGGCGCCTGGTGAAGCGACTGCCCGGGCCCAAACAGGATGGGCGCTAAGGGCAGCTGGCGGGCCCCGTGGGCCGGGTCACGGGCGCGGCGGCAGGATCGCGGCCCGAGCTGCCTGGAGCAGTACTTCATGCAGACGTTCCTCCTGCCCGGCCGGCGTCGCAGCGGTCAGGAGCAGCAGTTCCTCCCCGATGGGCACCGTGAGCTGGAGGGCCACCATCCCGTGAGACTGGACCGGATAGGTGAGGAGGAGCACGGGCTGTCGGTCGAGGGGCCCGGTGTAGGTCAGGGTGCTGGTGGGCTGGATCTCGGGAGTGGTACGGCCCAGTTGCTCCTGGATCTGGCCCACGTATGTTTCCGGGGTCAGGCCGGCGGACGGCACCCGGGCGATGGCCAGTGGATAGGTGGCTCCGTCTTCCGGGCCGATCAGCCAGCCGGCGTTATCCAGCTGGCTGTGGGGAAGGGGCAGCTGCGGCCCGATGGGCGCCGGCTGGAAGGACCAGCCCTCCGGCAGGGGCAGGTGATAGCTGCCATCTGGCCCGTTGAGGAAGGGCTGGGGTGGACTCTGGGGCTCAGGGGGGCGGGTGGTCGCTGCCTGGGTGCGGGTGGGTGTGGGGCTGGGCTCGGCGGGGCGTGCGGCATCGCGGTTGCCCCGGCAGGATGCGGCCATGGCCAGGAGCAGGCACAGGGCCAGCAGCCAGGGTCGGATGGGGCGGCGGGTCTCGGGGGATGGGAACACGGGATCGCCTCCGGTTTTGGGACAGGACGTTCGGTTGGTTGACGCCTCCGGGCGTGTGGCCAGTACAGTCTGGCGTCAATACCGCGGCAGAAATTGCGGGTGCCCTCTGGGCGCGCTCCCTCTGGTGCAAACCATCGGCTAAGCCGCGGGCCAGAGGCCTGATCGGCTATGCCGCAGGCCAGAGGCCTGATCGGCGAATTTCTGCCGGGGTTTACTAGACCTGGGCGGATGGACAGAGGTCGTTCAGGACGCAGGCCGCGCAGCGAGGCTTGCGGGCACTGCAGACCTGCCGGCCGTGGAAGATGAGCAGGTGCGAGATGTCGATCCACTCCTCCCGGGGGACCAGGGCTTGCAGGTCCCGCTCGATTTTTTCTGGGTTGGACTCCTGGGTCAGGCCCAGGCGGTTGGCCAGGCGTTTCACGTGGGTATCTACCACGATGCCGTCGGCAATGCCGAAGGCGGTTCCCAGGACCACGTTGGCCGTCTTGCGGGCCACGCCGGGCAGGGTGAGGAGCTCTTCCATGGTGTCCGGTACCTGGCCGCCGTACTCGGCCACAATGCGCCGGCAGGCCTGCTGGATGTTGCGGGCCTTGTTGCGGTAGAAGCCAGTGGAACGGACGGCCTGCTCCAGTTCTTCCAGGTCGGCCTGGGCGAAGGCCTCCGCGGTGGGATAGCGGGCGAAGAGCTCGGGCGTCACCTGGTTGACCCGTTCGTCGGTGCACTGGGCCGAGAGGATGGTGGCCACCAGGAGCTGCAGGGGATTCTCGTGGTGGAGCGCGCAGCGCGCGTCGGGGTACTCCTGATGCAGTCGCTCCAGGATCACGGGGATCCGGTCGGCGGCGGGAGCGTCGGGCGTAAGGTTGGCTGCTGAAGTCATGCTATCTTTCTTGGTGATGTTCCAGGCGTTGATCCGGGCGATGGCGGTCGGGTGTTGACTCAGGACAGGGGCATGATGGGGTGGGCCCGGATGCGGTAGTCCGAGTCGTCGATCCGCTGCCATGGATAGTGGATGAAGTCTTCGGTGATCTCCGCGTAGTAGTCGGGCTGCTCGTCCGGGAAGTAGCTGCTCTGTTTCTTCCAATGGATGACGGCCAGCTCCGGGTAGCCGCCGGCCGTCTCAATGCGCCCTTTGACGGCCATGATGGTGCGTCCCTGGTACCAGAGGTTGTCCACCACCAGGATCTTGCGCCCGGAGAGGAGCGTGTCCGTCGGGAATTGCTGGAAGCGGGGCCAGCTCAGCTTGCTGCGCTGGCTGGGATCTTCTGGGAAGTAGACGGCTGCCGTCAGGACGTCCTTCATGCCCAGGGCCTCGGCGATCATCCCGCCGGGGATGATGCCACCCCGGGTGATGACCAGGATGGCGTCGTAGGGGGTGTTCAGTTTGAAGATCAGCTTGCTGACCAGTTCTTCCAGGTCATGCCAGGTCAGGTAGACGTGTTTCATGGGCGAGTCCTTGATTAGCCTGCGGTTGCCAGGGACGGTCTTTGCACTGGGGATATCATACCACGTTCAGTGGGGTTTTATCCATCCCCTGATGAACCACCGCGGGCGTTCATTTTTATCTGGATATTCCTTGGATTTCGGCGCGCGCATTCAGACTCCACAGGAGCAGTGTCGCGGCTGTCTCGATGGCCTGGTGGCGCACCTGGGCCGGTGGGGCTTGCTGAAAGCCTACCGTCAGCGCCACCGGTTGGTCCGGCGGCGTCACCTGGATGCCAGCCGGTGGCGCATACGCCAGGGTGTAGGTGCCCGGCTGCAGGTTCCAGAAGCGAAAATCCCCATCGGCGTCTGTCCGGGCGGTGGCCAGAACATCCCCGTCTTCATTCCTCAAAGTGATGCCAATGTCCGGGTAGATCAGGTTGCCGGCCAGGTTGGCTGCCCCGCCCGGCCGCAGCCGTAGCAGCACGGGGTCATGGTCGCTGACGTGGCGGAGATCGTCCGGGCGCTCCTGGGCCGGAGTTGGGTAGTCGGCATTCATGTGAATGACCTGGATGCCGGCGAAGTCCTCCAGCAGGGAAGGGGAGATGAGAATGTGGTCCAGCACCTGGCTGGCGCCGTTGTAAATGTAGGTGTATCGGTCCTGGCGCGGCAAAAAGTCATAGGCATGGACCAGCGATGGGCGACTTTCCGCCTGGACCAGGCGAACGGGGGCGCTGTCGTAGTAGTCGTTGAGATCCCCCAGGACGACTACCCGGGCTCCAGGCTCGTCCGCCGTGATTTCCTGGACCAGCCGGGCCACGTGGCGGGCCTGCTCCAGCCGCCAGGCCGCGTTCAGGGTCTCATCCCCTGCTTTACTCTTCCAGTGGTTGTTGATGACATAGAGTTCATATGGCTCCGGCCACTGGCCATGGATGGCCAGGTGGACCACCAGGGGCGGTCGGCTGAAGAGTGGGTAGAGGCCGGCCGGGCAGGGCGAGTCCACCGTCGAGACCTGGAAGTCTGTGGGTGAGCAGCCCTGGGCCGAACGGGCAGCCTGCACCGACACCCGGCTCTGGCGGGTCAGGAAGCCCAGGGTCAGGGGAAACTCGGGGTCGCTGCTGTCGGGGCCGGGGAGGGCGGTGGCCTGATAGTCCAGCCCGTGGGCCACGGCCAGCAGCTCTGTCAGCCGCCGGCCATCCTCCGGGTTGCCCAGCTCCTGCAGCCCGATGACCGTGCACCCCTGCAAGCCTTCGGCGATGGCCAGGGCCCGGCGTCGCAGCTGCCGCACATAGCTGGCCTCGTCTGGATACTGGGCAGTTCCCTGGCCGAAGCCGTAGAGGTTGAACGTGCAGAGGGAGATCTCGTCCGCCGTGGTGGGAGTGGCCCGACCCGGCGGACGGGGATTGGCTTCCACGGCAAAAGATTGGCCGGGCAGGGGCAGGAACTGGTACTTGCCGAAATTGTAGTCGACGATGGCCGCGACCATGGCTGTGGCCTGGCCGGGGACGGGGATGATGCGGTCGCCCCAGGCGGCGTCTGGCAGCGGTGTACCCAGGATGCCGCTCCAGTACAGGAGGGGCGGGTGGATTTCCCCCTGGAAGGCGCGGCGAGGCGCGCCAAACGCCACCATCCATGCCGGGCTCCATGCAATTTCCACATCCCCGTTGCGGAAGCGTTTGGTCGGCCCGTGGACCACCCCCGGCTGACCGGGAATGGCTACCAGCATGCCTTCATATGGCTCCAGCCAGGAGGGGTGGTCCATGCCGGGTAGTAGCTCCGGCAGGGGCACCGGGGTCACGGTGGTGGTCTGGCAGTGGGTGGAGGGACGCACGGCCCGGATGCGGGAGAGTTCGGTTTTGTCGTAAAATTCGTCCACATAGCCCCGCTGGACCCAAACGCACTGGCCGGGGACGACAGGGGGGCGATCCCGGGTGTAGACAAAGATGCCGTCGCTGGTTTGCAGGTTGCCGTCGCCGGTGGGGTCCTGCAGGTAGAAGCCGGTGGGGGTAATGCCCGTCACAACGCCATGGGTGTCGTGCCATTCGCCTTGATGGGGCGAGGTGAACCCCGTGCCCTGGAGCTCGTAGATGGGGGTCCAGTCGGCTGGCGACGCACCGGTCTCCTGGGCGCGGACAATAGCGGGGGATGCCAACCATCCCCAGAGGAGGATCAGGCTGCTCAATCGGAGGAGATGAAACAGCGTCTGATGCATAGAGGGCGCTCCCTGAAGCATGTTTTTTTACGGCGGTGCGCATTTGCGATGCCGTGCAGCATCTGTTATACTCTAGACAGTTGTTGTCGGGGCGTAGCGCAGCTTGGTAGCGCGCTTCAATGGGGTTGAAGAGGTCGGAGGTTCAAATCCTCTCGCCCCGACCAGGAACCGCACCACGAGAAAGTGGTGCGGTTCTTCGTTTTCTAGAAATCACGCCGCAGGTTGCTGGCATTATACCATACCCCGGCCATGCATCTCCCTTGGTCGATTGCCTGCAGCAATGGTACTATTTAGCCGGGAAAGCACTTCCACAGGAACGCCCGTGTCCTCCTGGCTTTCTGCTCCGCCTCCCCCGCTGTGGCCTGTTTCTGGAAAGCCGTCGATGGCTGACACTTCCTGCAAGTGCGTCTGGTGAGACGGTAATTTTATCTGACAAGGAATGGTTTATGCGTAAACGACTGTATACCCTGACCCTTTTCCTGCTCGTCGTCGCCCTGGCCGTTGGTGGCTGTGTCCAGCCGGAGCCCATCGTGCCGGAGTCGGCGGGCGAGAGCGCAGCCTCGGAGGCGGCGCCGGCTGCCGAGGCTGAAGCGGCCGCCCCGGAGACCATCGTGCCCGGCGGCGTCTGGACCCGGGCCACCTCGGCCGATGCCTCCATCCTCAACCCCATCCTCTCGTCCGATTCCGCCAGCTCCGATGTGATCACCATGCTCTTCCCGGGCCTGATCAACGCCGACCCCTTCACCGGCGCGCCCACCTCCCAGGGCGCCATGGCGGAAAGCTGGGAGGTTTCGGAAGATGGGCTGGTCTGGACCTTCCACCTGCGGGATGGCGTGACCTGGAGCGACGGCGAGCCGGTGGATGCCTACGATTTCCAGTACACCTACCAGGCCATCGCCAGTGACCTGGTGGAGACCCCCCGCAAGAGCAACGTGGAGAACATCGCCAGCATCGAGGTGGTGGACCCGCTGACCCTCCGGGTCACCTTTAGCACCGTCAAGTGTGACGGTCTGTTTGACCTGGGGTTGGGCTGGCTGCCCAGCCACCGCTTCGCCGAGGATTTTAGCGACATCATGACCAGCGCCGAAAACGAGGCCCCCAGCGTCAGCGCCGGACCCTTCCGTTTCCAGAGCTGGACTCGAGACGACAACACGGTCCTGGTGCGCAATGAAACCTACTGGGAGGGTGCCCCCTACATGGAGGGCATGATCTACAAGGTCATCCCCGATCCCGGCACCCGGCTGGCCCAGCTCCAGAGCGGCGAGGTGGATGTGATCCCGGTACAGCCCGAGCAGATCGCTGCGGTGGATGCCGACGCCAACCTGAAGCGGTACCGCTTCCAGGATGACGGCTATTCCTACATCGGCCTCAACCTGGCCAATCCGGCCAATCCCCAGCCGGGCCGGGATGAAGCCGGTAACCTGATCCCGCAGGATCCCCATCCCATCCTGAGCGACCGGGCGGTGCGCCTGGCCATGGCCCACGCCCTGGACTACCAGACCATCATCGACAACGTCTACCTGGGCCAGGGCTACCCCATTGCAGCCAACGTGCTGCCGGCCATTGAGTGGGCCCACGACGACACCCTGGAACCCTACGCCTACGACCCGGAGTTGGCCCAGCAGATCCTGGATGAAGCCGGCTGGGTGGACAGCGACGGCGACGGCGTGCGGGAGAAGGACGGCCAGCGCCTTTCCCTCTCCCTGAAGACCAACGCCGGCAATACCACCCGAGAAGACCTGGGCGTGCTGGTGCAGGATCAGCTCAACGCCATTGGTTTCGACATTCAGTTTGAGGCCATTGACTTCGGGACCCTGGTGGATCAGTTGTTGGGCCAGACCTTCGACATGGTGATCATCGGCTGGACGGGCCTGGGCACCGATCCCAACGACGACGCTTTCTGGTCCAGCCGGTTCGACACGCCGGGCAGCGGCTTCAACTTTGTCAGCTATCAGAACCCCCGCGTCGACGAGTTGCTGGAGGCGGGCTACTCGGTGCCTGGCTGTGCGCCAGAGGATCGGGCGCCCATCTACAAGGAGATCCAGCAGATCATCCACGATGACATCCCGTACATCTTCATCAGCGGCGGCGTCGGCAATGTGGGCTACAACGCCAAATGGGCCGGACTGAACCCTGGCCCCTGGTCCTTCTACTGGAACGTCCACCAGTGGTATGACACCAGCCTGCAGCCCTGAGCGGTCCCTGCAGTTCTGACGTGTTTTTCGGGCAATGCTCCTGTGGTGACGCAAGACGTGGCCAGGTGAGACGGGACGAGGTCGACCTTCCCTGTGGGCTGGGTATCTGCACCGGATACCCAGCCCAGATGTCCGGCGTCGAGGGCCGGCGGGAGGTCGACTTCGTCGCGCCGGGCGCCATGTTGTTCCGGCTCCTGCTCGGCTGGCCTTTGTGTACATGGAGTGACCTCTTCCACCATGACCCGCTACATCATCCGACGCCTGTTGCAGGCCATCCCCACCCTCCTGGGTGTCAGCCTGATCAGCTTCTTCCTGGTGAATGCTGCCCCGGGCGATCCCATCCTGATCCGCACCTTCGATCCCAATATCGATGAGGAGGCGCGGGCCACCCTCCGACGTCAGCTGGGTCTAGACCAGTCCTTGCCCATCCAGTACATCCGCTGGTTAACGGGTCTCTCCCTGCGCCAGGGGGATGTGGTGGACGAACTGAGCGGAGACGGCGTGCGCTGCTGGTATCTGGCCTGGCCCGGCTATACCCTCTGTGACAGCGGCGGCGGGATTCTGCGGGGGGACCTGGGGACCAGCCTCCAGACGAATCAGCCGGTCTGGGATCGTCTGGTGGAGCGGATGCCGGCCACCCTGGAGCTGGGCATCACCAGCCTGTTGCTCTCCCTGCTGATCGGCGTGCCCCTGGGCGTGTTGAGCGCCGCCTATCGGGGCTCCTGGCTGGACAACCTGGTCCGCTTCTTTGCCGTGATCTTCCAGGCGGTGCCCGCGTTCTGGATGGCCCTGCTGTTGATCTTCTTCTTCGGCGTCTACCTGGGCTGGCTGCCCACCGGTGGCCGTCAGACGGTGACCCTGACCGGGGAGTTTGACCTGATGGATCGGCTGGAACATCTGGTGCTGCCGGCCTTTGTCCTGGCCTTCGGCGGCATCGCCCTTTTTAGCCGCATCATGCGGACCGAGACGCTGGAGGTAATCCACACCGATTACATCCGCACCGCCCATGCCAAGGGCCTGGCGCCGGCCCGGATCTGGTTCCTCCATGCCTTTCGCAATGCCTTGATCCCGCTGATGACCGTGCTGGGGCCGGCCATCCTGGGCGTCCTGACCGGCGCGGTGGTGACGGAAACGGTCTTTGCCTGGCCGGGCATGGGGCGTCTGACCCTCAACGCCGCGTTTCAGCGGGACTACCCCATGGTGTTGGGGGCCGTGATGTTCTTCTCGGTGCTGGTGGTGTTGGGCAACTTGCTGTCCGACATCCTCTACGGGATCGTGGATCCCCGGGTCCGGTTATCCTGACTGGCTGGAAGTCGAGGCGTTTTCATGGGTATCAAGCTGGCTGGCGCGACGGCCGACCAAACCAAACACCGCAGCCAGGAGGACCTTCTCCTCCGTAAACCCCAAACTTACTGGCGCATGGCCGTGCAGAGCCTGGCCCGGGATCGGCTGACCCTGGCGGCCATGGCCTTTGTGACCCTGTTGGCCGTGTTGGCAATGTTGGCCGAGCCCATCACGGAGACGCTGGTGGGCGTGGGGCCCAACCAGACCAATCCGGCCAACGCCTTTCAGCAGCCCTATCTGATCCCCTACATCCAGTGGCGCCTGGGGCTGGATCCCATGACCGCCCCCTTGATGTTGGGGCAGTCCGGCGGCATTCCCCACTGGTTGGGGACCGATCAGTTGGGGCGAGATCAGCTGGCTCGCCTGCTCTACGGCGGACGGGTGAGCCTGACCGTGGCCTTTTCGGCTGCGGCCATTGCCCTGGTGTTGGGGGTCTTCATCGGTGCGGTGGCGGGCTACTTTGGTGGCGTGGTGGACGACGTGGTCATGTGGATAATCAACACCCTGGTATCCATCCCCGGCATCTACCTGCTCATTATCGTCTCCGCCATCTTCAAGCCCAACCCCACCACCCTGACCCTCTTCCTGGGCTTTCTGGGCTGGTTCGGCACTGCCCGTTTCGTGCGGGGCAATGTCTTCAAGATCAAGGCGCTGGACTTTGTGCTGGCCGCCCGGGCCCTGGGCGCCAGGGACAGCCGTATCCTGTGGCAGCACCTGATCCCCAACAGCATTCCGGTCATCATCGTGGTCACTGCCATCGACATCGGTACCCTGATCCTGGTGGAGTCCTCCCTGAGCTTTTTGGGGCTGGGCATTCAGCCGCCCACCGCCACCTGGGGCAGCATGCTGACCCGGGCCAACAACTTTGTCTTCCTCCGGGACCCGGCCACGGGTCAATTCACGGCTTTGCACCTGCTGGTGGCGCCCGGCCTGTTGATCACGTTGACGGTGCTGGCGTTTTACCTGATCGGCGACGGCCTGCGGGACGCGTTGGACCCGCGCCTGAAGCGGTGAACGGGCTGTGAGATCTTTCCACGTCTTCCTGGCAATCGGCCTGGCCGCCATGTTGGTGGTCGGGGCGATCTGGTGGCTCCGCCCCCTCTTCTCCGACGAGCCGGCGACCCCGGCGAGCGAGACCCCGCCGGCGCTGGCGCCCACTTTCACGCCGACCGCCCTGGCGGCTCCTGCGCCCACTCCGGCGCCCCAGCCTGCCCACACCCTGATTCAGGCCGTCCACCAGGATGCAGACAGCTTCAATCCGGTGCTGACCACCAACGAGACCAGCCTGGCGGTCATCGACAAGCTCTTTCCCCGCCTGCTGGCCCAAGACCCCCAGACCGGCCTGGCGCCTGTCTCCGGGGGAGGCCTGGCCGTGGACTGGCGCATCGGCGAGGGCGGACAGGTGCTGACCTTCACCCTGCGCACGGACCTGCAATGGAGCGATGGCCAGCCGGTCACGGCTCGGGATGTCCAGTTCACCTACCAGGCCCTGGTCAGCCCTGCCGTGGCCAGCCCGTATCGCACCCTGGCCGCCGCCATTGCCGGGCTGTCGGTGCCCCGGCCCGACACCCTGGTCGTGCGGCTGCAACAGCCCGGCTGCCCCTTCCTGCAACTCTTGCGCCACCCGGTGTTGCCCGCCCATGCCTATGGGGACGATTTCAGCGGTTTGCGGGATCATCCTTTAAACCAGGCGCCCACCGTGAGCGCCGGCCCCTTTGAATTCGTGAGCTGGACGCCGGGGCAGGAGATCGTCCTGGCCCGGCGAGCATCCACCGCCACGCCGTCGGGCGCTGCCGCCGTCGCGCCGGCGCTGCAGCGCTGGATCTTCCGGGTGGTGCCCGATGCGGCGGAGCGCCGACGCCTGCTGGCTGCCGGCGAGCTGGATCTGGTGCGCCTGGCTCCGGGGGAGCGCCAGCAAGTGGCTGCCCTGCCCGGCGTGGTGGCTGCTACCTTCCCGGAGAATGGATACACCTTCCTGGCCCTCAACCTGGCCGACCCCGCGGATCCCCGTCCAGGGCGGGATGATCAGGACCAGCCCGTGCCCCAGCCGCCCCATCCCATCCTGGGCGATCTGCGGGTGCGCCAGGCCATTGCCCACGCCATCCACATCCAGCGGATCGACCAGGCGATCTACCAGGGAGAGCTGGTGCCCATGGCCAGCTACGTGCTGCCCACCGTGGGTTGGGCCTACGCCCCTGGGCTCACCCCCTACGCCTATGACCCTGCCGCGGCCGCTCAGCTTCTGGAGGAAGCCGGTTGGGTGGACAGGGATGGCGATGGCGTGCGGGAGAAGGACGGCCAGGTGCTTCACCTGACCCTGCTAACCAACGAGGACAACCCCCGGCGGGTCCAGATGGGGGAGTTCATTCAGGCCGATCTGGCGGCTGTGGGCATGGCAGTGACCTTCCAGCCCCTTCCCTTTGACCGCCTGGCTCAGGAGTTGTTGGGGCAGCGCTTCGATCTGGCCCTGGCGGGGTGGGATCATGTGGCTCCGGACCCAGGGCTGAGCACCTTCTGGCACAGCCGGGAAGACAGGCCGGGCACGGGCTACAACTTCACCAGTTTCCACGACGCCGGGGTAGATACCTGGCTGGATCAGGCGCGGCTGGCGTCCGAGTGTGATCCCGAGGTCCGGGCGGCCGCCTATCGGGCCGTGCAGGAAGAGATCCACGCCCGGCTCCCGTACGTCCTGATCGGCAGCCAGACGACGGGCTGGGCCTACAGCTCAGGCTGGCAGGGAGTGTTGGAGCCGGCGCCCTGGGGGTTTGTGCTGGAGCGACGCCTCTGGCAGGAAACTCTGCCCTGACACCCCGGAACCATCCGGGACTCCGCTGTCGAAACTACAGTTTTCGCAGATTAGAAGGAGGTTTCCTTGACTGTCCTGACCCAGCCGTTGGATGCCGAAGAACTGGCGCACCTGACCCGCCGGTGGGGGGCGGCGCCCGTGGAGCATTGCCATCTCGAGGTGGACACGCCCTTCCTCACCCGGGAGCATCAGCGCCTGCTGAGCGATGGCCGCCGGGCCGAGATCTGCTATGTGATGATTCAAGAAGAGATTTCCGCCGGCCTGCTGTTACACACCAAGCACATCTACCCGCCGGGCGCCTATCGTCTGCCCACCGGCGGCGTGCATCCCGGCCATACGGTCCTGGAAACCCTGGCCCGGGAGGTGTATGAGGAGACGGGGCTGGTGTTTGGGGATGCCCAGGAGCAGCTTCGGCTGGAAGGCTTCCTGGGCGTGGTGGCGTACGAGTTTCACCACAAGACCTTGGGCCAGCGTTTCCCGTTTGCCACCTACCACTTCCTGGTGCGGATGCCGTCGGGCGCGGTTCTGCAGGTTCAGGATCCTTCGGAAGAGATCAGCGATTGGCGTTGGTGCCCCCTGACGGAACTGCCCGCCGTGGCCGAGAGTCTGGCCAGCCTGGGCGAGCGAGTGCCGGCCTGGGGGGACTGGGGGCGCTTCCGGGCCCTCAGCCACCATTTTGTGGCCCGGCACCTGCGCCCCTGAAGCTCAGGCTGGGCCTCAGCGTTCCCCTTCTGCCTGGCGTACGGCCGGATCCTCGGGCGTGCCGGTCCTCCGACTTCGGGCCCAGAGCCGTTGCCCCTGACGGGACTGTCCCCGGTAATTGTGGGTGAAGAAGAGCTCGCAAAGTTCCACGATGTCGTCGGGCGCGGCCAGCCATCGCCAGTCCAGCACGGTGCTCATCTCCGTGTCGATGACGCCGGGCGTCGTCCGCACCCAGCTCATCACGTAGCCGGTCAGCGCGGCGATGTTTTTGCCCAAAAGCAGCAACGTCAGATCCGCGTTGGCGCTGTGGTAGCAGTTCAGCAGCCAGACCGGGCGTACGTCGGGGTGGGGCGGCAACTCCAGCAGCGCCTGGAAGCAGCGCCGGTCCAGGCCGGGCTGCACGTCGATCATGACGTTGCTGGCCACGGTGGGGCTGTTGGGGCTCACCTCCATCTCCAGCTCCAGCAGCATGTCGATGTCGGCGCGCCCCCCAAAGCTGAGGATGGTGCGGGTTTCCCGGACCCCTTCGGCGCTGCGTACCACGTCCAGGATGAAATCGTTGAATTCCGAAAGATCCCGCACCAGGCAGACGAAGCGCAGGTCGGCCCGCTGACGCAGCCAGTTCACCCAGAGGGGGGCCACGCCGGTGGAGCGGTAGCGCCCCACGTTGGTGAGCAGCTGCTCCCGGGCGAGCTCGTCCTTGCCGCTGACGATGTCACAGTCGATAAAAGCCAGGACCGGCTGATGATACCGCCGACGGTCCTCGAGGGGGGAGGTGGACTCAGGGTGGGTGTTCATGGCTCACTTTCCGGTCTCAACGGCGGTGCCTGCGTCTTCCGGCCCATGCCATCAACGGACGATTGGCGCCGCCATGGTTAGCGTTGGCCCTATTGTACCGGCTTTGCTTTGAAATGCAACCAGATGGCAGCCGCGGGGTGCTCTCCCGTGGGGCGGCCACGAAGAGGGGGCGATCCATCGGATCGTCCCCTGATGACGTCGCTTCACGAGGTCACTTCTTCACGGTGGGTTCACTGCACGCCGGACTACGGGCGGCCGATCAATTGGACCGCGTCGATTTCATTCCAGCCGGGCACCACGTCTGTGTCCAGGGTGAGGCGCAGCCGGTCGGTGGCGAAGTCGGTCGGGGTGATGGGGGGACTGAAGGCCGCGGGCGCCTCCTGGCTGGGATCCTGGCCGGACCACAGGGTGACCCATTCGTCCGCTTCCCCGTTGTACGCCTCCACTGCCACGACGGCTCCCGGATTGTAGGTTTCATAAATCCGGATGGCTGTCGGGAACACCGGGTGGGCGTAGCGCAGCTCCAGGGTTTGCAGGCCGTCGTCCGGGTTCTCGGGGGCCCAGGCCGTGGGGAAGTCGCCGGGGACGGGGGTGTCCGGTGCGCCGGTAGCCTGGGTGGCCGAATAGCTGGTCTCGCCATATTGGCTGCTGGCCGTGGCCTCGATGGCCCACTGGCTGCCCAGCAGTGAGGGATCCTCCAGGCGGACCATCAACAGGTATGGCCCGCCCACCGCGCCGGCCTGCACGGCCACCTGGTAGATGCCTGGCACCGTTCGGCTCTGGCTGACCACTTCCACCGAGCCTTCGCCCGTCGAGGAGGCCGTCTGGAGCTGGCCCGTGTCCGGGTCCACCCACGTGACCGCCAGGTCCAGCTCTGCGGCAGGGTTGCCCACCAGGATGACGGTGAGGAGCTGGTCAGGCGCATCCACCGTCAGGCGGTAGAAGGCAGTTTCCCCTGGGCCGATCTGGTCCCAGGTAGGCGCGGCCGGATCCAGGGCTACGACCGGATCAGCCACCTCAGCCAGGAGGGTGTAGGGGCCGGGGGTGCCGTTGCTGAGCACGTCCACCAGGTAGGTGCCTGGCCGGGGCGCCACAAAGCGCAGGGGAGCGTCGTCCTCTCCACGCCAGAGGGGCGCACCGGGCTGGAGACCCGCCTGGATCGTGTAATTCACGTCCGGGCTTTCCACCTGGAGGGACAGGGTGATCAGGCTGCCTGCCTGGGGAACCGACAGCCAGTAGGTGTGTTGCTCCTCGCCCTCGGCAAATTCACCTGGGGCGGCCGCCTGGTTCTCCAGCCGCGGGATGGGGTCGCCGGCCGCGCCGGTCACAGTCAGGGTGAAGGGCTGGGCACTATCCACCGCGGTCGGGGCCTGGACCCACAGGTAATAGGTGCCCGGCAGGAGCTCCGTCAGGGTGAGCTGGCCACTGCCGCCGGCGTTGACTGCTCCGTCCACCAACCGGTCCAACAGGGTCAGGTTCCAGCTATCGCCCGGCGCGTCCAGCGTGGCGGTCAACACCGTGTAGATGCTGTCCAGGGAAATCTGGTAGAGGGCTTCGGATGTGCCGGCCCGAACCTCAGCGGCCAGGGGCGTATCCAGCGGGACAGCCGGGGGCGGTCCGCCGAGGAAGGGGACTACCAACAGGCGGCTGCCGGGGGAATCCTCTGGCGTCAGCGCCAGGGGATACTCCCCGCCCTGGCTCCAGAAGCGGAGCAGGTTTTCCTGGGCCGTGTTGAGCTGAAACGTCCCCAGCGCGCCACCGTCGACGGTGATCTGCCAGCTGGTCCCTTCGTCCACCCCCACGTAGAGCAGAACCTCCTGGGGATAGTCTGTGGCGGGGATGACCAGGGTGCCGTAGCGGGGGCCATCCGGTTCATTTTCGGCGTAGAACGAACCGGCCGTCAGGACGTTCGGCTGGGCCGGATCCGGGCTCAGGGCGCCCATGGGGCCCAGAACCACGAAGGCCAGCAGCCCATCTTGATTGGCAGTAAATTCCAGAGTCAGGGGGCCAGCTTCGGCGGCCAGCTCCGCGTTGGCCAGGGGGGCGCTGTAGATCTCGGTACCGGTGGCGTCCGTGGCCAGCAGGTCAAAAACGGGGACCTCTGCCTCCTCCACCGGCGTGACCAGATAGGTTCCGGCCTCAGGGAGGTCGACTACATAGCGGGTGCTGGTTCCGGCGGTCATTTCGGCAAAGACGTACTGTCCCGGCAGAATGGCCTGGGGCGGAGGGGGGGGCTCCTGGGGTGCCGGGGCTGCCCGGAGCGATGGCGTGTGCATCAGGCTGCCCAACAGAAAGAACAGGCCCACGCCCAGCCATGCCAGGAGCGTCTGGCGTACATTTCGGCGCGAGAATCCTGGGGGTTGCTCGCTGCCGGCATGGACAGGCGTTGAAAATGGGAATACATTCATGGGGATAGATTCTCCTCCAAATGGGATGGGTTTGGCTGCACCGGACCTGTGGTTAGGTGGCCCTTTGGGCGATGAAATCTTCTTGCGACCCATGGACAGTATACACGATCTGATGGAAATCTTCCCATCGGGGCGTTTAAATTGACACAACCTCTCTTTCGGTGGACAATATCTCGTTATGGAATCGAGCGGGACCATCCGCCCATCCATGGCACGAGTAAATCCCGGCAGGAATTCGCCGATCAGGCCTCTGGCCTGCGGCATAGCCGATCGGGCCTTTGGCCCGCGGCTTCGCCGATTAGGCCTCTGGCCTGCGGCATAGCCGATCAGGCCTCTGGCCTGCGGCATAGCCGATCGGGCCTCTGGCCTGCGGCTTCGCCGATTAGGCCTCTGGCCTGCGGCATAGCCGATCAGGCCTCTGGCCTGCGGCATAGCCGATCAGGCCTTTGGCCTGCGGCTTCGCCGATCAGGCCTCTGGCCTGCGGCTTCGCCGATCAGGCCTCTGGCCTGCGGCTTCGCCGATCAGGCCTCTGGCCTGCGGCTTCGCCGATCGGTTCCACCAGAGGCAGTGCGCCCAGAGGGCATCCGGAATTTCTGCCGTGGTATTTATGCCAGACTGTACGAGTCTGCTGCGACAGGGCGACTGTCGCGGAAATGGAGAGGTGAACGTTGTTTGATTATACTGTGGCCGGCCCGGTGCCCGGCAATCAGGAAACTGTCTGGTGGCAGCTGCCCGTGGAGCCCCTCTCTGCTGGGGTTCTCACCCCCTTCAGCTTCAGCGTGTTGGCCGAGATCTGGAGCCGCGCCTGGTATCTGTACTATGACCGGGTGGGCGGCGAGCCTGCCCCTCGGACGACTGTCCTGCGTCAGCATTTGGGCCGGGCATACTTGAACCTATCGGTCTGCTGCCAGATGGATGTGGAACAACTGGGGATGGATCCCCTGACCTTTCGCATCAATGGGACGTCCTACCCCGTCTGCCCCCGAGAAAAATCAGGCCTGTGGGGGGGGATCAAGCGGGGCCGCCAGCAGCGGCGTCTGAACACCGCCCTGGCGGAAATGGCCACCGAGCTGGACCGGGTCACTGACCGGGCCCGGGAGTGGTATGACAAAGCCCGGGAACTGAGGTGGACCCAGGCCGAAATCTTGCAGGTGATGGAAGAGATCGAGCGCATCGGCCCGGATAGCCTGGCTATCTTCTTCGCTGCCCGCCATTTGCTGGCCTATCGCTACAACCAGTTGCTCTGGGCGACCGTGGCGCAGGTGCCCTTCCCGCGCAACGTGCTGTTGATCAACAACGCCATCTGCGACCTGGACGGCCTGGTGGAGTCGGAGCTGGCCCAGCAAATGCTGGAGCTCTGCCACCAGACCAGCGAATTCCCGGATACGGTGGCGTGGCTGCGCAAGAAGGACTTTGCCGACTGGGTGCAGAAACTCCCGGACCCCGCCGTGCGGGAGTCCATCCAGGCATTTCTGGCTACCTTTGGCCATCGGGGCTCCCATGAGGGAGAACTGGCCCATCCTCGCTGGCAGGAGGAGGCCTGGCCCATCTTCCGCAACCTGCTGGCCTGTGTGACCCACCAGCCCAAGATGCCGCCCAGGCTGCCCGCCACGCAGCACACCCAACGGCTGCTGGAGGTCACCGATCCAGGGGTGCGCAAGCAGGTTCCCCAGTGGCTCACCCAGATTCGGGAGCTCCACCGCCTGCAGAGCCGTGCCCTCCACGCCTTCGCCTACATCCTGGCCGGAACACGGTGCTGGGCGCTGGCTGCAGGCCGGGAGGCCCTGGCCGATGGCCGTCTGGCTGCCCTGGACGATGTCTTCTTCTACGAGCTGGAAGAGCTCAAGCAGATGATGACCGGGGAGTGGAACGTCAGCGACACCCATGGGATCCAGGCTACAGCCCGGAGCCGGAAAGAGGCGTATGATGCCTGGCAAGGGCAGGAGGCGCCGGAGATGTTGCTGGGCGATGTGGCGGCGATGCCGGCCCACCAGGGGCTTCCCGGGGTGGCCGGACATGTCACCGGACCCCTGCGCCACTGGGAAGGTCGCCAGGTGCGGGGGTGCAATGCGGCGATCCTCTGTGTGCAGCAACTGGACAGCAGCTGCTCGTTGGCCCTGCCCGTGGCCGAGGGCTTTGTGTCCGCCACAGGCACACCCATGGATCCCTTCGTCGTCGCCGCCCGGGCCTGGCATCGGCCCATGGTGCTGGGTTTGGGGAGCCGGTGCCAGTCTTTGATGGAAGGTGCCCAGACCACCGTGGATGGCGACGAAATTTTGGTCGATCAGTAACGTAACCGTTCCCATAATGGTGAAATGCAGATGACCGATTCAACCAGGCAGGCACAGGCTGAAGACCCGGCTGCTGATCTCACCCGGCCGCCGGCGCCGGCGATCTCGGTGGTGATTCCCCTCTACAACGAAGAGGAAAGCATCCCCCACCTCTACGAGGCCCTGACCCAGGCTTTGCGGGACTACGGCAAATCCTATGAAATCATCATTGTGGATGATGGCTCCAGGGATCGAAGTTTTGAGCTCCTGCGGGAACTGGCCGAGAAAGATCCCGCGCTCAAGGTGATCCGTCTGCGGCGAAACTTTGGCCAGACGGCGGCCTTTTCCGCCGGCTTTGACTACGCCCTGGGCGAAGTGATCATCACCATGGACGCCGACCTGCAGAACGATCCCCGGGACATCCCCCTCCTGATGGCCAAGATCGAGGAGGGGTACGACATCGTCAGCGGATGGCGCAAGAACCGCCAGGACCGCTTCTGGGATCGCAAGCTGCCCTCCATGATCGCCAACCGGCTGATCTCCAACGTGACCGATGTCCGCCTGCATGACTATGGCTGTTCCCTCAAGGCCTACCGCCGGGACCTGCTGCAGCATGTGCGCCTCTACGGTGAGCTCCACCGCTTCATCCCGGCCCTGGCCAGCCAGGTGGGCGGAACTGTGGCCGAGGTGCCGGTGAACCACCATGCCCGCCAGTTCGGCAAGTCCAAATATGGCCTGAGCCGGGCCGTGCGGGTGGCCCTGGACCTGATCACCGTGTGGTTCCTGGGGGGCTACGCCACCCGGCCCATTCACGTTTTCGGTTCCATTGGGTTGGTGTTGGGCGGCTTCGGCTTCCTGATCGGCCTCTATCTTTCCTATGTGAAGTTGTTCTTGGGGCAGAATATCGGCGGGCGGCCCATGTTGTTGCTCGCGGTGTTATTGGTGGTCATCGGCGTGCAGTTGATCACCATGGGCCTGTTGGGTGAGCTGATCATCCGTACCTATCACGAAAGCCAGAACAAACCCATCTATTTTGTGCGCGAAGTGGTTTCCCAGGATTCCTACCACTGAGCCGCTGACTGAATCCCATGTCTACCCAATCTCCCCCGGTCCGTGTGCCACCCCGGTGGCTGTGGTTCCTGGGGCTTGCCGTGTTGGCCATTTCCCCCTGGACATTGGCCACGACCCAGGCACTGTGGCCCCGCTGGCTGGCCATGATGGCCCTGGCCTGGTGGCTGCCAGGCGTGTTGTTGGTCCTGTTGTGGCGTCTTCCCCGTACCGATCTACCCACCGTGACAGTTTTAGCCCTGGCCTTGGGCCTTTGCTGGATGGTGTTGCTGGCCCTGCTGGCCCATTGGTTCCCGGGCCCCATCGGGCTCTGGCCCCTGGTGGCCCTCTACGCGTTCGGTGCGCTGGCGCTGTTGTTAGCCCTGGCCAGGCGGCCGCTGCTGTCGCCGGTGCCGCTGTCACTGCCGGTCCTGGTGAGCCTGTGCGGGCTGGTGTTGGTGGCCGCGACCCTGCGCCTGCCCGGGCTGGGCTACCACGAGTTTCACGCCGACGAGGTGGTGCTGTTGCGCCAGTCTCGACGGGCCATCGAAGGAGACGACGCGGCCCTGGCCGAACACACCAAGGGGCCCGGGGAGATTGCTGTAGCCCTGGTGGTGTACCGGGCGCTGGGCACGGCCGACGAAGCCACCGCCCGTCTGCCCTTTGCCCTGGCCAGCGTGGCGAGTGTCCTGGCCCTGGCGTTGCTGGGGGGGCGCCTCTTCAACCCGACGGTCGGCTGGGTGGCGGGGTTGCTGCTGGCGGTCAACGGCTTTGCCTTGGGCCTCTCTCGCATCGCTCAATATCAGGCCGTGATCCTGCTCCTCTCGGCGCTGTCCATGTTGGCGGCCTGGGAGTTTTCCCGGGGACGAGAGCGGCGATGGCTGCTGCTCCTGAGCACCCTGACGGCCTTTGGGCTCATCTTCCACTACGAGTTCGGCCTGCTGGCGCCGGCGCTGGCCTGTCTGGTGGTGCTTGGATGGCGTCGCGCCCGGCGTGCAGAGCGGGGTTGTCTGGTGAACGCGGCCCTGTGGGGGGGGACGGCCGGCGGGGCGCTGGTGGCGGCGGCCTACGTGCCGGCCATTGTCAATCCCTACTTCGCCACCACCCAGGGCTACCTGGCCAACCGCCTGGGTGAGATCGGGACCTTCAACCTGCCCTTCCTGGTGGAGATGGGCACGTTCTACAACTCCACCTACTTTTTCGCAGGCCTGGTATTGCTGGCCGGGCTGGGAAGCTGGCTGGGCTGGCGTCGGGCGCGGTTGCCGCTGGTGGTACTCTGGCTCTGGTGGCTGCCCTTTTTCCTCCTGTACATTTTTGTGGTGCGCTACCCCGGCACCCACTTTTACCTGCTCATGGAGAGCTGGTCGCTGCTGGCCGCCTTGCCCCTGGCGGCTCTGGCTACCGATCTGCAGGGAATGCTCACCTGGCGACGGGTGGCTGCTGTCGCGGTGGCCGCCTGGTTGGTGGTCTCCGTCTACTACCTGTACCTGGTCTTCTTCCGCCAGGCGCCGGAGTATGTGATGCATTACGACACAGAGCGGCTCCCTTTCTACTGGGCTCCATACGGGGAACGCATTCCCGAAAAGCCCCGTTTTGGCTTTCCCATCCAGGTGGGCTGGAAGGTTGCCGGCGTCTTGGGCCAGTGGGGATACCTGCCGGCCACCTACGCCAGCAACGACGGGGCCTGGGAGCTGCGGCGCTGGTACCTGACCCCCTACGACAAGCGGGATCCCGACCAGTCGCCCGGCGTCTTCTTCATCGCCACCCTCCTCCACGAGCCCAACCCGGAATACGACGACGTCTACCTCCAGGGCTACCTCCACGTGGGCGACATCTTCGTGCGGGGCGAGCCGCGCCTGCAGATCTGGACCTGGCGTCCTTTGCCGGTGCCCTACGTGGCCTTCGACGCGGAGCAGTTTGCCCCTCTTTTCGAGCGGGAAGTCAACCGCCTGGAACCCCTTCCCGATCCGCCTGCTCTGGTGGAATCGGTCCCCCTGGATGAGCATGTCCGGCTGGTGTCTGCCCACCTGGAGCGGCGGACGTATCGCATCGGCGAGACCTTGCACCTGCTCCTGGTCTGGCAGACCAATCGCCGCCTGCAGGACGACTACAAGGTCTTCGTCCACGTGGCGGATGAGAGCGGACGGCCGGTGGCCCAGTGGGATGGTTATCCGGGGCTGAACACCTCCTACACCAGCCGCTGGCCGGTGGGCTGGCCTTTTCGGGATCACGTGCTGCTCACCCTGGGGCCGGATCTGACCCCTGGCACCTATACCCTGCTGGTGGGGATGTATCACCCGGAGACCGGACAGCGGGTGGGGGATCGGGCGATCCCTATCACGACCCTGTCGATTTCTTCGTGAGGGTGGGAGCAGACCCGTGAGCCGCAATCCTCTGATGGGACCACCTGAGCGCCTTCTGCCGCTGATCCTTCTGGTTCTGGCCGTTGTGGGCCATGGGCTGCTGTGGTTGCCGGTGCCTCTTCTCTGGCAGGCTCTGGCTGCTCTGGCTGTGGTTGTGGTGCTTCCCGGGCTTCTGCTGGCCCTGGCCCTCCTGCCCCTTCCCCAGCCTGCAGCCTCCTCCGACATGGGGGGCAATGCCGGGCCGGAATGGCCGGGCCGCTGGTTGGGAGAGCTGCTGGTCTACGGGATCGCCCTGGGGTATGGGCTCCTGGTGGTGGGGATGACCCTGCTGAGCTACTGGCCAGGTGGGGTGACGGCCATCTCAGTGTTGCTCCTGTTCGACGGCCTGACCGTCTGTCTGGCGGCGTGGGCCTGGCGACGCTGGAAGGGGACCGTCGGGGCGGGGTTGCTGCTGCCAGGCCGACAGGGCCTCTGGCTCTGGGGCGGGCTGCTGGTGGTGGCGGCGTTCCTGCGCATGGGCCACCTGGGCTACGCCGAGTATCACGGCGATGAGGCCCGGGCTGTCCTGCGGGCGGCGGCCGTGCTCCAGGGATACGAGGATGTGCTCTTCCTCCACAAAAAAGGGCCGGCCGAAATTGTGATTCCTGCTGCCCTGTTTGCCCTGACGGGACGTCTGACCGAAGCGGCGGCCCGCCTGCCCTTTGCGTTGGCCGGCCTGGCCGCGCTGGGCGCCGTCTGGCTGCTGGGGCGGCAGCTTTTCAACCCCCGGACGGCCTGGATCGCAACCTGGCTGCTGGCTGTGGACGGCTACCTGATCGGCTTCTCCCGCATCGTCCAGTATCAGAGCCTGATCCTCTTGACCACACCGCTGGTGCTCCTCTCCCTCCATCGCCTGGTGGTAGAGCCCCGGGCGCCCGCCCGCCGCCTGACCCTGGCGGCCCTGATGCTGGCTACAGGGTTGCTGGCCCACTATGAGGCGGTCTGGGCAGCCATTCCGGCCGCCTTTCTGCTGGCCCATCTCCTCTGGCCCGCTGCTGGGCAGAGCTCCATCCCCCTCCGGATCTGGGTTCGGGCCCTGGCGGTGGCCGTTGCCATGGGGGGCGCGGTGGCCGCCAGCTTCTATGTGCCCTTCATCTTCCATCCCCGCTTCACCGGCACCATCACCTACCTGTTGGATCGGCGCATCGGCGGGGACAGCCTGCCCTACAACAACCTGGCCGACTTCTTCGGCCGCACCACCGTTTACAGCTCCACCTACTACCTGATCCTGCTGGTGGGGCTGGCCCTGATCGCCCTGCTCGGGCTCTACCGGCGCAGCCTGGGCAGGGCCGGTAGCCTCCTGGCTGGCGGGCTGGCGGTGGCGGCTCTGCTGGCCACCTTCCACCGGGCCGACTGGCTGACGGTGGGGGGCGTGGACTGGACCTTCGCGCCCTTCCTGATCTTCCTGGCCCTGGCCTGGACGTTGCCCCGGGTCAGCGTGGCCGAGCGCACCCTCTGGCTCTGGTTGGGTGTGCCGTTCGTGGTGACCCTCTTTTTCATGGCCAAGCCCCGCACCCACGTCTACGTGTTCTTCCCACCATGGGCGCTGCTGGCGGCCTATGCCGCCGGGCAGGGCTGGCAGCAGTTGCGCGGGGCCGGCAGGGCCGGTCAACTGCTGCGGCAGTTGGGGGCCGTTGCCGGGGCCGGCCTGTTGCTGGCCTTTGTTAACTACGCCTACTGGTACTTCGTCCACACCGACGTGGAGATCCTGCGCACCTGGCAGGAGAATCGCCCCCAGGGCTACTGGACGGCCTACGACGTGCCAGACAACCGGGCGCTCTTCGGATTTCCCTTGAACAACGGCTGGAAGGTGGTGGGCATGCTCTATCGGGAAGGCATCCTCCAGGGCGACTACGCCACCAATGAGGTGGAGTTCTGGACGCCTGCCTGGTACACCCGGGGGCAGCGGCGCTGTGAGGATCAGGCGACCTGGTTCTTTCGCATCCAGAACTTCCAGCCGGACCCAGAAGGATACGACGCCGCGTTGGATCACTTCCTGGAAAAAGACTTTCGCCCCTGGGCCAGGGTGACGGTGAAGGAACGCCCGGCCATGACGATCTACCGCCGCAGCGCCGAATCCTTCCCGCTGCGCACCTATCGCCTGGAGGAGTACGAGCCCCTCTTCGACGCCCAGGCCACGCCGGACCTGCCCCTGGGCTACCCCGTGGTGGAGCCGCCCATCGGCCATCCCCTCCACGTGAACCTGGGCAACCGCATCTGGCTGGAGGGCTACGACCTGGACTACACGCCCCCCCTGGAGCCGGGCGAGGTTTTCCACCTGACCCTCTACTGGCGGGCCCAGCAGTCCATGGATCAGTCCTACAAGGTCTTCAACCAGTCCTACTACGGCGACGGGGTGATGGTCGCCCAGCAGGATGGCTATCCGGTTTGCGGCAGCCGGGGCACGTGGCTATGGGATCCTGGGGAGCTGGTGGTGGATGTGCACGACATCCAGGTCAAGGCCGACGCCCCTCCGGGCCTCTACCCCCTGTACACCGGCCTCTACATCGAGGAAACCCTGGATCGCCTGCCCGTTCTGGACGAGGCAGGTAACCCCGTGGCCGACCGCGTCCACCTGACCGACATCCGCATCGAGGCGGGGACGCCCTAGTACACTCTGGCGTAAATACCACGGCAGAAATTCGGCGGCACCCCCTCTGCTGGATACCATCGGCGAATTCCTGCCGGGATTTACTGGCGGCCTTCGAGATGCCTCGATTTCCCATCCTTGCGTGGCGGGGCGCTGGGAGCTCTGGCACGTCTGTCCGACCGGGAGACTGAACCTGCGGAATGGTGCGTCCGCGCCGTAGGTCCCGCATCCATTCTCTCCTGGGTTTCTTTGCGCCTTTACGCCTTTACGCCTTTGCGCCTTTGCGTTAAAAAAAAACTTTTTGCAGGAGCATCATCCCTGCGCGACAGGGCGCTGGTTACCACCTCAGGGGAGTGGCACCGGGTAGGTGCCCAGTGGCACACACGGGCCGGACGCCGCTGCGAACACGGGTGTTGCTTCGCCTTCCCGGGCTTCGCTACACAGGGTGAGGACGTAGGTCCCATCCGGCAGGGCCAGATCTGCGGACATCTTCTGGATTATGCCCGGCTCCCACTGGCCCGCCTCCTCGGCCGCTTCCGGGGTCGCTATGACCTGGGGCGGTTCGCCCGGGGAAGCAGCCTCCAGGCGCAGCCGCACGGGAAAAGGCGGCCGGTTCAACACTTCGAAGTACAGGTCCACCTCCAGCCCTTCCTCCTCGCCGTCCACGCCATGGCCCAGGTAACGCAGCGCCGGATCCTGGCCTGGCACGCCCAATAGATCCGCCGTGGGCAGATGGGCCAGGGTCAGGGCCTGGATGGTGGGCACGGGGATGCCCAGCAGCGCCACCAACTTGCGGACAGGTACCTCCTCCCAGCTTGTGGCCGGGAAAGCCTGCAATCGGGCTTCCAACGCGGCCAGCCGCTCCCCGCGCGTCGCCTCCACATTCCGATAATAGGTGAAGAAGTAGAGATCCAGCACCTGCTCCAGCGCCAGGGGCCGGCTGCCATCCTCGGCCACCAGATCCAGCCAGCGCAAGGCAGGACCCCGGCAGGAGACGGGCAGAAGGTGGATCCGCCGGATGCCGGCGGCGCGCACCGGCTCCGGCACGGGGACTGCCATCAGCTTCTCCACCCCGAATTGCAGGGTGGGCGTGTTCACCCGCTGCAGTTGGCTCTGGCCGGTGCCGTCGGTGTAGCGGAGCAGCACCGCCTGGCAGTCGATGCCCATGAGCACCGTGGTGGCGTGGACCGGCTCCTCCGTGGTCAGGGCGATGCCGCTGGCTCCCAGGGGGCGAGGCTCGCCCGGCCGTTCGCCGCCCGGCAGGCGACGGGACACCTGATCCACTGCCAGGGTGAGCAGATCGGGATAGCGGTAGCGCTCCCAGTCGATGAGCGCCTGGTTCTGCCCGGTCTGGAAGCGCCAGATCTCGGCCCACCGCGCCGGGCTGAAGATGGGCCCCTGGGTGACCAGCCGCAGCCGGTCGTAATACGCGGCCAGGCCCGGGTCGGTGAGGAGGTTACGGCCGGTGCGCAGGGAGCCCAGGTAGCCCTCCGGGATGGTGCGTTCGAAGTGGCCGATGCGCCAGCCCGGCGTGTACGCGGCCGGCAGCCGGGCCAGCAGGGGATCGGTCAGGCCGCAGCTATCCACCACGTGGGTGAAGGGGCTGGCCGTGAACCCCCGCAGCCCGATGCCGCCACAGTCCACCCGCAACACCGGGTCGGTGACCCCCTGGACGATCCCACGCTCCGGCAGCCGGTTCCCACGCGTGGCCGCCAGCAGCCCCGTCTGGCCCAGGTAGTAGCGCCGCTCGTCCACGATGCCGCTTTCGCTGACCTGGGCCGGGTTGGAGTCGGCGCCGAAGATGGCCAGCAGGGGCGATTGGGACGGGTTGGCCAGGGCCATGGCCACCAGCACGGCTGCGCCGGCCAGGAGAAAGCGCCGGGGCAGGTGGGCTACCTGCTCCGCCAGGAGCAACAGGGCCATGAGGAAGGGGGCCGAGAGGAAACGGCCGGCCATGAAGTCTCCGCCAATGCGCACCACATAGGCCAGGTAGAGGGCCAGGGCGACGCCCGACCAGCGCAGGGCAGGCCGCCGGCTCCCCAGGCTCAACAGGAGCCCCGACAGGATCACGGCCACGGTCACCGGATCGGTGGCCAGGGCGTTTAGCAGGTAGAGCAGTCCCTGGTGCGTCAGCTCCCCCTGGCCGATGCCGGTGTTGAGCTTGGCGTAGGCGGTGTTGGGAAAGAGGAAGCCGTAGTAGGCCAGGGCGAAGCCTTCCCACGCCAGCCAGGGCAGGAAGCCCGCGGCCACAGCCAGCAGATCGCCCAGACGCCCTCGGCCGGGGGCCCCGGCTGACGTGCCACGCCACCACGCGTAGAGCAGGGGCGGCCCGAAGAGGAGCAGGGTATCCATCCGGTTGAGGACGCCCAGCCCGGCCAGCAGGGAGAGGAGGAAAAGGCGTTTCCGGCTGAGTTGAGGCCGGAGCGCCAGGCCCATGAACAGGGCCAGCAGCAGGTGGGTGAGGGGGTTCTCCAGGCCCGAGGTAGAATATTCCACAAACGCCTTGGACAGACTCAATGCCAGCAGGAGCAGCCAGGCCAGTACAGGCTGGCGTAAATACCACGGCCGAAATTCGCCGATAGTTTCCACCAGAGGGAATGCCGCTGAATTTCTGCCGGGATTTACTGGGGTGGCGCGTTCACCGGCCCAGCGCACCACGGCCCAGGCCGTGGCCAGGGTTAGCCCCAGGGAGAGGGCCAGGGTGGTGTAGTAGACTTCGCCCGTCAGGCCAAAGGCCGGCGTCAGCAGCAGAAGCCACAAGGGGTGGGTGTAGGACTGGACCCGCTCGCCCACATTCCAGACCGGGCCGAAGCCGTGGATCCAGTTGTAGGCGGTGCGGAAGGTGATGTAGGCGTCGTCGCTGAGCCACCCATGGCGGATGACCACCGTCATCAGCTGGATGCCCAACAGGAGCGTGACAAAGGCGCTGCCCCGGAAACGATTCAGGGTCGAAGGTTCGTGGCTCTTCATCATGGATGGATCCGCACCAACAGCGCGTCATCGGCCAGGGGCTGCCCCTGGCTATCCACCGCCGGCCAGCGGCGTCCGGAGCCCAATTCGTACACGCCCAGGGCGATGGCCGCCGTGCGGGCCACGTCCACATGGGGCAGGGCGCGCACATCCTCGACCACCTGGCCGGGCCACCAGGCATCGGGCGGGTAGAGGTTCTGGTAGGGCACACCGTCTGCCTGCCCCAGGACCACCCCCTGATCGTCAAGCAGGTGCACGAAGATGCTGAGGCCATCCGGCACCGGTCCTTCCCGGCGCCAGTACAGGACCAGGGCCGACAGTTCCAGATCATATTTCACATCCACCAGCTGGATGGCCTCGCCGAAGCGGGCCCAGAGGCCGGCCGACGGTTCGGAGCCATGGGCCGGCATCACCCACAGCTGGCCTACCGACGCGCCCCATTGGCTGCCAGGGGAGGCGGCCAGGTTGCGGCCCTGCACGGGATCGTAGACGCCCAGGTGCAGGTCATAGCGAATGGGCCAGGCCTCGGCGGGGATGGCCAGACGAAAGGGGCTGCGGACGTAGAGGCCCGTGGCCCAGTCGCTGGTGGGAATGTCGCCCGGATGGCGCAGATCCGTCGTGGCCACCGTCTGGCCGTCGGGAGCGTCCAGGTGGAGGTAGACGGCATAGTCGGTCTCCAGGGGCTGCAAGGCCCGCCAGTAGGCGACCAGGGAGATGGCTTCCCCCGGCCAGGCCGTCTCTGGCGCCGGGTCAACGCCCAGCAGCCGGATCTGATCTTCGAAGTCTGCACGCAGGGGACGGGAGGCAGGCAGGGCCTGGTCCGGCGGAGATTCCAGGCGGAAGCGGTCTGGGAAAGCCGCCCGCACCCCCAGGATGAGCAGCACACAGCCCAAAAGGGACGCCACCTGTCCCCAGGTGGGACCCTGGATCTGGAGCCGACGTCGGGGCCAGCTCAGGGGCCGGCGTTGCATCAGCGCCAGGCCCACCCAGAACGCCAGCAGCAGCCAGGCCGCGGCTGAGGCCAGATCGGCCATCCAGCGCAGGGGCGTGTCGATGAAGCGAAGCCACAGCTCGTGTTCGCCAGCCGGCACCTCCACGGCCAGCAGACCTGTGCCCGGCTGGGGCCGCACCGCCACCGGCTCGCCGTCCACCCAGGCTACCCAGCCGGGAAAGTAAAGCAGTTGCAGGGTCACCGTCGCCGGTTGGGGCAGGCGAAGCCGGAAGCGGTGCTCCTGGGCCCGGTTCAAGAGCTGCTCGCCCTCCGCGCCGTCCGGCAACGCACCGGCCAGTCGGTCCACCGGCCTGCCGGCCAGGTAGTCCTGGACCAGGGGAGAGTCCTGCAACGCCCCTTCGATCCAGATGGGGTTGAATTCGCCCAGGCTGGTGGTACCCACGGCCCCGGTGCGGACCTCAAAACGCACCACATCCGCCGGGGTCACTTCCTGGCGATTGGGTGCCAGTTTGTGGGGGTACAGGTTGACCAGCGCCGAGCCCATGAGCAGCAGCACGCACAGCATGGTAGCGCCTTCGATGGCCGCAGCCGGTAGGCGCAGGAGGCGGCTCCACCCGACCAGGGCAAGGCCACAGAGCCAGCTCAGGCCCAGGGCGGTAAAGCCGTGCCAGCGGAAGGGCCATTCGAAGAACTCCAAGAAGGGCAGGAGATCCCAGAGGGGTTCGGACCAGGCCAGGGCCATGAAGCCACAGAAGAGGCTGAAGGCCACAAAAAAGAGGCCGCTTCCCCCGTCCAGCTTCTCCAGGCGGATGCCCGTCCAGGAGGAGCCCGGCCGAAGCAGCCGCCCCACCCCCCACGCGAGCAACACACCGGCGCCCAGCGCAGCCATCCACACCTGCACCGCGCCCAGGGTCAGGGGAAAGTAGGGGTTGATGGCGCCGGTGTCCAGCGGGGGGGAAAGGGCCACCAGCTCCTCCAGTGGGATGAAGCGTTGGCGAAAATCGCTGGCCACGATCTTGTCCAGGTGCACATACTGGCCCTCCAACAGGGCGGGCACCCAGAACCAGGCGCTGAGGAGCAGCCCCAGGACGCTGCCCCCCACGCTGAGCCAGAGGCCCCGCAGGGAGCGGGTGACCCCACTGAGGGTCAGGCCCAAAACAGCCACCATGCCCATGGCCAGGAGGGCAGCGGCGTTGTGGCTCAGCAGGGTTCCGGTCAGGGCCAGCGCCAGGGTGAGGGCGTACCGTCTGCGCCCCGTCTCAAAGATCCGGATCAGGCTCCAGGCGGCCCACGGCGCAAAGGCCCACGCCAGGTATTGGGCCTGGTTCCCCTGGATGAAGAGCTCCCGCAGCTGGATGGGGGCGTAGGCGAAGGCCGTTGCCGCCACCACGCCTGCCCGCCAGCCCAACCGGCTGCGGCCCAGGTGGTAGGCGCCGGCCGTGCCTGTCCACAGACCCAGCAGCCAGGTCCCCTTGAAGGCCGTTTCCAGGTCCAGCCCGGCCAGGTGGAGGAGGCCGGTCAGGAAGTAGGGCAGGGGCGGCGCGTAGACGAAAAGGGGAATGCCCAGGCCGAAGCCCAGATTCTCTGCCCAGCGGGGAAGCCATACCCCATCCTGCCAGGTGTGGATCATCTCGGCGGCACGGATGAAGTGGACCCGGCCGTCGGCTGTGTTGGGCAGGCCGCCAGGCCAGAGGGCCCACGCGATGGGCAGGGCAATGAGCCAGGGCAGCCAGGCATCAGGCCAACGAAGGCGGACACGTCCGGCTGCTGTGGGGCGTGTGGGGCTGAACCATGAAGGACGCATCGGACACCATCTTTCCCAGGCCGGATGAGCGGCCGGCGTGGCTGTTTTTACTGCACCATGAAGGTCACCAGGTCTACCGAATCGCCGCGAGGCTCGTCCCCCATGCGGACGGGCAGCCGCTGGAGCGTCGCCAGTTCGTACAGGCCCAGGCGCAGGTGGTACGGGCCGGAGGGGGCGTCGGCCGGGATCTGGATGACGTGGGGATCGATGATGATTTCACCGTCGTGCCACAGGCTGGTGGGGACAAAGCCCCCCAGGGGCTGGCTGTCGAACTGGGCCACCGTCTGGCCGTCGGGCCCAATCAAATGGATGAACACGGTGTAGTCTACCTGGTTGTAGGAACGTTGCTTCCAGAAGAGGACCACCTTCAGGCTGGTTCCTGGCGCGGGCGTCTCCGGCCCTTCCACGTCGGCGCCCACCAGGCGGATGGTCTCGCCCAAATCGGCGGGCGGACGCAGCATGAGGGTGGGGCTGTAGGGAAGTTTCCCCACGGACAGGTAGTCGATGGGCAGAAAAGTGGGGCGGGGTGTGTCCGTGCCCGCCACCGTGGGCGTCAACAGCTCCTGGCTGTCCGGCTCGTAGAAGGCCACCTCGATCCGGTAGTAGCCGGGGGGGGCCTCATCCGGCAGGCGGAATTTGTGCCCATCCACGTAGACCTCGCCCGACTGCCAGGTGGAGGTGGGCGAACCGTAGGGCCAGCCTTCGCTGCGGGCCACCTCGTTGCCGGCCTGATCCACCAGGCGCACCACCACGCTTAGATTCTCGGCCAGGGGGGCCAGGGTGTAGAGACGCAGGCGGACCACAAAGTCCTGGCCCGGTTGAACCGGCCCTTCCAGAATTTCATGGTCCACCAGGCGGATGGCATGGCCCCAGTCGGTGAAGTAGGTCGGCGGCGGCACGGTGTGCAGGTTGTAGATGCGCACATACTCGGTGCCGTGCAGGGTGATGACCCGTTCCGGCGGCAGGCCGGCGAAGTAGTCCAGCAGGCGTCTGTCCGGCACCTGGCGCTGCCACTGGTGGGCGTAGAGTACCGCATAGTCAGCCCGGTAGAACTCTTCGATATCCACGCTGCGGTACGGGAAGATGTAGGAGAAGGAGCCGCCCCGGTACCACGAGGCCACCGTGAGCCGTTCGGCCTGGGGCTTCTCCATCAGGTAGCGGGCCGCCTGGTCCAATCCTTCCCCCAGCCCGATCATCATCACTTCCGGCGCTTTGGCGCTGCCGCCCAACAGCGGGTTGTAGTAGGTGAAATAGTAGGGGAAGTGGGGCAGGGCCAGGGCTGCCTGCAGGGCCACGGCCAGCGCCGGCAGGCCTGCGGCGATCCATCGGCGACGGATCGTGGGCAGCCGCTCCTGAAGCCAGGCAGCCAGCCCCACCCATCCCAGGGCCGCCAGCAGGTCCAGGGGCAGGTAGGCCGGGATCAGGTAGCGGGGGAATTTTTTGGAGCCCAGGGTCATGAAGGCGGTGAAGGCCAGCACGTAGAGGGCCAGCAGCCCCGCCGTGCGCCGGCGCCCAGGAACAGCGAAAGGACTGCGCCCAGCAGGCTCGCGACGCACAGCCGTCCATAGGGCCAGGATCAGGCCTATCATGACGACCGGTGTGGTCCGCCACAGGTAGGTCAGGGGATAGAAGAGGGGCCCCGGATCGCCGTCGATGACGCGACCGTTGAAGTAGATGGCTTTGCTATGCCCCTCGGCGGCCGACTCCCCGGCGGCGCTCAAGATGTCTCGGATGGCGGCCAGGGGCTGAACCCACATGGCCGGCCACAGGAGAAAGAAGACGCCCACGCCCAGTCCCCCCCAGATGCCCAGCTCCATGGCCAGTTTCCGGAGCACAGGGAGGCGAAATCGCTCCCGGGCAGCCTGGGTCAGGGCCAACAGGCCCACAAACGGGATCAGGAAAAATGCCGGCGATTTGGTCAGCCAGGCCAGGCCGGCCACCACGCCGGAGAGGATCAGGTCGCCCCGTCTCCCCCGCTGTTGATAGCGGAGAAAAGCCAGCAGGGAAAGGAACATAAAGGTGCTGCTCAGCCCGTCCACGTGGAGCATGCGGGAGAGGCCCAGGAAGAAGGGTTCCAGGGCGATGAGCAGAAAGCCCACCGCCGCGGTCGCCAGGCCCACCAGATCCACGGCCAGCCAGAAGGCTACCACCAGCGCCAGGGCAATGACGGTCACCACGGCCAGGCGGCCTGCCGCCAGCAGCGCCATGGGGTCCCGGCCGTGGGCACGCAGGAAGTCCTCCACCCCTTCGCTCATGCTCTCGATCTGTTCGGGCGCCTCCGCCGCGTAGTCTGGATAGCGCCAGAGGTAGCCGGCCATTCCCAGCCACATGGTGGTGACGCCGGGGTGGTAGCGCTGGTAGGTGCCGGCCCAATCGCCCCGACTCAAGGCCAGGTAGAAGTTGCCGGCCCGGGTCAGCCAGGAACGCTCGTCCACCGCGACGAAGTGATCCAATTGAAGGCTTCGGGGCAGCCAGAGGCAGAGGAAGAGCAGCAGGGAGGCAAGGGCTTTTTGACGGGTTGACATGGGTCCATTCACGACAACGCAGGCGCCTCCCGGAACGTCGCCCTGCCCCGGGAGACGCGCCAGAACAATCCGGCGTCAATACTCCGGCAGAAACTCGGCAGCATCACCTCTGCGGGTAACTCTCGGCGAATTTCTGCCGGGATCGACCAGGCATCAGCGAACGCCGATGGGGATTTCGGCCACGGTGACCGCGTCGCCGGCTGGCTCGCCATCTCGGGTGACGGGCAGGCGCGCCATGGTCGCCAGGTCGTACAGGCCGACCCGGAGGGTGTAGGTGCCGGCTGGCGCGTCGGCCGGGATGGGCACGGTGTAGTCGTCCGCGATGATCTGCCGGGGCGGCCAGTAGGAAGTGGGAATGAAGCCATCCAGGGGTTGCTTATCCTGCTGGCCGATCAGGGTGCCGTCCGGGCCGACCAGGTGGACGAACGCGGTGTAGTCGGTGTACATGAAGTCCAGGGCACGCCAGAAGAGGCGCAGCCGGATCGCTTCGCCCGGCCCGTAGGTGGCCTGCTTGTTCGCCCGCGCCTGGCCGTTCTCGTCCAGAAGATCCGCTCCGAAGAGCCGAATCTGTCCGCCCAGATCGGCCGGTGGCTCCAGGGGGTGGCGAGGCGTCTCCGGGAGGTCGCCCACGATCAGGTAGTCCAGCACGTAGGGCTCCGGCAGCAGCTCGCCCGTGTTGACCGAGGTGACCGGCAGGTGCTCCAGGGTGGCCGGGTCGTAGAAGCTCACCTCGATGCGATAGAGCCCGGGTGGTGTGTCCGGTGGGATGTCCACCTTGTAGTCGTTGCTGCGCAGCACCTCCCCGATGGGCCATTTGGCCGTGGCCATCCCCTCGGGCCAGCCGTCCACCCGCATCAGCTCGTGGCCGTCGGCGTTGACCAGCCGCACCAGGATGTTCAGGTTCTTGTCCAGGGGCGCCACCTTGACCAGGTACATGGTCATGTCGAAGCGCATGCCCGGGTACATGGCCCCGGAGAAGGTGTCGTAGTAGACCAGGCGGATGGCGTTGCCCCATTCCACGGTGTAATCCGCGGCCGGCGCCTGGCGCATGTCGTAAATGCGCACATATTCGATGCCGTTGAGGGAAATGGTCTTGACGGGCGTCAGGGTGTTGAAATAGGCCATCATGCGCCGGGAGGGCAACTCACGCTGCCACTGGTGATGGTAGATGACGTCGTAGTCCGCCTCCCAAAAGGCCCGGTTGGAGTCGGTGACGCCCTTGTAGAAGTAGCTGAAGGGCCCGCGCGGGTACCACGAGGAGACGGTGGTGGTGTTGGGATCCACCGTCTCGTTGAGGTAGCGGGCCGCTTCGTCCAACCCCTCTCCCCAGCCGATGAGCATGACTTCCGGCGCTTTGGCCGGACCGCCCATCAGCGGGTTGTAGTAAGTGATGTAGTAGGGATAGGTGGGCAGGGAGAGGCCGGCCTGGCCCAGCACCACGCCGCCAGCCAGCAGGGCAGGTGCCCAGCGGGCCAGGTTCGGGCGGGGAAGGCGGGCCAGCCAGAGGGTCGCCGCGCCCCAGCCCAGGCCCGCCACGATGTCCAGGGGCATGTAGACGGGCAACAGATAGCGGTCGAACTTCTTGGCGCCCAGGTCCATGAAGATGGTGAAGAACAGAGCAATAGCCAACATGCCCCAGCCGGTCTGGCGCGCGCCCCGCTCCCGTCCCGGGCCCCAGCCGGCCGCCAGGACCACCAGGCCCAACAGCAGGCCCAACAGGACCGGGGGGGTGCTGCGCCACAGGTAGGTGACCGGGTAGAAGAGGGAGCCCGGATCGCCGTTGATAATGCGGCCGTCGAAGAAGATGGGGCTGGAGTGGCCCTGGAGCGCGTAGTCGCCGGAGATGTCCAGCACCTCCCGCAGGGTGTCCACCGGTGCGACCCAGAGGGCCGGCCACATGAGGAAGTAGAACAGGGCAAAGATGAGTACCCAGACGGCCAGGGGGGCCACAAAACGCACCAGCGTCCGTCCCCACACCAGGTCCCGCCAGCGCCAGCCTGGCGTACCCACTACCTGAACCACATGGTCCACCAGGCCATAGAGGCCCAGGAGGGGAAAGAGAAAGATCCCCGGTGTCTTGGTCAGGATGGTCAGCGCTGCACCCAGGCCGGCGATCAGCAGGTCCAGCGGCCGGCGTCCCCGGTGGAGGTAGTGGAGGTAGGCCAGCGCGGTGAAGAGCAAAAAGGTGCTCAGCAGACTGTCCGGGTGCATGAGCCGGGAAAGGGCGGAATGGAAGGGCGAAAAGGCGATGAGGGCAAAGCCCAAGGTGGCCGGCAACAGGCCCAGCAGCCGCCACGCATACCAAAAGGCCAGGGCCAGCACCAGGGCATTGGCCAGCACGATGAAGGTGCGGCCGGCGGCCAGCATCTCCAGGGCTGTCAGCCCATGCTGGTTCAAAAAGTCGGTAAACGCGTCGTCAGTCCAGGCGAATTGCCCCGGCGCCAGACGGGCGTAGGCCGGAAATTTCCAGAGAAAGCCGGCCGTTCCCGCCCACATGATGGTCACGCCGGGGTGGCCATGCTGAAAGGTGTGCTGGTAGTGGCCGTTGACCAGGGCTTCGTAGAAGTTGGCCGAGCGAACCAGCCACTTGCTCTCGTCCACCGTGACGTATTGGTCCAGCTGAAAGCCCCGGGGCAGCCAGATGGCCAGGGCGACCAGGAGGACGGCCAGCAGTTGTCGCTGGCCCAACGCCGCCCGGAGGCGGCTCCAGATCTGGGGTTGGGCTGGCCGTGCACCGGCCAGGGCCGTGGACTCTGCGGTAAGACTCTGCCAGAATCGAATCATTGCTGAAGTACCTTTGCTGACAAAACGGTCAGCTGAACCGAATCGCCACCTGTACCCGTTGGCCCCTGCACCGGCAGCCGCTGGCCTGTGGCGCCATCGTACATCCCCACGAAGACGGTGAAAGCACCGGCCCCGGGCAACTGCAATCGATAAGTATCGGCAACCACTACGCCCGGAAACCAGCGGTCGGTGGGGAAGAACCCCTGCAGGGGCTGGTGGTCATCCTGGGCGACCATGTGGCCGTTGCCATCGACCACATGGACAAAGACCGTGTACGGCAGGCTGGGACGGGCGGCTGCCTGCCAGTATAGCTGCAAGGTCAGTGGCTCGCCAGCCGCCACCTCCGTCCTGGCCGGGTCGAAGGCAGCGCCGCGGCTATCCAGCCACTGGGCTCCGATCAGGCGAACTTCTCCACCCAGCTCGACCGGCGTAGCCAGCCGGGCCGACCGGGGCGGCGCTACCGTGCCCACCTGGATGTAGTCCAGGGCCACCAGGTCCCCTCGGGGGGTGCCATCCTGCGCCCCAGTGGCGGGCAACAGCGTCTGGTCGGCGGGGTCATAGAAGCCCAACTCCACCCGGTAGATGCCCGGCGGCGTCCCGGGCGGAATGGTCAGATCGTGGCCATCGGGCCACACGTCGCCCTCGCGCCAGGTGGAGGTGGGGGCACCCCAGGGCCATCCTTCGCTGCGGGCCACTTCCACCCCATCCGCACCTACCACCCGGACCAACACGTTCCAGTTGGTCGGGATGGGGGCGCGGTTCACGAGGTAGAATATAGCACGGAAGGTATCCCCCGGTGAAATTGTTCCCGCCGGTAACTGATAGGTCACCAGCCGGATGGCATCCGCCCAATCGGTGACGTAGTCGGGCAGGGGCATGTTGTGCAGGTCGTAGATGTAGGCGTAGTCCAGCCCGTTGATGCGCACCACGTGGACGGGTGTCTGCCGGCTGAAGGTAGTGATGAAGGCGCGCGACGGTAGCTGGCGTTGGAAGTCCTGGGCGTAGAGCACCGCGTAGTCCGCCTGGTGCCAGAAGTAGATGGGCAGGGTGCGCCCCTGGAAAAAATAGGAGAAGGGGCCGTTGGTGTAGCCCGAAGCCACCACCAGTTCCCGGGCATTGGGCAGGCTGTTGAGGTATCGGGCTGCCTGGTCCGCGCCCTCGCCCCAGCCGATCATCATCACCTCGGGGGCCCGCCGGCTGCCCCCCAAAAGCGGGTTGTAGTAGCTCAGGTAGTACGGCGCCGTGGGCAGGGTGAACCCGGCCTGGAGCCCCAGGACCACCACGCCGACCATGGCGGCGACGCAGCTCCTGGACCTCGGCCAGTGCCGGCCCAGCCATGCCGCCAGGGCATACCAGCCCCCGCCGGCCAGCAGGTCCAGGGGCAGGTAGCTGGGCAGGACGTAGCGGTCAAATTTTTTAGCGCCCACATTCATGAAGAGCATGAAGAGCCCCGCGTACAGGGCCAGGTAGACGGCTGTGGCGCGCGCGGGGCGTTCGCCAAAGGGCATCCCTCGCCGGACGAACGCCACCGCTGCCAGCAGCAGGCCCACCAGCACCGGCGGCGTACTCCGCCACAGGTAGGTGATGGGGTAGAAGAAGAACCCCGGGTCGCCGCCGTACACCTGCCCGGCAAAAAAGGTGGGTTTGAGGTGTCCCTCTGCCGCGTAGGTCTCCGCCGCCTCCAGGATCTGGCGCACACTCTCCACAGGGTGGACCCACATGGCGGGCCAGAGCAACACGAATAGCCCCGCCGCCACCCCACCCCAGAGGAGCAGCCGCCAGGCCCAACGCCTGAGCACCCGGCTGGAAAGGGCCATGGGGCCGGGCCATATTCGTAAATCCCGGCCGAAATTCGCCAATGGTTTCCGCCGGAAGGAGCGCGCCCAGGGGGCCCCCGGAATTTCTGCCGTGGTATTGACGCCAGACTGGACTAAGTGCAGGGCAGTGAACAGACCGGCCAGGGGCGCCAGGAAGAGGGCCGGTGAACGGGTCAGCCAGGCCAGGGATGTGGCCACGGCTGAGAGGAGCAGGGAGCGCAGGTCGCCGTTCAGCAGGTGGTGGATAAAGGCCACCACCGCCAGCAGCATGAAGCTGCTCACCAGCCCGTCCAGGTGTAAGAGCCGGGAGTGGGCCACGTGGAATGGATCCAGCGCGATGAGACCAAAGCCCAGCAGTGCCGGCCCCAGCCCCAGCAGGCGTACCGTCACCCCAAAGGCCACCAGGAGCACGGCCGTGATAAGGAGCACCGCCACACTTCGGCCGGCGGCCAGTAAGGCCACCGGGTCGTGGCCTTGCTCCCGCAGGAAGGGCTCGATCTCCTCGGTGAGCCAGCCGAACTGGCCCGGCGCATCCTGGGCGTAGGCCGGATAGCGCATCAAGAAACCCAGGGCCCCTGCCCAGGTCACGGTCACCCCCGGGTGATGGCGCTGAAAGGTGTTGGCCCAGTCATGGCGGACCAGGGCCTGGTAAAAATTGCCGGACCGGGTCAGCCAGGCATGTTCGTCTGCAGTGACGAAGCGATCCAGCACCAGTCCCCGGGGCAGCCAGATGAGCAGCGCCAGGATCAGGGCCCAGAAGCCGGGATGCCGGGCAAGGGCGGTGGGTCTCATGGGGCAGGGAGAACCTGGATCTCAGTCAAACCCAGCGCGTCACCGATGGGCTGGCCTTCCCCATCGAAGATGGGCAGCCGTTCCCCGGTGTCACCGTCGTACATGCCGATGAGGAGGGTGTAGGTGCCGGGACGCGCGTCCGCGTAGACGGGGATGAAGTAGCGGTCCGCGATGGTGTCGCCGGGCCGCCAGAAGGTGGTGGGAAACTCGTTGCAGCCGGGTTCGCCGTCCCGCTGGCCCACCTTGTGGAAGTCGCCCATGTCGATGATTTGGGTGAAGACACTGTACTTGGTCTCCACTGGCTGGGTGGCCTGCCAGTACAGGGTCAGGGACAGGGCACCGTCCGGGGTCGCCTGGGTGCTGTTCAGCCGGTAGCCCTGCAGGCGGATGGCATCGCCAAAGCGGTAGTCCAGCGGGTGCTGGATGGCCGGCTCCGCCACCGGGCCGCTCAACTCGAAGTGGGGTCCGCTCAGATTTTCGTCGAAGCGGGTCTCGAAGTCATCCACCTGGAAGACCTGGGGCGTGATGGGCTCGTCGGCCATTTTGTAGATGGTCAGGCGCTCTTCACCGTTCACCATCACCACGCCATACTTCTGATAGCCCTGTTCCTCCACCTGCTGGCGAATGACGGTGAGGTAGCCCTTGTCCGCCGGTTCCACCGACTGGGTGAAGATGTAGTAGACATGGTCCCGGGGGCAGCGGCCCTGGCCCCGGGTGTACCAGTCGGCCACCGGCTCCTTGCCGTTCAGGTCAAAGGGCGCATCCAACACGCCCTCGGCGTAGAGGCTCCCCACTACCTTCCAGCCGTTGCGCAGGGGAAACCCGAAGATGGACATGCGGGTGGGCATGTCGTAGCTAAACCAGTAGCCCCAGGGACGGTTTTCTCGCCAGGTGCGCAGCACCTCCACGCCCGTGTGGACGAAGTACCAGTATTCGTAGTTGCCAAAGAGGGCGATGGCCAGGGCCATGGTGGGGACGGCCACCCGCCGCGCGGCCGGGATGGTCAGCCGGTTGCGCAGCCAGGCCCAGGCCCGGGCCAGGACCATGCCGGCCACCAGCCCCCAGGGGATGACAAAGCCGTAGACGTGGGTGTTGGGCGTGAGGGTGAAGAAGAGCATCAACACCATGGGCGCGCCAAACCAGAGCCAGACCAGTCGCTCTTCCATGGGGAAGCGGGGTAGAAACCAGGCCGCAGCCAGGACGGCGGCAAAGAAGAGCCAGGTATGATCCTGGCCGGCCACGGTCAGCCAGTTGGGCACCCAGAAGGTCAGGGTCACCCCGCCCACCAGCAGGGCTGTGGCCAGCCAGCCCCGCCAGTCCGGCCAGTTGCGCCGGTACAGGTGGGCCAGGCCCAGGGTGGCCAGCCCGGCCATCAGCACGAAGTAGTAGGTGGAGCTGTAGAGGGTGGACCGTTCGAAGAAGTCCACCAGGTTGTTGTACGGAAAGGAGGTGCCGATGCGGTTGACCGTGATATAGGCGTAGGTGATGCGAAAGCTGGGGTTCAGGACAAACGGCACGTAGAAGATGGCCAGCACGGTTCCGCCCACCAGGACCGGCACCCCCAGGGAGCGGACCAGCCGCGGCAGGGGCTGCCCCTGCCGCCAGAGGGTGTAGAGCAGGTAGAGGCCGGGCAGCGCCGCCAGGGCCGCCTCGTAGTGGGCCAGTAGCCCCGTGGCCAGGAAGAGCGCGGCCAGGGTGAGGTAGCGGCCCAGCCCGGCCGGGTGGCGCACCAACCGGTGGAGCACCAGGACGGTGAGCACCACCATGAAGAAGACCAGGCTCTGGTACTGGACGATGCGGGAAAAGCCGATCAGGTAGCCGTCCAGCGCCAGCAGGATGGCCGCGGTCCACCCTCCCACGGGCCCGAAGAGCCGCCACCCCAACAGGAAGATGGCAAACAGGGCGGCGAAGTTGGCGATGGCAAAGGGCAGCCGGGCACTGGCTTCGTTGAGGCGGTCCGTCAGGGAGTAGATGGCCGTGGGCACCAGGATTTCCGCCGGCCCCTTCTTGTGGGTGAGCAGCGCCTCGGTATAGCCCTGGATGTTCTGCGCGGCGATGAGTACTGCCCGGGCTTCATCCCCCTGGAACTCGGAATAGGAGAGGTTGGGGAAGCGGAAGAAGCCGGCCACCAGGGCCAGGGAGAGCAGCCCCGCCACCAGCCAGCGGCGATCCACGTCCCGTGTCTGTGTCACGCCTGGTACGCCGGGGGCACTTTGGGGGAGGGTACGCCCCTGGCGCCAGATGAGGAAGGCCAGGCTCGCGTTCAACAGGTCGAAGGCAACCAGGGTCTGCCAGCGGTGGAGGGGGCCGGGCCAATAGCTCAGGAGCAGGAGCACCACCACCATCAGGGCGTAGCCGGCGCCCACCCCATAGAGAACCCGCTCCCACAGCTCTGGCTGGCGTTCCGCGTCGTCCCCCAGCAGCCATTCCACCAGGAGCATCCCCGGCGTCAGCCCGGTGATGATCAGCGCGGCCCCGGCTCGCCAGATGAGGGGCAGGTCGAGCATCAGCCCCACATGGGCCAGCACTGCCAGAGCCAGGAGCGGCACGAGATAGAAGCGCTGTGTCAGTATCTGTCGCATCATGTCAAATCCCGAGTATAGCATGGGGCGGCCCGTTCGGCCTAACGGATGAAGAGTTGGCCAACAGAGAACTGTGCAGCCGGTTCATACCCTCGGGATTGGGCGTACTCCAGCAGGGGTGTTTCCAGCTCCCCCTCCTCGGTGATGAGAATGGCCGCAGGCGGGTCGCTGTCCAAAAGTTGGTGCAGGGTGGAGAGGGAGGTGGCCAAATAGCGCTCTCGCTCTGCCGGGCTCAGCAGATCCCCGATGCGATAGACGAAGGAGCCGGTGGCCAGCTCCGGGTAGATGTCCAACCTGGCCTCGATGGCGTAGACCGGCGACAGGGTGGCCACCTTGGGCGAGGCTTCCCCGTCCAGGTGACCCGCCTGCACCAGATGGCCGCGGATGGCGTAGGCGATGTCGTGGGCGGCCACGCCGGACCAGGCTTTCTCTGGATCCAGGGCATTGTGGAGCGCGCCCGTGTGCCGGGGCAGAATGATGAGGACCGAAATGGCTGCCACCACCAGGGCCAGGCGGCGCAGGATGCCCTGCTGCGAAGGGAGCAGCTGGCCCTGCAGCGCGGCCAGGGTCAGCAGCAGGAAGGGCACGGGCATGGCGAAATATTGGGGAAACAGGGGGCTCGGCGTGAACGCGGTCACCGTCGCGGTGAGGGCCATCAGACCGGCCACAGCCACGGGGAGGGTCAGACGTTCACGGCCGTCGCCTCGGGGCATCTCCGGCCACCGATCCAGTAAAAGCCAGCCAGCCAGGGCCAGCCACAGCACCAGGGGCAGCACGTTGGAATTGGCCAGCACGTCCCGGGCGATGCTCAGCTTCCCCCACAGGGAGGCGTCCTCCAGGAAGCCGCTCTGCACCCGCCAAAGGGTGTTGGTGGTGTGGTAGCCCAGGTTGTTAAACAGAAAGCGATCCGGATCCCGCAGCAGGTAGTACCACACGGGCCCCAGGCCCACCGCCAGGCCCACCGCCAGGGGAAGCGCGCCCCAGCGCAGCCGTGTCCACCCAGCCGCCTGTCGCGGGTAGAGGAGGGTCAACAGGCCGCAGGGCACGACCAGCGAGGCGTAGTAGAGCTTGCCGCCGATGGCGCCGCCCAGGGCCACCCCAGCCAGCAACAGTCTTCCACTCTGGATGGCACCGCGTCGGTAGGCCCCCGCCATGAGCAGCCCCCCCAGCAGGCTCAGGGCCATGGGCAGGGTGTAGTTGGAGGCCTCCATGGTGGCCCGGGTGATGTAGTAGTTGGACAGGAAGACCACCACCAGGGTCAGGCTGAAGAGGGAATCCCGGGTCCAGCGCCGGCCGGCCATGTACAACAGCAGCGCGGTAAGGCCGGTCCAGGCGTAGTTGATCAGCTTGGCGGTCAGCAGAAAATATCCGCCGGTCAGCCGAAAGAAGGGGGCGTACAGCAGGGGCACGTAGGGCATCTGGACGAAGGCGAAGTCCTGATACAGTCGCTTCCCCTGGGCGACCAGGTAACCCGCGGTCACGTACATTTGCTCGTTGTGGCTGTCGTTGTAAACGGTCTGCCCAAAGAGCCCCACGGCCAATCCCACCGCCACCAGGGCAACGGCTGTAACCCCACCCTTCTGCCTGCTCCAGGTCATCCAGATACTCCTGTCCCGTCGATGAGCTGCATCATCCTGTACCGGCGTCACTGTAGAAAGTACAGATTCCACAGATTACCGCAGATAACGCCAGAAGAAAATCTCACGATCCCTTCGCTTTCGTTTTCATCCACAGATGACAGGGCTTTTGCACTTTAGGGATAGCGGGTGGGCACGGAGGCCCGCCCTACGGAAATCGGTGCCTCGTCGTAGGCGGGGCGAATCATGATTCGCCCCTACATGCTGCGCAGCCGTCGCCGCCCCTTCACCCGCCGGGGGAGGCTGGGAAATCTGTGGCTTCTACAGTGAACTACAGTGAACCCATCCGTACATCTGTGGATCGCACCCAAGGGGGGAGCGTCAACCCACGGACAGGGGCAGCGTCGCCGGGGCTGCCTCCGCTTCCCCCGCACCGGCCACGCGCCGCAGGATGCGGCGCAACGTGGCCACTTCTTCAGGCGTCAACCCGGCCAGGGGCCTGGTGTCGTCTCCCTGGAGGATGGCCTGGCCCAGCCGGCTGCGGGCCAGCATGCGCAGGTCTTCCTCCAGGGGGTCGGTGAGGCGATGGTCCTCGACGATGCGCCCGTCCTTCATGCGGACGATGCGCTGGGTCGCCTGGGCCACCCGGCGGTCGTGGGTGACGATCACCACCGTGGCGCCCTGGCTCTGGTTCAGCCGGGCCAACAGGGCCAGGATCTCCTCGCCGCTCTGGCTGTCCAGGGAGCCGGTGGGCTCGTCGGCCAGGATCAGGGCGGGCTCGTTGGCCAGGGCCCGGGCAATGGCGATGCGCTGGCGTTGCCCGCCGGAGAGCTGGTTGGGCAGGTGGTCGGCCCGGTCGGCCAATCCCACCAGCTCCAGCAGGTGCATGGCCCGCCGGGACCGCTCCCGGGCGCTGGCTACGTGGCCCACCATGGGCACCTCCACGTTTTCCCGCGCGTTGAGGGTGGGCAGCAGGTTGTGGAGCTGGAAGACGAAGCCCACCGTCCGGGCGCGGAAGGTGTCCACATCCTTCAGGCGCGCCAGGTTTTCGCCCGCCACCCAGACTTCCCCCTCGCTGGGCTGATCCAGGGCGCCCAGCATGTTGAGCAGGGTGCTCTTGCCACAGCCGCTGGGCCCCATCACCGCCAGCAGCTCACCCCGCTCCACCGTCAGGTTGACGTCGTCCAGGGCGCGGACCGCGGTCTCGCCGCTGCCGTAAACCTTGCTCAGATGTCGGGTCTCGATTAACCGTTCTGTCATGGCATACTCGGCAGACCAGGTTATTGGCCTGTATAAATATTGACGAACGCCGTCATGCCCCAGCGCAGGCTGGGATCCAGCTCGGCCACGTCCACGAAGAGCCGATAGTTGGTGCTTCCCTGTTCGGTGGTGCTCACGGGCGCGATCCAGGTGATGGTCCCGGTGAAGATCTGGTCCGGCAGGGCATCGAAGGTGACCTCCACAGGCATGCCCACTTCCACCTTGACCACGTCCGTTTCCCGCAGGTCGGTGGTGACTACATGCATGGTGCGGGTGTCGCCCAAGAGGACCAGGGGCTGGCCGGGCATGCCGGGCTCGCCCACCCGCACGTTGATCTGGCCCACCTGGCCGGCAAAGGGGGCCACGATCTGGCTTTGGCGCAGCCGGGCCCGGGCACTGTTCACCGCGGCCTGGGCCGACTGTACCCGGGCTTCGGCCATGGCGATGTCCTCGGGCGTGGCCCCGGCCAGGAGCTTTTCCAGGGCCGCTTCGGCGCTGGCCTGGCTGGCCAGCGCAGCTTTCACGTTGGCCTCGGCGCCTGGGATGCGGCTCTGGGCGATCTTGACCTGGGCCTCCGCCGCCTGGATGTTGGCCTGGGCCACGGCCAGCTGTTGGGGCGTGGGCCCCTGCTCGGTGAGGGCGGCTTTGGCCCTGGCCGCTTCCAGGGCTGCCGTGGCCTGGGCCAGGGTCATGGATTCCGGCCGGGCGGCGATGTTAGGGTCGCCCCGCACCAGGTTGTAGGCCGCCTGGGCCTGGATGACCGCCGCTTCGGCCACGGCCACCTCCGCCCGGGCCACCTGCAGCTCTGCCGGGGTAGGATGGCTGGCCATTTCTTCATACTGGCGGCGTGCCACCTCGACGGCCGCTTCGGCCGCCTCAATGGCGGCCTGGGTCTCCAGCATCTGCCCGGCTGCCTGGGCGACGCTGGCCTTGGCTGCATCCACCGCGGCCTGGGCAGCTGCGATCTCCGCGGAGGTGGCCCCGGCCCGGAGCTTGTCCAACGCGGCCTGGGCCTCCGCCAGGGCGGCCTCCGCCTCCTGGAGCTGACTCTCCAGCACCATCGTGTCCAGCTCCAGGAGTACATCGCCGGCTTCCACCCAATCCCCTTCCTGGACGTGGATGGCCTCCACGATGCCCTGGTTGACGGAACTGAGCTCGGACCAGCGGAGCGGTTCCAGCTTGCCCGACGCCCAGATGACGCTTTCCAGATCGGCGGCCTGGGCATCCTGGGCTTCGGCCGCCTGTTGTTGGGCCAGCTGTTGCGCCTGATAGCGTTGATAGCCCAGCCAGCCGCCCACGGCTACGATCAGAAGGACAGCGATGAGGATCCAGCGTTTCATAGCACACCTCGCACCGCGTGGTCTGGTGGTCCTGAAACGGGCTGCCGGCTACTCATAGCGCAGCGCCTCCACCGGCTGAAGCCGGCTGGCCCGCCAGGCCGGGTAAAAGCCGCCAATGACACCCAGCGCCAGGGCCACGGCAATGGCTACCACGAAGGTCTGCAGGGACCAGGCCACCTCGATGAACTGGCTGGCCACCGGGATCACGCTGATGCCGGTCAGCAGGGCCACGCCCAGGATCGATCCCAGGATGGCGGCCAGTCCACAGAGGTAGACGCTCTCCTGGAGGATCTGGAGCAGGATGCGCCGCTGGGACCAGCCCACAGCCCGCAAGGTGCCGATCTCCCGGGTTCGTTCATAGATGGACATGATCATGGTATTGGCCACCACAATGCCGCCCACGATCAGGGCCAGGAGGCGGATGGCTGTGGTCATGGCCTGGGTGGTCTGGATGTCGTTGGTGTTCTGGGCAAATTCGCTGCTCAGGCTGGCCCGTACCTCCGGGAAGCGACGGTTGATGGCTTCGGCCACGGCCCGCGCCTGGGACGGATCGTAGACGTCCACAAAGATGAAGCTGACGGCCCGGGGACGTCCCAGGAGCCGCTGCGCCTCCCGCAAGGCCAGGATGCCGCCCCCATCCTCGTAGGCGATGCCGGTCTCGTAGATGCCCACGATTTTGTAGCGGTTGTTGTAGAGGGTGATGGTGTCCCCCACGCCCAGCTTGTAGGTCTCGGCAGCGATTTTGCCCAGCACAATTTCGTTGGGGCGCTGCATGTAGCGCCCTTCCAGCAGTTTGTAGTGTCGAATGGCTGGCGTGTTGGGATCCAGCCCGCCGAAGATGAAGAGGGGCAGGTCCGGGGTGCTGACCACGCCCAGGACATAGGGGCTGGCTGACTTCACCTGGGGCATGGCGCGAATGAGATTGACCAGCCGCTCATCCAGGCTGCTCAGGCTCATGTCGGCCACGTCCCGCTGCATCACGGTGATGCTGCCGGTGCCGCCGCTGCCGGCCAGGCCGTTGAGCTGCCCGATGATGCCGTCGATCAGGCCGCCCAACATGACCAGGGTGGCCACGCCGATGCCGATGCCGGCGGTGGAGATGAGGGTGCGGGTGCGCCGGCGCCAGAGGTTGCGGAAGCTCTGGTCGCCGATGCGGGCCAGGAAGCCGGTGCTGGCCGTGGCGCCGCCCCCCTCGTACCGCAGAGCCTCCACCGGCCGCAGGTTGGCGGCCGTCCATGCCGGGTAGGCGCCGCCCACCAGGCCCAGCCCCAAGGCCGTGGCCAGCCCCTGGCCGATGATGCCGGGCGAGATGCTGCCCTCCAGGAAGGCGCCCGCGCCGGGGATGCGCCCGGCCAGCCAGGCCAGGAGTACGCCCAGCCCCACGCCGATGGCGCCGCCCGCCAGGCTCAAGACCACCGCTTCGCCCAGAATGAGCTGCACGATGCGCCCCCGAGACCAGCCCACGGCCCGCAGGGTGCCGATCTCCCGGGTGCGCTCCAGCACGCTCATGACCATGGCGCTCATCATGCCCAGGCCGCCGATGAGGATGGCGATGGCCGCGATGCCCCAGGCCAGCCCCTGCAGGGAGGCGGTCCATTGTTCGCTGCCCTCGTAGTCGCTGGCCTTGCTCACCACGATGTTGCGGTCCAGCTTTTCGATGCGCTGGCGCACCAGCTCGATGTCGGCCCCCCGGCGTACCCCCACCTGGAAGAGGCTCACCTGGCGCTGCTTCTGTGCGATCTCCTGGGCATCGTCCAGGGTCACCACCCCGCCGGATTCCTCCATGCCCTGACCGGTTTCGTAGATGCCCACAATGCGATAGGGGACGCCGTTGATGCGCAGGGTGTCCCCCACCTGTTTCTTCAGGGCATCCGCCGCGCGCCGGCCGATGGCGATCTCCTTGGCAGCCATCACCGGCTTCCCCTCCACAATGCGGTAGTGTTGCATGGCCACGCTGTTGGGCTCGTAGCCGAAGATGAGGAAGTAGGGCACGTCCCCCACCGCGATCCAGGTGAAGACGCCCGGATCCACGTTGGTCACATCCGGGATGGCGGCGATGCGCCGGCCCAGGTCTTCGTCCAGGTTGCTGAAGACCACGTCGTAGGCGTTGGCCTGGGTCACCAACAGGTCGTTGCTGAGCCCCAGGGCGTTGCCGTAGTTGATGGCGATGCCCCGGGCCATGGCGCCCAGGGCCACCACCGCCGCCACGCCGATGGCGATGCCCAGCACCGTCAACAGGCTCCGGGTACCTCGACGCCATAGATTCCTGAGTACCATGGCTGCATCCGCCTGTTTGGCTCACAACCGCGACTCAAAACATGGGCGCCCTTAAGAAGACAGGGCCGCCGTCGAAGATGTTGCGGTGTCCGCCGATGTCGCCCGGAAAGCCCGCTCTAGCAGGGTCAGGGCATAATGGGCCATGGCGGGCAGGTCGATCTGCTCCGGGTCAATCATCCACAGGAGGATGAGCCCCTCAAACTGGGCCATGAAGGCCAGGGCCGCGGCCTGGGCGGACAGGTCGCCAAACTCGCCCCGTTCAATGCCTTGCTGGATCAGGGCTTCCAGCAACGCCCGGTACTGGCGGAGGTAGCCCCGCAGCTCCTGTCGGACCGGCTCCTGGAAGAGGGCCGCGGCGTAGAAACTGACCGACAGGGCCTGTAGATCCGCCAGCCGCCTGACATCCTCCAGGGCGAAGTCCAGAAGCCGGCGCAGGCGCTCCATGACCGGCTCCCCATCCCCCTGTACGGCTGCCAGGCGAGCCAGATCCTGCTGGAAGAGCTGGTCCAGGATGGCCAGGATCATCTCTTCCTTGCTCTTGAAGTGCCAGTAGACGCCGCCCTTGCTCAGGCCGGCTTCCGTGGCGATGTCATCCATGCTGGCCTGGTCGAAGCCCTTGCGGGCGAAGACGGCCATGGCCGCGGCCAGGATCTGCTCCCGGCGAGTTCCCCTCTCCTCAGGCTGGCTCATGGTCTCCCCCTCTCCCCTGATGGATGGCTTCCCTGTAAGAACACCGCAGAGGCCCAGTGCACGCTGTTTTCTCTCTGGGCTTCCCTTCGTGTCTCAGCGGTGTGAACTCCCTTTTGGCAGTGGAGCCATAGATGACTCTACTGCACAAAGGTCAAATGAGGACGCTGACCCACGCAGATGAACGCTGATTCGGGTTACTGTCTCCTGCGTTTCTTTGCGCCTTTGCGCCCTTGCGCCTTTGCGTTCAAAAATGCCCTTTTTGCAGCGGAGTCATGGATCAGACAGCTGGATCAAATGGACCGTGTAATACCGTGTGATACGGGGCCTCATATCGGGCGTTGACCCCCATCCCGGACTGACCGACCGGTCGGTACGGCTAGATGAATTATACCACAAAGGAAACAAAACCAGCCGCCTGTCTCCGGGCAGAGGCGGCTGGCGGCTGGTATGGGGCGGTGGGGCCAGGCGTGGGGTAGCCCCCTCAGCCGGGGTGGACCGTCTCCGGCAGGGCTGCCGGCTGGCCACAGTGGGCGCAGAAGCGGTGATCGGCTTCCAGGGGATGGCCGCAGTGGGTACAGTAGCGGGCAGAGATGGTGGCCGGAGCGGATGCCTCGTCGGCTCGGGTTCGGCGCAGGCGGGCGATCTCCGCCTCCAGCCGTTCGTCCAGGCTGGTTACCTGGGGCGCTTCCTGCTCGATCTGCTGGATCAGACGGATGGCCTGCCGGCGCAGCTCCTGGTTGAAGCGGTGGAAATCTTCCTCGCTCACTTTGCCCACCTGGTAGTCGAACTCCAGGTCTTTGATGGCCCGCAGGACCGCGTCCTTGCGGCCCAGCAGTTCGGTCAGGCGGTCGTTTTCCAGCAGCATGGGCGGAGCCTCCCGGCGAAGGAGGGGCCAAAGCACATAGGCCAGCGCTGCGGCGGAGAGCAGGAGGGCCACAAGCAGGGTGAGCCAGGACATGGCGCCTCCTATGCCCCGACGCCCACGTGGGCGCCGGCCTGGGCCGCTTCAACCCGGCGACGGGCGGGATGGGGCCAGATGGCGATAAGGGTGCCCAGGATCAGCACCCCGCCGCCAATCCACATCCAGATGGTCAGGGGATTCACGTAGATGCTGAAGGTGGCTGTGGTGCCGCCGGCCTCCCAGCCGTTCAACACCACGTAGACATCCTCCAGCGGCGATATGTAGAGGCCCACTTCACTGGTGGGCATCTCGGGATTCTTGTCGTAGATGTTGCGACGGGGCAGGATGGAGCCCAGCAGTTTGCCGTTCTGCTGGCGGAAGACCATCAGCCGGGCGCCGTACTCGGTCAGGTTGGACTGACGCCGCTGCTCCATGCCGCTGTAGACCAGCTCATAGCCGCCCAGGGTGACCCCTTCCCCCTGGGCCAGGGTGACGTGGGTGGTCTGCTGGTAGAATTCGTTGCCGATGATGGCCACGCCGATGAGGACGATGCCCAGGTGCACGATGTAGCCGCCGTAGCGGCGGCCGTTCCGCCGCAGCAGGGACGCCAGGGCCACCGGGATGGCCTCCCCGGTGGCGGTGCGCCGGGCCTGGAGGCCCCGCACGTATTCCTGGACAATGGTCGCTGCCACGAAGACACAGGTGGCCAGGCCCACCACTGGGAAGAGGTTGGGGCTGAACCAGGCGAAAACCAGGGCAAAGACGGCTGCAACGGCCAGGGGCACGGTGAACTGCCGGCGCAGGGCCTGCGCACTGGTGCGCCGCCACCCCAGCAGCGGCCCAATACCCATGAGCAAAAAGAGCAGGAGGAAGAGGGGGCCATTCACCTTGTTGAAGAAGGGCGCGGCCACGCTGATCCGCTCGCCGGTGAGCAGCTCGCTGAACATGGGGAAAAAGGTCCCCCACAGGGTGGCGAAGGCGATGGCCGTGAAGAGCCAGTTGTTGCCCAAAAAGGCTGCTTCCCGGCTGGCGTACGAGTCGATGGGCTGTTCATCCCGCAGCAGTGGCAGGCGGTCGAACAGCAGCCAGAGGAAGCTGACCACCACCAGAACCAGGAAAACCAGGAAATAGGCGCCCACGTCGCTCTGGGCAAAGCTGTGGACGCTTTCCAACACACCGCTGCGGGTGGTGAAGGTCCCCAGGATGACCAGGAAGTAGGTCAACCAGATGAGCACCATGTTCCAGACTTTGAGGATACCCCGCTGCTCCTGGATGATGATGCTGTGGAGGAAGGCGGTGCCCGTCAACCAGGGCAGGAAGCTGGCATTCTCCACCGGGTCCCAGGCCCAGTAGCCACCCCAGCCCAGCTCCATGTAGGCCCACTGGCTCCCCATGAGGATGCCGGCGGAGAGAAACATCCACGCGATCAGGGTCCAGCGTCGTACCGTGCGCACCCACTGGTTGTCCAGGCGACGGCTGAGCAGCGCGCCCATGGCAAAGGCGAAGGGGATGGCCATGCCCACATAGCCCAGGTAGAGCATGACCGGGTGGATCACCATCCAGTAATTTTGGAGCAGAGGGTTGAGCCCCTGGCCATCCGGCGGGACGAAGTCCACCTGTTTGAAGGGGTTGGCGGCAAAGACCAGCAGCACCAGGAAGAAGGCCGACGTGGCCAGGAGCACCCCGTTGGCATAGGGCATAAGGGCCTGGAGCCGGTGGCGGTTCACCGTCACCGCCATCACGCTGTAGGCAGAGAGGATCATGCTCCAGAAGAGCAGGCTGCCGGCCTGCCCTCCCCACAGGGCGGCAAATTTGTAGAAGGTGGGGAGGGCCCGCTCCGAATGGTTCCAGACATAGGTGAGCTGGAACTGGTCGGTGAGGAGCCCATACCAGAGGATGATCCCGGCCAGGCCCACCAATACCGCCACCGCGTAGATGGCATGGAAGCTACTCTGGACCAGCCGGGGATCCCGGCGGCGGCCACCCAAAAAGCCGGCGGCCATTCCGAAGAGGGCCAGCAGCAGGGCGGTGATCAGGATCAGATAGCCGATGTGAAAGATCATGGGTGCTGTTTCCAAATCATGGGCGAAAGTTGCCAGCATTTACTCGCGGCGGGGGCGAATCTGATTCAAGTACTGATCCATCTGGGCCTGGCTCTGGATGGGGCCAATGACGATGCCGATGATGCGTCCCTCGGGATCAATGAAAAACGTCTCGGGGACGCCCTTGATGCCGTAGCGGCGGGCGGCCTGACTGCGCAGGTCGGGGCCATTGGGGTAGGTGATGTCGTACTCGGCCAGGTAGGCCCGGGCCGCCGGCTCCTGGTCCAGATAGTCCAGCCCGATGAAGATGATGCCGTTGTCCCGTTCCCGGCGCCAGGTCTGTTCCAGCAGAGGGGCCTCCTCCCGGCACGGGTCGCACCAACTGGCCCAAAAATTGAGCACTACCCCCTTCCCCCGCAGATCCTCCAGGGAGATGGTCTCACCGTCGAAAGTGGTGACGGTGAAGGGAGGCGCCAGCCCCGCTGCCCGGTGCTCGGACGCCTTGGTCTGCCACAGCCGCAGGGCCAGGACAGCCACAAAGATCAGGAAAATGCCAATGATGACCAGCCGCCACAGGGTCACAGAACGGGGATGCCCCGCCGTTGTCGTAGAAGGCAGGGAGGCCACGCCGTCGTCTTCCGGGCCGGGATCATGCCGGGTCAGCTCAGCCATAGCGGGCCAGCTCCTCTTCCAGCTTGCGGGCGTACTCGTCTTCATCCGCCGTCCCATCTCCTGGCCGGTTGTCGGCTGTGGAGGTGGGCAACGGCGCCGTGACAGTCGCCGGGCGGACCATTTGGCGGGCTTTCCGCCAGACGAAGAGGCCGCCTCCCACCGCCGCCACTACGGGCAGGATCCAGGCCAGCCAGTTGAAGCCCTGGCGCGGCGGCTCCCCCAACACCTGGGGGCCATATTGTTCCACAAAATAGGCTTTGATGGATTCGGGATCCTCACCAGCGGCCAGCTTGAGCGCGATCACGTCTCGCATCTGTTCGCAGGCCTTCAGCTCACAGGAATCCAGGCGGACCCCGCTGCACAGGGGACACCAGAGCTCCCGGGCCACCGCGTTGATCTGGTTCGGGTCCACATCGGGCGGGGTGGCATCCTGGGCCCAGGCTGGCGTGGCCAGCCCCAGCCAGATCAGGCCCAGAAAGAGCGCCCAGGCCAGCGCGACCCAGGGGCGTCCCCACGGGGACAGCGAAACCGGGCCGGATGGGGATAGCCGGCCGGGGGAGGGATCTGAAAATGCAGGTGGATATGTTTGCACAGCTCGCTACCTGTCTGTCGCCGCGGGCGGGTTGCCCGGCGGCCAACCCTCAGTCAACCGTCACGATCTCTTCGGTCGATTATAACATAATCCGGCCAGATGCGAGCTTAGAATTGCCTTAAGGGGTGGAGTGGTCTGGCAGGGAATTCTGTTCCAGGGCGGTCGCCACCGCCAGGAGCTCCGCCTTGAGCCGGGCCCGCTGCTGCTGCCATGTCTGCTGATCCAGCTCGCCCAGGGCATAGCGGTCATCCAGCCGGGCAATGTGCTGCAGCAATGCCATCTGACGTTGGCGCAGTTCGTCTGGCTGGGGAGGAGCGCCGAGCCGGCCCCGACGCCACGACCACAGGAGCACACCGGCCAGCAGGATGCCCACCAACCCGCCCGTGGCCCAGGGCATCCAGGGAGCCAGGACTGGTACGGTGCCGACAGGCCCCATGCCGGTGTTGCCCTGGGGCTGCCGGGGATCCACTGCGCCGGGCGGCAGCAATCCTTGAAAGTCCAGCTCAAGCCGGGTGGCCGGCAAGTTGTCCGCCTGCCACATGCGGTACGTCCGGCCCTGGAACTCCTGGCTGCCGACCCCGGTGAGCCCTTCCACCTGGACTTCCAGCTGGGGAAGGTCCGCCACCAGCAGGTTCAACGCTGTGACGGGGTAGGCAAATTCCTGGGGGAGGGTCAGGCTGGTGCCCTGGTAGGGGAGGCGATAGCGCAGGACCAGCTGACGGGTGCCGGTACCGGGGACGATGGGAACCGTGTCGTAGATCTGGTTGCCCACCTGGCGGAAACGGCCGCCCAGCACGCCATTCTCCAGGCTGATCTCTTCGGCGCCCGGCGGCACGAACAGGGAGGCCGTCACCGGCACATCCACGCCGTCCACCCGCCTGCCCAGGAAGGTGCGGTTGTTTTCGCTGCCGAAAGTGATCAACTGGCCCACCAACAAAGCCCCAGGTTGGAAGTCGATGATCCAGTGGGCCCGGTCGATGCGCACACCAGTGGGGTCATCCGTGGTGGCGTAGAGGGTAATGGTGGTCTCCTGGGCCGGTTGTTCCTCGGTCAGGGCCAGGACAGGGCTGCTGTAGGTGATGCCGGCTGTGGATGCCGAGGCCAGGTAGACCACCTCCGGCCCTACGGCCAGGTCGCTGAAGGCAAAGCGGCCCTGGTCATCCACCGTGGTGGTGAAAGTGGCCACCGGCTCGAAGCCCAGGAACGCGCGCAGGGTCACGGTCAGGTTGGGGGACAGGGTCAGGTCCGGGGTGCCGGCAACCACCTGCCCCTGGATGACGCCTGGGCCTGGGCGATAGGGGCTTTCCCAGGCAGGGCCGTAGCTGAAGGTGCGGATGTATTCCAAAACCTGCTGCTGTTGGGCCTGGCTCCAACCGGCACCCACCTCTGGGTGGGCCGATTGCCAGCCGGCCAGCCACTCTGCCTGGCTGCGGGCCATGGCGTAGGCCGGATCGGCGAAATCGGGCAGGTCCACCGACGCCTGGGGGCCATCTCCCCGGCCCTGTTCGCCGTGGCATTGGGCGCAGCTCTGGGCATAGAGTTCGGCGCCGGCAGCGACCTCTGCCTGGCTGGTGTGAAGGCTCCATGCGTAGGCCACCACCTGCCAGATCTGTTCGTCGGTCAGGCGGTTCTCCCAGGGCGGCATGAGCTTATCGATGCGGCCGAACTTGGTGGTGAAGAAGAGCTCGGCGGGCGAAAGGGACCAGATGGCCTGGGGATCGGCAAAGCGGGTGGGCGGGGTGGGCAAGTCGGCGGCGGTAGGGCCGTCGCCGTTGCCCTGCTCCCCGTGGCAGGGCGCACAGCTTTCCAGGTACAGGGTCTGTCCCAGGCGTGCCATGGGGCGGTCGACCGGGGGCGGTACCTGGGCCAGATCGAACTGGGGCGAAGGGGGCAGCTCCTGCCCGGCTGTGGGGCGGATCAGGCTCACCATCGCTGCGATGGCGATGATGAGGGGCAACAGATGGATGCGCAGCAGGCGAACGTGACGTAGGCCGACGCGCCGACAGATGTGTCGACAGATGGAATCTAGACGAATATGAAGAAGAGGAGACGGCATTCAGTTTAATCCAGCTCGTTCAGCCCGGGAGCCACAGCTACCCGGCCCAGAAGGTCACGGTTGGACCCTTTCCGCCGGAGTCGTCTGGGCGATTGGGGACCTCAGCGTTCCGCGCGGACGAAAATTTCCTCGGGCTCCTCTTCGTAGCGGCTGGGGCATTTCAGCAGGAGGGTGTCGGCCTTGAAGGTGCCGTCGGGCCTCAGCTCCCCTTCCACGATGGCCGAGGCTGCCCGTTGGAAGTTGTCTGGTCGGGGGCCTTCAAAGACAATGAGCAACTGGGCGTTGTTTTCGTCCTGGATGGCAAAGCGCAGGGTGATCTCCTGGGGATTCCAATCCTCGCTGCCTTCCACCACCGTGCCGCTTACCCGGACCCGTTCGCCGTAGATGGCGGGTATCCGCTCCTGCAGCTCGCTCACGGTGAGGTAGTAAGCGCCGGTGGAAAGGGTAGCCTGGACAATGAGGCCAACCACCAACCCGATGATCAAAAAGCCACCGAGGATGAATTTATAGTTGTTGCCGGCCGCTTTGCGCTGGCCCAGTTCTGCCGGAATCACCTGAGCCCGATCGACCAGTTGGGTCATCTTCTGTGCTCTCCTGACTTTCGCCCCATCTACTTCGCCAGGCCTGAAGACATGCCAGGCATTTTCCGAATGAATTGACCGGCTCCAATGTACAACAACATGGGCCAGGCGTCAAAGGCGGTAGGCTGATGGTCGGATGGGCCAAGGACCTCTATCGTTGACATTGTTTCCAGGCAAATCTATAATCAAGGTGGACCTCCAGCGTTCACGGATATCTGCTTCGTTGGGAGGGGTCGCCAGATTCCTCAGCGATGCATGATCGAAAACCCAGGCCGGCCTATCCCCACGGCCAGGCCTGGCCACACCACCATGGGAGCGCCATCATGACGGAATCCGGCCCAACCGCTTCTACCCCTGGCCCTGCCATGCAGGCCTGGCAGTCCATTGTCCAGACCCCCGAGCTGGTCGACTACTTTGCCGGGCTCTTTGAAACGGTGGGCATCACCGTGGCGGAAACGGGGGAGACATTCACCGTGATCCATCACGGCGACCGAATCACCTTCGAGCCGGGGATTCGACGCCAGGTGGACTTTCGCCTGACCCTTCAGCAGCGCCATGTGGAAGGGCTGGTGATCGATGCATCGGACGGCGCCATCGGCCCGGAAGAGTCCTGGCGGATCGTGCAGGTGCTCTTCACCCCATTCACCGAGGCCACCCTGCGGACGCCTGTGCTGGCCGGCCGCTGGCTGCGTCGCCTGGCCGGTGTGGAAGATCTCATCCACGTGCACCTTCTCAGCCCCACCAACCAGGAAGCAGCGCGTCACACGTTGATTTATGCCGCCCATCAGTGGCTGGTGGTGCCTGGGCTCTATGGCCGGCCACGGCGGGTGTACCACCTGCAGCCGGACGATGCCCTCACCTTCCAACGGCAGATTTTCCGGGCCATGAAGGAGGACAGTGTGTCCGGCTGGTGGCGTTTTGCCAACTGGTATCGCCGCTGGCGCGAGCGGGTCTCGGTCTCGTCGCCCGGGATAGAACCCTAAACAGTCATCCAAATTCCATACTCATCCGTGGACTCATCCCTTGACCTTCAGACAACTGACACGAAGGAGTCAATCATGGCTGAAAATTTGCCCGATGGTGTCCAAATTGTCGGCCCCATCACGCCGGCCGTCCAGGAAGTGTTGACGGCCGAGGCTCTGGCCTTTGTGGCCGACCTCCATCGCCGTTTCAACCCCACCCGGCAGCGTCTCCTGGCCCGCCGCGCCGAGCGCCAGGCCGCGCTGGATGCCGGCGAGATGCCCGGCTTCCTGCCGGAGACAGCGGAGATTCGTACCGGCGAGTGGCAGGTGGCCCCCGCGCCCGCGGACCTCAACGATCGCCGGGTGGAGATCACCGGGCCCACCGACCGCAAGATGATGATCAACGCCCTCAATTCCGGCGCCAGCGTCTTCATGGCCGACTTCGAGGATGCCCTCTCGCCCACCTGGGATAACGTTATCCAGGGGCAGATCAACTGCAGCGATGCGGTGCGCCGGACCATCGAGTTCCTCAATCCCGACGGCCGCGTCTACAAGCTGAAGGACCAGATCGCCACCCTCTTGATTCGCCCCCGGGGCTGGCATCTGGGCGAAAAGCACGTGCTGGTGGACGGGGAGCCCATCTCCGGCAGCCTGTTCGACTTCGGCCTGTACATGTTCCGCAACGCCCGGGAGCTGGTGGAGCGGGGCAGCGGCCCCTATTTTTACCTGCCCAAACTGGAAAGCCACCTGGAAGCTCGCCTCTGGAATGATGTCTTCAACTACACCCAGGACGCGCTGGGCATTCCCCGGGGCACCATCCGCGCCACCGTGCTGATCGAGACCATCCTGGCTGCCCTGGAGATGGAGGAGATCCTCTATGAGCTTCGGGAACACGCGGCGGGCCTGAACGCCGGGCGCTGGGACTACATCTTCAGCGTGATCAAAAAATTTGCACGGCGGCCGGACATGATCCTGCCCGACCGCAGCCAGGTGACCATGACGGTGCCCTTCATGCGGGCCTACACCGAGCTGCTGGTGCGTACCTGCCACAAGCGGGGCGCCCACGCCATCGGCGGCATGGCCGCCTTCATCCCCAACCGGCGGGATCCGGAAGTGACCGAAAAGGCCCTGGCCAAGGTCCGGGAGGACAAGGAGCGGGAGTCCAGTGACGGCTTCGACGGCACCTGGGTGGCCCACCCCGATCTGGTGCCGGTGGCCCGGGAAGTCTTCGACCGAGTCCTGGGTGACCGGCCCCACCAGAAGCACCGGCTGCGGGAGGATGTCCACGTGACCGCGGAGGAGATCCTGGACATCCGGGTGCCCGGCGGCCAGATCACGGAGGATGGGGTACGCCTGAACGTGAGCGTTGCCCTCCAGTACCTGAACTCCTGGCTCAACGGCAATGGCGCCGCGGCCATCTTCAACCTGATGGAAGACGCGGCCACGGCGGAAATTTCCCGCTCCCAGCTCTGGCAGTGGCTCCACCACGGCGCCAAACTGGCCGATGGCCGTCCCCTCACCCTGGAGATGTACACCCAGATCCGGGAGGAAGAGCTGGCCAAGCTAGGCGGGAGCGGCGTGGGCCGCTACGAAGAGGCCACTGAGCTGCTGGACGGCCTGGTCCTGAGCCAGGAATTTGTGGAGTTTCTGACCTATCCCGCCTACGAGCTCCTGGACTGAACCAGATACAGGCTGGCGTCAACTGGCCGGGAGTTGCTGAGCCCAGTCTGCCGGCGGGATAGGGGCCTGGGGAGAGGAGGAGATCATGGCGACCAGCTATGTGGTTGCGGCCGTCCGCACACCCATCGGCAAGTTCGGCGGAAATTTTCTGTCGGTTTCGCCGGTGGATCTGGCGGCCCATGTGATGCGGGCTGCCCTGGCCCAGGCCGGGGTACAGCCAGGTGACCTGGACCTTTACATCTTCGGGAATATCCTCAAGCATGGCCATGGCCAGCTCCTTCCCCGACATGCAGCCATCAAGGCCGGCATCCCCGAAGGGGTGGACGGTTACGCCGTCGATATGCTCTGCTCTTCAGGAATGATGAGCGTGCTCAACGGCGACATGACCATCCGAGCCGGGGATGCCGACCTGGTGCTGGTGGGCGGGGTGGAGTCCATGTCCCAGACAGGCTTCCACCTGAGCTACAAGGCACGCTGGGGCTACAAGTTGCTGACGGGCCCGCCGGAGACGTTAGCCGATGAGCTGCTGGATGACGGCCTGCGGGATCCCATGACCGGTGAGCTCATGGGTGAGGAGACGGAGCGACTGGCTCGGGAACATGGCGTCTCGCGCACGGAGTTGGACGAGGTGGCCTACCTTTCCCATCAGCGAGCCGCCGCCGCCCGGGAGGCGGGCAAGTTCACCCCGGAGATCACGCCGGTTCCGGTGAAAAAGCGGGGGCAGGAGCAGTCCATTGAGCAGGACGAGGGGATCCGGCCGGATACCACGCCCGAAGCCCTGGCCGCGCTGCCGCCCGTCTTCGCAGAAGGCGGCCTTCTGACCGCCGGCAATTCCAGCCAGATCTCCGACGGCGCGGCGGCGTTGGTGCTGGCCAGCCAGCGGGCCGTGGAGCGTCATGGCCTGCGGCCCCTGGCCCGGATTCTGGGAGGAACCTGGGCTGCGGTGACGCCCTGGCGCTTCGTGGAGGCGCCCATCCCGGCCATCCAGCGGCTGCTGGATCGGCTGGGCATGACGCTGGACGACTTCGACCTCTTTGAGAACAACGAGGCCTTCGCCCTCAACAGCGTGTTGATGCGGCGGCAACTGGAGATATCCTACGAGCGGCTGAACGTGTACGGCGGTGCCATCGCCCTGGGGCATCCCGTGGGGGCCTCGGGCGCGCGCATCATCGTGACGCTGCTCAACGCCCTGCGACAGGAAGGGAAGGAACGGGGCATCGCTTCCCTGTGCCATGGCACCGGCGGTGGCACCGCCCTGGCCCTGGAACTGGTGTAGGGGATGGCCAGGGGTGGTCTAGAAGACCTTGACCACCACGTTGGCCTTGTTCCAGAGTTCTTCCAGCTTGTAATATTGGCGGGCTTCCTCGGTGAAGAGGTGGACGATCACGTCGCCGTAGTCGAGCAAGATCCAGCCGCTGCCTCGTTCCTGGCTGCCCTCGATGCCCAGCGGCCGGATGTTCTGTTCGACTTTCAGCTTTTCCAGCAGGTCACTTTCGATGGCCTGGGCCTGCCGTTCGTTGTCCACAGTGGCAATGACGAAATAGTCCGCGATGGTGGTCTGGTCGTGGATGTCCAGCAGGACAATATCGGTGGCCTGCTTCTCCTCCACCAGGTCCACGATCCATCGAGCAAGGGCGTTGCTATCCAGAGCTACCTCCTGTCGGTGATGTTTTGATCACAATCTGTCCACTTCACGCTCTCTTTTTCACGTTCTCTTTGCGGATTCTATTCGAGCCCGAGGGACCGAAGATGAAGGCGGATTTTTCCCCCAACGCCATCGGTGGATGAAGTCCCATCCGCAGAGAGAGTCACAGATGGCGTGATCTAATCTACAGGTGTGATTCTGCGTCCAGTTTAGCACAGTTGAGGGTACATCTCAAGATATCCGGCCGATCTCTTTCCGGGCGGCTACAAGTTCATTTCCCGACGGGAAGGCTTCAAAAGGCGATGTCGTCGGTGGGAGCCGGTCCCCGGGGATGAACCTGGTCGGTACGTAGCACCTGAAGCAGGGCGCGGGCCAGGGTTTTGGTCGGCAGCCAGACCTGCCCCTGTTCCAACACGGGCCCTACGCAGGCAGGGCAGCCGTGCAGGCAGGGGCAGCGTTCGATCTGCTCCTGGGCGGCGGCCAGCAAGCGGTCGTGGAGCTCATAGAGCCGGCTGCTGAAGCCCAGGCCCGCCTGGGCCCGCTCGTAGATGAAGATGGTGGGGCGATCCAGGGCGGCCACGGCGGTCTCAGCGCCCGTCCCGGGTGACAGGCCGGGGGCGCCGCGCAACCCACCCCGGGAAACGTGCACATCCAGGTCCTGCCGGTCACACATGAGGTAGAGGGGCGCGAGCTGGCCCAGGACGTAGGCCAGGCCGTCCAGCCCACCTCGTACCCGAACGCCCATCTCCAGGCGGCGATGACAGGTCCGGCAGACCAGCAGCAGGTTTTCCAACTGGTTGGCCTCCTTGTAGCGCTCGTTGCGGCCGGGCACGTAGCCAAAGGTGCGGAAGGGGATCAGGTGGTGTACATCGTGCTGGCGGCCGGGTGGCTCCGGCGCGCCGCAGCGGGCGCAGCGATAGCCATCCCGTGCCCGGACCCGCTGGCGCTGTTCTTCCCAGTTGGGGCCGTAGTCGTTCGGTGAGTCGAACCAGTGCCCCGCCTCTTCCAGCAAAGACTGGGCCTCCGGCGAGACGCTCAGCCAATAGCCGCTGGTCTCCAGGAGCATGGGGGGGAAGTCCAGAGGAAAGACGCCCAGGGTTTCATGGGTGAAGCGTCGGATGCGGCGGAAGCCGACCACCTGGGAACTTACCTGGAGCTCGCCGTGGGCCGTCAAGGCGCCGCCCATGGGCCGGCGCTCCAGCTCGGCCAGAATGGTGACGTTGGTTTCGGTGCTGACCTCGGTGTAATACTCTACATCCACCGGGGTGACCTGGGCCAGGTGGGCTTCCAGATCCAGCTTCTCCACCCGATAACTTTGCCCCTCGTGGAGGTAAATGGCCCCTTCGTGGAGCAACCGGGGCGCGCTGATTTGGTCGATCTCTCCGATGATGGTGCTGTCGGCCCCGCTGCCGGCCTGGATGGCCACCGTTTCGCTGCCGGCGCTGCGCAGGCTCACCTGGCGGGCAGGGTAGGCCGGGCCGCTCCAGAACCATTGGTGTCCGTGGTGTTGTACCTGGCCCTGTTCGGCCAGCAGATGCAGCACATCCTGCCCGAAGGGGCTGGCGCCCAACGACTCCCCGTCCTGGAAGGGCAGTTCAAAGGCACTGCAGCGCATCTGATCCACCAGCAGCATGAGGTTGTCCGGGTGGATCAGGGCCTGCTCTGGGGAGTTGTCGAAGAGGAACTCGGGGTGCTGCACCACGTATTGATCCAGCGGGCCGGCCGTGGCCACCAACACAGCCAGGGAGCTTTCCAGGGTACGGCCGGCTCGCCCCATCTGTTGCCAGGTGCTGGCGATGGTACCGGGATAGCCACACAGGATGGCCGCCTGGAGCTGACCGATATCGATGCCCAGCTCCAGGGCATTGGTGGCCACCACTCCTCGAACCTGGCCCTGGCGCAGCCCGGCCTCGATGCGCCGCCGTTCTTCCGGCAGATAACCGCCCCGGTAGCCGCGGATGGCCTGCCGGGGATCGCCCACGGCGCCACGGCGTCGGTCCCGGCCCACCCGCTCTCGGAGGTAGGTCAGGAGGACCTCGGTGGTCAGGCGAGAGCGGCCGAAGACGATGGTCTGTACGCCGTGCAGGATGCAGCGTGCGGCCAGGGCCTGGGCTTCCAGCACGCTGCTGCGCCGCAGCCCCCGTTCTGGGTCGTAGAGGGGTGGGTTGTAGAGGATCAGGTGTTTTTCGCCCCAGGGCGCGCCGTTGTCGTCCACCACCGCCACCGGCCGTTCCAGCAGGCGGCCGGCTAGCTCGCCAGGGTTGGCAATGGTCGCGCTGGTGCAGATGAACTGGGGGCGGCTGCCGTAGTGGGCGCAGACCCGTTGTAGCCGCCGCAGGACATTGGCCACGTGGCTGCCGAAGACACCCCGGTAGGTGTGCATTTCGTCGATGACCACATAGCGCAGGCCGGCGAAGAAGTCCGCCCAGTGGGGATGATAGGGCAGGATGCCTGTATGGAGCATGTCGGGGTTGGTGAGCAAGGCCCGGGCTGTGCGCCGGATCTGAGCCCGCTCTGCGCCGGGCGTATCGCCGTCGTAGGTGGCGATGCCCAGGTCCCTGGCCAGGGTGGCCTGCCAGCGGTGCAGCTCCGCGAGCTGGTCCTGGGCCAGGGCCTTGGTGGGAAAAAGGAAGAGGGCTCGGGCCGTTGGGTCCGCCAGCAGCGCATGAAGAACGGGCCCGTTGTAGCAGAGGGTTTTGCCGCTGGCCGTTGGTGTGACCACGGCCAGATCCTGGCCAGCCAGGGCCAGCTCGATGGCCTGGGCCTGGTGGGTGTACAGCTGGCGGATCCCCCGCCGATGCAGGGCCTCCTGGACGGCCGGGTGGAGGCTTTCGGGCATGGGGGCGTAGCGGGCCGGCTGGCGGGGACGAGTCTGCCAGGCGGTCACGCCGGCCATGAAGTGGGCATCGGCCCGGAGTTCGGTTAGCACATCAGAGAGGGCCATTGATTCGATCCATGACGAAATCTATTCCGGAAACCATCGATTTCAGAGATCAACGCCGATTTTGCGTCGCCATTCGCTGATTTTGCTGCAAAAAGCACCGATTCCCAAATAAGGAACCCAAATAAGGAAAACGCCATGGACTTCAGCATACCGCCCCGAGTCGAACCCATAGTCCGTCGGGTTCGGGCCTTTGTGGACGAAGCCCTCATCCCCCTGGAACCCCGCTTCCTCAACGGGTCTTTTCGCTCCTTGCTGCCGGTGTTGGCCGAACTTCGCGCCCAGGTGAAGGCTGCCGGGCTGTGGGCGCCCCATCTGCCCCAGGCTTACGGCGGCCTGGGGCTTTCCCTGACCGAATTTGCCCATGTCAGCGAGGAGCTGGGCCGCAGCCCGTTGGGCCACTACGTTTTCAACTGCCAGGCGCCCGACGTGGGGAACATGGAACTCCTGATGCACTACGGAACGGAGGCGCAGAAGCGGACCTATCTGGAACCCCTGGCCCGGGGGGAGATCCGAAGCTGCTTCGCCATGACCGAGCCCGAGTATCCAGGCTCGAACCCGGTTTTGATGGGGACCACAGCCGTCAAGGATGGCGACGACTACGTCTTGAACGGCCACAAATGGTTCGCCACCGGAGCCGACGGGGCCCACTTCGCCATCGTCATGGCGGTGACCAATCCCGAGGCCGAGGACCGCCATCGTCGGGCCAGCCAGATTATCGTTCCGTGTGACACGCCAGGATTCACGTTGGTGCGCAACATTTCCATCATGGGGGAGCCGGGCAGCGATCACGCCAGCCACGGCGAGATCCGGCTGGAGAACTGTCGGGTGCCCCAGGAGAATCGGCTGGGCGCCGAAGGAGAGGGGTTTCGCCTGGCCCAGATACGCCTGGGGCCGGGGCGCATCCACCACTGCATGCGCTGGATTGGCATCTGTGAGCGGGCGTTCGACCTCATGTGTACCCGCGCGGCGAGCCGCAAGATGTCCAGCTCGGCCTGGCTGGCCGATCAGCAGGCGGTGCAGCATTGGATTGCGGAAAGTCGGGCTGCCATCGATGGTGCCCGGCTATTGGTCCTGCATGCAGCCTGGAAGATGGAGCAGGAGGGGGCCTATGCAGCCCGGGTCGAGATTTCCACCATCAAATTTGTGGTGGCCAATGTGCTGCAACAGGTACTGGACCGGGCCATTCAAGTCCACGGTGCGCTAGGCATGACCGACGACACGCCCCTGGCCTACTGGTACCGCCATGAACGCGCTGGCCGGATCTACGACGGGCCGGACGAAGTGCATAAGTGGGTGGTGGCCCGGCACGTCCTGGGGAAATATCGGGACGCCGGGGCAGCGTGATGGGGCAGGAAGCCTGATGCAGGGCGTATCCGCAGGCACGCATCCGTGCGTGATCCAGGTGCAGAAAACGCTGATTGGTGCCCCTCTGATTTCGAGGCGAGTGATGACTCCACTGCAAGAACGCCGCAGAGACGCAGAGCACGTTGCGTGTTCTCTGAGCGCTCTCGGGCCTTCCGCTGCGCCCGCTGCGTCCCAGTGGGGATAGACCCCCTTTGTGCAGGGAAGTCAGGGATTTTAAACGCGAGCGCCCCCTCCAGGACTCGAACCTGGGCACATGGTTTAGGAAACCACTGCTCTGTCCTCTGAGCTAAGGGGGCATATCGGGCCACAGCGGTAAAGATAAAATAGCATATCGCTCCTGGAACGTCAAAGTCCTACCGTCCAAAACAGCCTGCTATTTCCCCTGTCAGAACAGCACTGCAACACCCCTGAGACGCCAGGAAGGCGCAGGGAATTTCCCTGCGCCTTCCTTTCTCTATGCCCTCTGGGGTGATGGGCTCTTTACCTGGGGCAAAACCCCGCTCAACGGGGGTGGAACTCAGGCAGTCCGCCGCCGCTGGGCCACCACCACGCTGCCGGCCAGACCCACGAACAGCAGGGCCACGATGCCCACGATCAGGGGCAGGGATGTGCTGCCGCCGGTCTCCGGCATGGCGGCAGGCGCCATGGGGGCCTCTTCGGCCTTCGCTTCTGCCTCTTTCATCTCGGCCTCTTCCACCACAGGCGCGGCCGAGAAGCGGGCCATCACGATGTTGTCATTCACCCGCACGGGCACATCCGGCCCGGGGAACTCGTAGGTGCCCACTTCGCCTTCGTCCACGTGCAACATGGCAAACAGCAAGGGCGTAGCCGCTTCGGCATCGATTTCCACCGCCACGTCCAGGTTTTCCCCTTCCTGCAGCGGCGCGTGGCCAATGACCGGGCCCGGGCTTCCGTCGGCGTCGGTGTGGATCACCACCCAGCCGGGCCCATCCATGGTGGCCCGGGTGATGATCACCTTGCCGTCTACGATGCCCATGTCGGAAACCTGGACGTCTGGTGTGTACTCTTCATCCTGGGCCATGGCCAGCCCGCTGAACGCCAACAAGAGCAGCAGGGCAAGCCCCAGGCTGAACCAACGGGATAACAGATGGGATGAACGCTGAAGTTGTGTCGAATTCATAGGTGACTCCTTTGTTTGGTCATGTTTTGCCGACGATCTAATAAACGTTTGGTCGGGCATGAAAGGTTTGCTGAAGCAGGATTCAGTGGGGAGGGTTCAGGGCCTGCCACAGGCCAGGCCACTGTCGACCTCCACCCTGTAGATCATACCATATTCCTGGGAAGGACAAAACCGACGAAAAGGCCAACTGGTGGACGCGCCCCCATCCAACACCGGGCGCGCCGGGTTTGTGGGTGGCTTACTGGCCTGGGATCGGTTAGAATAGAATCATCAATCCACACCCATGAGATCGGAGGAAAAGTTGGCCGTTGAGGAGATCCAGCGCTTTGCCCAGAAGGTGAGCGCCAATGTGGAACGGGTCATTGTGGGCAAGCAGGATGTGGTGGAAGTCCTGATCATTGCCCTGTTGTGTGAAGGACATGTGCTGTTGGAGGATGTCCCCGGCGTCGGCAAGACCATGCTGGCCCGGGCGCTTGCCCTGAGCCTGGACGCCGATTTTCGCCGTTTGCAGTGTACGCCCGATCTGTTGCCCAGCGATATCACCGGCGTCAGCGTCTTCAACCAGGAAACTCGCCAGTTTCAATTTGTGCCCGGCCCGGCTTTCACCCACATCTTGCTGGCCGATGAAATTAACCGGGCTACGCCCCGGGCTCAGGCGGCCCTGCTGGAGTGTATGGGGGAACGCCAGGTCACCGTGGACGGGGTCACCCGCCCCTTGCCCAGGCCCTTTCTGGTCCTGGCCACCCAAAACCCCATCGAATACGAAGGCACCTTTCCCCTGCCTGAAGCCCAGTTGGACCGCTTCCTATTCAAGCTGAGCGTGGGTTATCTGTCGCCGGAGCAGGAAAGTCAGATGCTGGTCAACCTGGGCCAGCGGCATCCCATCGAGACCCTGGAGAAGGTGGTGGACGGGGCCGAGATTCCCCGTCTGGCCGAGCAGGTCTGGCAGGTGCGGGTGGATGAGAGCCTGCGTAACTACATCGTGGCCCTGACCCAGGCCACCCGGCGTCATCCCGACCTGACCCTGGGGGCCAGCCCTCGGGGGGCGCTGGCCTTGTATCGGGGCGCCCAGGCCCGGGCAGCCCTCCACGGGCGAGACTATGTGCTCCCCGACGACATTCAGGCCCTGGTGCCCCTGGCTCTCCCCCACCGCTGCATCGTCAACCCGGAGAGCGCCCTGCGCGGGCGGACGGCCCAGGCGATCCTGGCCGAAATTATGGAACAGACGCCGCTGGATCTGGGCGACGTCGACTGACGAATGCCAAAATCGCCATGCACAACCTTTTCTGGTCGGTCCTGATTCTCTTCCTCATCGCCACCCTGTTGCGCCTGGACTGGATCTACTACCTGGTCTACGTGGTGGGGGGCGTCTGGGTCTTCAGCCACTGGTGGATCCGTCGGAGCCTGAACAGGCTTTCCATCCGCCGCCAGATGCTGCACCATGCCTTCGTGGGTGAAAAAATTCCGGTGAAGCTCACCATCGACAACCGGAGCTGGCTGCCCCTGCCCTGGCTGATGGTGGAGGAGCGGGTCCCTCTGGATCTCAAGGAAATTCTCAACTACCGTTGGGTGCTGGCCGTGGGCGCGCGGGGCCACGTGGAACATGAGTACCTGTTGGCCTGTAAACGCCGGGGCTACTACCCGGTGGGTCCCCTCTCCCTGAACACAGGGGACCTCTTCGGCTTTGCCGAGGCGAGCTGGCAGGAGCAGGCGCCTGTCTACGTCACCGTCTACCCCCAGGTGGTTCCCCTGCACCAGTTGGGGCTGCCCAGCCGCTCGCCCTTCGGGGCTCTGCCCAGCCGTCAACGTCTCTTCGAGGACCCCAACCGGCTGGCCGGTGTGCGGGATTACATGAGCGGCGACAGCCTGCGCCGGATCCACTGGAAGGCCAGCGCCCACGAGGACACCCTGCTGGTCAAGAAGTTTTTGCCGGCCATAGCCCTGAACGTGGCCATCGTCCTGGACTTGAACCGGCACGCCTACCCCCTCAACGGCGCGATTGGAAGCAGCGAGTGGGCCATCGTGGTGGCGGCTTCCATCGCCAGCTACGTGACCGATCAGCGGCAGCCGGTGGGGCTCATCAGCAACGGCCTGGATTCCCTCACCGGGCAGGTGGCCGTGCCCATCCCCACCCGTAACGGGCAGGGACATCTGCGCACCATCCTCAGCACCCTGGCCCGCATCCAGATGCACGAGTTCGAGCCCCGGCTGGAGGAGTGGCTGCCCAGGCAGATTGCCGACCTGGAGTGGGGCACTACCCTGGTGGTGGTCACACCGCGCCTGGATGAAGCAGGCCTGTGGATGCTCCACCACGCCTATCGCCGGGGCTCCAACGTGGTGGTCCTGGTCTGCGCGCCTCAGCCGAATCTGAACCAGATTCGGGCCCAGGCGGAGCAACTGGGCGTGACCGTCCATCGAACTATCTGGGAGAAGGATCTGGCCCAGGTGTAGCCGGCGGGCGTCCTCTGCGCGACTGCCGGCGATGGTGGCCCCATGCTGAGAAAACCCTTGTCGGGAAGAAAAGTGGTTGGGAAGGAAAGGATCAACGTGGCCACGGAAGAACGGCTCCAGGAATCGGAAGCAGCGCTGGCCGAAGGGACGCCGGCGGACGAACCATCTCCATCCGACAGCGAGGAGCCCATGCCGGAGCCGGGCTCCTCGGTCCAGTATGATCAGCCCTGGTTGACCTCCCTGCTGCGGCCGGTGCTGATCGCCCTGATGGCGGCTTCCCTGGAGCTGGCTCTGCTGGCCTTCCTCCGTCGCTTTGTCATCGGCCTGGCGCCTGCCTACACCCAGTGGCTGGTGCTCTTAGGGGTGGCAGCCGCCATCATCGGCTCGGTCTCCACTTCCTGGCTGGCTCAGCCCGGGCAGCGCAGCCGGCGCACCGCGGGCTACCGGGCAGCCGAACTCTCCCTGCTTCTCCTGATCACCCGGCTGGGGATCTGGGCCACCACGGCCACCTGGCCGACTGTAGACCAGTTTTTCCTGCGGCCCATGGAAACCCTCTTCGACGGCTACTTCATCCTGGGGGCGATCCTGGTGGGCCTGGCCTGGGTTCTGGCCAGCGGCATGACCGCCGATCTCATGGCCATGGCCCTCCAGCCGGACGACCTCTACCTGGCGCGGACTTTCAACGACCGCTGGCAGGACACGGCCCGCCCGGTCTACACGGACCGGCCGGCCATCCTGCGGCGTTTCGTGGCCCGCTGGGTGGTGGGCGGGATCCTCCTGGTGATGCTGGCTGCAGGTTCTCGGCTGGAGGCGCCGGAGCAGGGATTTTTCGCCGTGCTGCGGCAGCATATCGACCCTGTAGTGGTGGCCGGGATCCTGATCTACTTTTTCTGCGGCCTGGTGCTGATCAGCCAGGGACAGCTCGCCCTGCTCCGTGCCCGCTGGACGCTGCAGAAGACGCCCAGTTCGGAGAGCATCCTGCGCAACTGGCCCATCTACTCCCTGCTCCTGATCCTGGCGGTGGGCGTGGTGGCGGCCCTGATGCCCCTGGGGGGAACCTTCCGGCTGGCCCAGATTTTGACCTTCCTGATCCAGGCCATCTATTTCGGGCTCCTGGAGCTGTTTCGCTTCCTGTTCGGTCTTTTCCTCCTCTTGCTGGCCCTGTTGACCGGCGAACAGCCTCCCGAGGCCCCGCCACCGGCCCAGCCCATCCAACCCATCCAGCCGACGCCGCCCCCGCCCATGGATTCACCCCTGCCGGCCTGGACCGGCGGCCTCCTCTTCTGGCTGCTGACGGCGGCCCTGTTGGGATACATGGCCTACATCTACCTCAGCGGCCGGGGTGTAAATTTCCAGTGGCTGCAGCGCCTCTGGCACATGCTGCGGGAGCGCTGGTCTCAACTGTTCGGGGCCTACCGGGAGTGGCAGTTGACCCGCATCCGGGCCCGGGAGGAAGCTGACCGGACGGAAAGCCAGGGCAAGGAGCGCCGCAGCCTCTGGGATTGGCTGCCCTGGCGCAGGCTGGCCCCAGAGCAGCAGGTGCGCTATTTCTACCTCTCCCTGCTGGAACGGGCCCAGGAAGCCGGCGTGGCCCGGCGTCCGGCCGAAACACCCTTCCGCTATGCGCCCCGGCTGGCTGAGCGCGTGGGGGAGGCACCAGAAGATCGGGAGGCTGTCCAGGAGCTGACGGCCGCGTTCGTGGAAGTGCGCTATGCTGGCCGCCCGGTTGAACCGTCCCGGGTGCAGCAGCTGCGTTCCCTGTGGCAACGCCTGCGGGATCGCCTGCGCCGGCCGTGAGCGTTCCAGGTTGATATTCCCGATTCTTTCGACTCTTTTTGACAAAGGGTAGATCTCCCCTTATACTTGCACCCAACCTGTTTGCGGTGTTGGTTCTGGCGTTCATGGCACCGCCAGGTGACCAGGAAAGTTGGGCGATGAACGTGGGCCAAAGGCGCAGTAAATCCCGGCAGAAATCTGTCGATAGCATCCACCCGAGGGAGCGCGCCCAGAGGGCCCCCGGAATTTCTGCCGTGGTATTTACGCCAGACTGTAGTAGTGAGGTGCTACCATGAATCTAGCAGCATCCTTGCGGATGAGCCTTCATCCGCCCCTTCCTCCTTTACGTACCGGCTTCTTCCGGGCCGCTTTGTATCCTGACTTACCGGCCGCTGCTGTCCGGTTCTGGCCCCAGCCGACTGAATTTCTCTTCCAGTACACCTCCTGCACCTGTACCTCCTGCTGTTCCTCTGGCTGTACCTGCGCCTGTCGCTAGGCACTTCTACGCAGGCTCCGTCTTGGCTCGCAAGCCGGGCCTGCCTGCGAACGACGACGAAGTCCGGTTCGCCGTAGAAGTGCACATCCCTGTCTGATCGTTTTCACGACACGTTTTTCACAACACATTGTGCCACAAGCAAATTGGCCCATTCGCCCGCGTGACGGCAGCCTGTTATCTGGCTGTCACCGGTATCAACAGCGGGGCCCCTCTGTTGCTTGTTGCAGCCCGGCAACGGCGCCGGCCATTCAGCCTATGGCCGGTTGGCTGCCGTAGGGGCATGAGCGCGATGGAACGAATATGGACACAACGCCGGGCCGGCTCCTGGCGGACCGGGAATTCCCAGGGACGGGGAATGCTTCGGCCAGGCAGAGGGGGCTGGAAAACTGGCCCGGTAATCGCTTTGGGGAAGGAGCAACGACCATGCAAGCAGTTATCCTGATCGGCCACGGTAGCCTTCGCAGCGCCAGCGGCGCATCCATGATCCGGATCGCCGCCCGGCTTCGGGAGCGGGGGGTGGCTCCCCTGGTGGAGGCCAGCTTTCTCAACTATAGCCGGCCCACCCTGGCCGAAATGGTGGAAAAGTGTCACGCCCAGGGGGCGACCACGGTCATCGTGCAGCCGTACTTTCTGATCGAAGGCACCTACGTCCAGCAGGATCTTCCGGCCCTCCTGCAGGATGTGGCCCGGGCCTACCCGGATCTGGATTTTCATGTGGCCCCGGTGCTGGGTGATCACCCGGCCATGGTGGCCCTGGCCCGCCGACGGGTCCAGGAGGCCGAGGCGGATGCCCCTCGACGCCGGCCGGCCGGCCTGCTCTTCCTGGCCCACGGCACCCCCCTGCCCGCGGCCAATCGCCCGGTCTACAGCGTGATGCAGCAGGTACAGGTCCAGATGGGCTTTACCTACGGACAGGTGGGCTTCCTGGACTGCAACGAACCGGAGATTTCCCAGGCTGTCCAGCAGCTGGTGGAAGATGGCGCCCGCTACATCCTGGCCCTGCCCTATTTTTTGCACATGGGCCGCCATGTGCGGGAAGATCTGCCCGGCATCCTGGCAGAGGTCCGCCGGCGCTATCCGGCGGTGACCATTCACCTGGCCCGGCATTTGGACTACGATCTGCTCCTGGCCGATGTCATCGCCCACCGGGCCGCTGCGGTCCAGGAGCAACTGGCGGCGATGCCCTGTCGGCCGGCAGGGGTCGGGCGGGAAGCTGCCTGCAGGGCTGGCCGCGCCCAGGTGGTGATGGCCCACTGGCTCGCCCCATCGCCGAAAGCTCAGCTTGCCGGTTCCCTGGAGTCGGTGGAAACGGCGGGTACACTTCTGGAAAGGATTGGAGGATGAAGACGATTTCGTTCGCCGCTCGACGATACGGCGGCAAGGCCTATATCGTCGGCGCCGGCCCTGGCCGCGCGGATCTCATCACCGTGCGGGGGCTGCGCCTGTTGCAGCAGGCCGACGTGGTCATCTACGACCGCCTGATCGCCCAGGAATTGTTGGATGAAATCCGCCCGGACGCGGAGCGTATCTTCGTGGGCAAAGGGCCCGATCATCACACCCTGGAGCAGGATGCCATCAACGCCCTGCTGGTGGAGCGGGTACGGGCCGGATACCAGGTGGTCCGGCTGAAGGGGGGCGATCCCTTCGTCTTTGGCCGGGGCGGCGAAGAGGCCCTGGCCCTCCAGCAGGCCGGGCTCCCCTACGAAGTGGTCCCCGGCATCACCTCTGCGGTGGCGGTCCCCGCCTATGCCGGCATTCCGGTCACCCACCGGGGCATCTCCACCTCCTTTGCCGTGGTCACCGGCCACGAGTGCCGGGGGCGGGAGCAGAGCATGACCGACTGGGAGGCCCTGGCCCGGATACCCACCCTGGTGGTGCTGATGGGCGTCCGCCAGATCGAGCAGATCGCGGCGCGACTCATGGCGGCCGGACGCGGGGGGGACACGCCGGCGGCGGCCATCAGCTGGGGGACCACCGATGAACAGCAGGTGGTGCGTTCGACGCTGGCTCAGCTGGCCGGGGCCATGGCCGAGGCGGGGCTCACCTCGCCGGCGGTCATCGTCATCGGCGAAGTGGCGGCCCTGCACGACGAGCTGGCCTGGTTCCGGGCCCAGGGAGACGCGGCGGGCTTTCTCCCGCTGGCAGACGCTGAAGCCCGGCCCATGCTGGCGGCCCTGGGAACCTGACGTGGACACCGATGGCTGCTTCGGTCTATCCCATCTATCTGACCCAGGTTGACGGCGCCCTGGCCGTGGTGGTCGGGGGCGGCCGGGTGGCGACGCGGAAAGTCCAGGGTCTGCTGGCAGTCGGCGCCCGGGTTCGGGTGGTCAGCCCGGCGCTGACGGAGGCCCTGCAGGCATGGGCGGCGGCGGACCGGGTGGAATGGGTGGCCCGGCCTTATACCTCTGGTGATTTGAAAGGAGCCTTGCTGGCTTTTGCCGCCACCGACCAGCGGGCTGTTAACGCCCAGGTCGCCCGGGATGCAGCCCGGCTGGGCATCCTCTGCAACGTGGCGGACGCGCCCGAAGAGGGGACCTTCCACGTGCCGGCTGTGGCTCGCCATGAGGGGTTGGTGGTGGCTGTGGGCAGTGGTGGGGTGGACCCGGGCCGCTCCAGGCGGATCCGGGATGAGATCCTCCGGTGGCTGCGGGAGCGAATCAGCGCATAGGGGCATCCGCCGCCTGAGAAGCAGGCCCTGACGGGCAAAAAGAAGCCAGGGGGATGGCCCTTGTACGCTATCCCCCTGGCTTTGTGGTCATAGGCTGCAGGCGTGCCCATCCAGGGCCGCCTCCCCCGTGCCGTGCTGCTGTTAGCCCTCCTGCGTGGAGGCCTGGGGGGCGTCGCTGGTCTGCTGGGCGCCGGCCCCATCCTGGCGAATCAGGCTGGGGTCCCGATATTTTTTGCCCTCCTCGATCAGCATCACGGGGATGCCGTTGCGAATGGGATATTTGTAGCCATTGCGCGGGTTCAGCAGGAATTTGCCATCGTCCACCAGCTCCAGGGGGCCTTTGTCTTCCGGGCAGACCAGGATTTTGAGCAGCTCCTCGCTGATCTGGCCGCCCAGGGGCGCCTCATCCAGCGACTTGACCGGCTCTGTGGGCGGCAGCACGCCGCTTCCGGCCTGGTTGGAGCTTCCTTCCGGTGGCGCCAGCACCTTTTTCACGGCATAGACCACGCCGGCAACAAAGGCAGCAAAAAGGACGAACTTGAACAGTTTCTTCATGGTTTGTCTCTCCCCTCAACCTGTTCGAAACCCCGCGGCACCGGCCTACCCAGGCGCCTTGCGCCGCAGGAGATGACTTCATCGTTGTCTTTCATCTTAGCACAGGTTCTAGGGTTGGCGTAATTCCCGGCCTGGGATGGGGGCATCTGGCCGGAAGGACGTCTGCTCATGTGCGGTTGCGGTAGAGGTTCGGGTCGACAATGGCGGCCATCTTCTCTTCGTCCAGGATGCCGCCCAAAAAGGTGTTGATGGCCCGGATCTGGGGGCGGGGATCGGCCAACATGGCGTTGTAGTTCACATCCAGCACGGCAAAGTGGGGTTGGCTGCGCAGCCAGCCCTGCACTTTGGCCAGGTGCTTCTCGAACAGCCGGGCCAGCTCCTCGTCGCTTACCTGGTTGTTGGCTTCCCCGCGATGTTCCAGCATTTTGCGCTGGGAGGCCAGCACCTCCTCCATGGCTCGATGCATGAAGATGACCCGGTACTGGTAGCCGGGGGGCAGGTGCTCCAGCAGGGCGGAGATCACCTTGACCGCCTTGCCCTGGGCTTCTGCCACCCAGGCCTTGTCCCCTTTGTCCAGCTGTTTGACCCGTTCGAACTCGTAGTAGCCCTTGGGATTGTCTGCATCGGCCTGGCGCAGGTGATCCACCAGCACCGGCAGACCGCCGGCCTCCAACATTTTCATCATCATGGATGTGCCGGAGCGTGGCAACCCGGACACCACGACGACGGGCCGGGATGGGGTCGGGGGGCTGTCCTGATGGCGCCCGCCCCGGAGCTTCTGCCAGAGTCTCATACGTCCTCCCTACCTTTTTCGTTGGCGGGCTCTTGTTCTTCAGGGGGTGCTAGATGGTGCTCGGGCGGCTGTGCTGCCGACTGTTCTGCCGGGGGTGCTTCGGCCACGGTCACCAACAGGCGCTGGGCCATCTCGTGGGCCAGCGCGTGGTGGGTGCCGTCCACGTCGATCAGGAGGGGGCCTTCAAAGGGGGCCCGTTCCAGCAGGGTGACGATAGCGTTGATGTACAGGCCCAGGCTGCCCAGGTAACGCAGCCGTTCCTCATCTTGCATCAGCACCCGCACCAGGCGATAGGGCACGTGGAGCTCGGCCTGGCTCAGGGGAATCCCTTCCACCTCGGTAATCTTGCCCTTTTTGGAGGGGATGGGATCCCCGTGGGGATCCACCGTGGGGTTGCCCAGGGCCAGGGAAATGGCATCCTCCAGGGCTTCGCTGATGACATGTTCCAGCCGCTCGGCCTCGGCATGCACCTGGTCCCACGGCAGTTTCAGCTCCTGGTGCAGGTAGAGTTCCAGCAGGCGATGATGGCGCAGCACTTCCAGGGCCACCTGTTCCCCGGCCGGCGTGAGGCTGATGCTCTGGTAGGGGGTGTATTCCACCAGTTTGAGCTCGGCCAGCTTCTTGATCATGTTGGTGGCGGAAGCCGGCGAGATCTCCAGGTGGTTGGCCAGCGCCGAGTTGGTGACCTCCTTGCCCTGGGATTGCAGCAGATAGACCGCTTTGAGGTAATCCTCGTGGGCAGACGTCAGGGTTTTTGGTCTGTCTAAAAATTGATTTTTAGTCATGGTGAAAATATAGCAGCGGCACCAGGGCTTGTCAAGCAAAATCGCGCCGGGGGGATCCCCTACCCGGACAGTCCATAAGGCGGCATCGGATTCTGGGCAATGTCCTGGCAGATCTTTTCACAGAGGGCCAGGAACCGGGGCTTCCAGCGGCTGTGCAGCTCCAGGGGATCGATCCAGTCCACCCGGTAAGGCTCCCGGGCAATGGCTTCCAGGTCCGCCTCCATGGTGTTCGCCACTTTGAGCAGCAACTCCCGCTGGGGTCGGTGGCCGTAGTGGCTGTGGAGGACCACCAGGGGTGGGATCCGGTGGACCATGCCGTTGTACCAGCGCTGCACTTCGCTGAAGAAGAGCCGCAAGGGATGGTAGCGCCGGTGGACGCTGGGTTCCTGGATCACCAGCTGGTGCCAGTAGTCGCTGTTGCTGAAGCTGCGTTCGTGATTGCTCAGGGGCAGCTGATAGAGGATGGCCAGGACCACCGCGCAGCTATCCAGCAGGGCTTTGCACGCGGCCAGATAGCCCAACAAGAACGAGCGGGTCAGGATGGCCGCCTTTTCATCTTCCCCCGGCTCCATGGACTGGCGGCGCCGCGCGTCCTCCATCAGAAAGGCGTACATCTCCACGTCGGCCATGCGGCTGCAGACGCTCTCGGCCAGGAGGATATCCCGGTGGTTGGCGGCTTCCTGGGGGCTGGCCACCAGGGCGTCGAAGTGCTCATCTAGCTCCAGAAAGCAGGCCGGGATGGGCTCCGCCGATAGTTTGTAAGCTGTTCGCAGATAGAAATAGGTCTTCATGCCATGGGCAACGTGGTGCATCGGGCCGGGGCGCGGTATAATGGGCGCACCTCAGGATTCCCCGGCCGGGAATCGAGCCAGATTTCTGTTCATCCAATCCCGACCAACATTCAACTGGAAGCTGAAGATGGAATCCCCCGAATACAATCCCCTGATCCGAGATCTGCCTGTCGATCTGCGGCCCCGGGAGCGGATGCTCTATGCCGGGCCTTCCGCCCTGAGCACGGCAGAGCTGCTGGCCATCATTTTGCGGGTGGGTGGCCGCGGTGAAAATGTCATCCGCATGGCCGAACGGGTCCTTTCCCACTTCGGCGGGCTGGCCGGGCTGGCCCAGGCCAACTTCGACGAGTTGTGCCGGGTCCACGGCGTGGGCGAGGCCAAGGCGACCCAGATCAAGGCGGCCCTGGAGCTGGGTCGCCGGCTGCTGGTCTCCTCGCCCGAGGAGCGCCCCCAGATCCGGGGGCCGGCGGATGTGGCCAATCTGCTGATGCTGGAGATGGGGCTGCTGGAGCAGGAACATCTGCGCACCGTGCTCCTGGACACCAAAAACCGCGTGCTGCGGGTGGTGAACGTCTATGCCGGCAGCCTGAACACAGCCGTGGTCCGTATCGGCGAGATCTTCCGGGAGGCCATCCGCGCCAACAGCGCATCCCTGATCGTGGTGCACAACCATCCCAGCGGGGACCCCACCCCCAGCCCAGAGGATGTGCGGGTGACGGAGATGATCGTGGAAGCCGGCGCCCTGCTGGACATCGACGTGCTGGATCACCTGATCATCGGCCGCAACCGCTATGTGAGCCTGAAGGAGCGGGGCCTGGGCTTCAAAAACGGGTGAAGGCTATTTCCGCGCCTTCTCCGACTTTTCCCGGCTTCCCTCTCTGCTCTTCTCGCCGTCGCCGTCCTGGTAGGTGCTCTGCTCCTGCAGATAGGCCAGCATGGCCCGGTGCCGCTCCGACGACAGCCGCACCTCCCGGGCACGGCGGCGGAGGAATTCCTTGACCTGGTCCACCCGCAGCACGGGGATGGAGGGGTTCTCCAACTCCAGTTGGACCTGCTGGTTGAGGAAGACGGCCGCGCCCTCGATGGGGATATCGGCCAGGGAGCCCTGCTGCGGGTCGCCGTTGGTGTGCTTTTCCAGCAGCGCCCGCAGTTTGCGGATCTGCTCCTGGAGCTCTGCCGTGGGATCGCCCACCCCTTCCCGGGCGAAGACGGTGAACAGGCGCCCGATGCTGAAGGGTTCCCGCCACTTGTCGCCCTGGACCTTGACCCGCCCCCGGTCGCCCCGGACGGCGAAGACCACCAGGCCACAGGGGCCGGCCACCACGTAGTTAGCGGGCAGGCTCCAGGCAAAGTAGGCGTACTTATCGTCGAAGCCCTTCATGCTTCGCTCCAGCACTTCGTCCGGGCGAGCGATGAGGCCGCTGCCGGGCCAGCGACGGCGCGCGAAGCGATTGATGAAGTAGCTGCCCACGCTGGCGGCGATGAAGCCCAAGGGGAGGGCCGCAAAGCTGATCCAGGCCCAGTTCTCCTGCAGGAAGCGCGCGAATGCGTTGGGGGCCTCCTGATCTGGTGGATACCAGTTGGGCACAAAGCTGGCCATCAGGCCAATAAACAGGATGCCCAGCCCCAGCAGGCTCAGGCGGCGGCCCAGGGTTTCCTTACGTTTGATTTCCCGGAGATTGCGGTATGATCTCATGCCGTTTCTTTCTTAAGCGTTGAGGTTTGATTGAACATATCCATGGACTCTGATCCGGCCAGATCCGTGCCTTCAGCCATTTGTCGGCTCACCTCCCGCTGGATCTTGGCCAGGATATCCTGCTCGATGCCCTGCTTGGCCACCCGGATGGCGTGGCGGATGGCGTTGGCCTTGCTGCGGCCGTGGGCCACCACCACCAGCCCGCTCAGGCCCAACAGCACCGCGCCGCCGTATTCACTGTCGTCCACCCGGCGGCGAACCCGGCGCAGAGCGGCCTGGGCCAGAAAGGCCCCCACGCTGCTGATGGGGCCGGCCGTGAGCTCTTCAATCATCACCTGCTGGAGCAGCTTGGCCGTAGCTTCGGCCGTCTTGACGAAGATGTTCCCCGTGAAGCCGTCCGTCACCACCACGTCGGTCAGCCCCTCCATGATCTCCTTGCTCTCCACATTGCCCTGAAAGTTGATGCCGGGCGTCTGTTCCAGCAGCCGGAAGGCTTCCACTACCAGATGGTTGCCTTTGCCGGCCTCTTCGCCGTTGCTCAGGATGCGGACACTGGGGTTGACGATGCCCAGGATGTGGCGGGCATAGAGGCTGCCCATGACCGCAAACTGCTGGAGGTGTTCCGGGCGTACATCCGCGTTGGCGCCGATGTCCAGGACGACGCAGAAGCCCCGATGGGTGGGGAAGGGGGAGATCAGGGCAGGCCGCAGGATGCCCCGCATGCGCCCGATCTGGAGGATGCCCGCGGCCAGGGCGCCGCCGGTGTTGCCTGCGGTCACGAAGGCCTGAGCCGTGCCGTTGCGCACCAGGCGGCTGGCAACGACCATGGAGCTGTCCGGCTTGGCTCGCACGGCCGCAGCCGGCTTCTCGCCCATTTCGATGACTTCGCTGGCCGGGACAATGGGCAGGTTGAGCCCTGTGGCGTTCTGCCTTGCCAGCTCGGCCTGGATGACTTCCGGCTTACCCACCAGGGAAATGGTCACATTTTTGTAGGCCCGGGCTGCTTCGATGGCGCCGGCGATGATCTCCGCCGGTCCATGGTCACCGCCCATGACGTCCAGTGCTATGTTCATATTGGTCTGATTTCTTTCCACCCTGCTTGCTTTCCACCCGATCGCTCGTTGTTGCCAAATGACTGGTACCATCTGGCGTAAATGTCACGGCAGAAATTCCGGGTGCCCTCTGGGCGCGCTCCCTCTGGTGGAAACGTTCGGCGAATTTCTACCGGAATTTACTAGATGGGAAGAAGTATAGCATAGCTTGAGTCGGATGGTGAGACAACAAACGGCGACAGATAAAAATTTCCGCTTAGATCCATAGATTTCACAGCTCACTATCTTTGCACTGTATTTTCAGCCACAGATCTCACGGATTACAACGCGTCTGAGGATGCTCACTCCGCCACTGGCCAACCATCACGACGCGGGGTCGGGATTCTCAAATGCCGACCCAGTCGCTGCGCAGCCGTTGCCGTCCCTGCACCTGTCCGGATTGGGTGCAACACGTGCGTAGGGCGGGTCTCTGGCCCGCCGTGGGTGGCTGGTTCGACAGCGGGCGGGCACGGCGGC